>JAYVFR010000012.1:0-91186 GCA_043772945.1 Minisyncoccota bacterium | reverse complement strand
AATTTGATTGGCGTCTTACCTTTTGTCAAGTCTCACAAACCATTATGTCTAAACACTCGTACACTCTAAATCTAGCAATTCTAAATCTCCGTGTTAGTTACAGAGGAGAGCCTTCTATTGAGAAAATAGTTTGGCAGCGGCTTGATAAATTTATTTACCCTTATTTAATTTCTAAACGAATTGATTATATGAATTTGCGAATAATTGTAGGTAAGGGTTTAGGCTCTAGAAACTTAATAGATGAAAAAAATCCAATTAGATACTATACTGAAAGATATTTAGACGAGCTTGGAGTAGCTTGGCGAAATGGTGATTATTTCGAAGGTCAAGAGGGTGTAATTGTTATTAGGTTTTAGTTAATCTTTAGACAGTAATTTAGTTTTGACAATAACAAAAAACTGAGGTTGGCGTATAGAATGTTCGTTGCTTAAAAACAATGAATAGATTCACAGATAAACTACAAAAAGAGGTTTTACGCGGATGTGGGTTTTATACCTCATCATTTTGGCTGTTTTGGTTCTTGCTTTTGGACAAAATATTGTTTGGGCTTTTAAAAAAGCTTTCCGACAATACCAGAAACTACAACGAAACAAGCTAGCCAAACAACAACAACTGTTGTTAAAAGCTAGCCTGCAAAATGATTTTAATTATTTTTACCGCTTACATGGGGGTGATTCTCAAAAAATTTTAGCGGAACCTTTGTTTCAAAGACACGACACAAATCAAGTTATTCAGCAATTGCTGAAGGAATATAATCATGGATGAATTTAGAGAATATAGCTTGTGGGCTAGGGTAGCTATCGTTGTTACTTGCATTAGTCTTGGAGTGGGTGCAATTGTGACGGTCGTGCATCTTGCCACCCAACCAGCCATCCAAAATCAGGAGTTTGTTAATAAGCAAATGAATCCTGCCACGCAAGAAGCACTTCGTGCCTCGATCGGACGGGTTAAAAATCTGCAGGCAAAAATCGTCGCAGCTCAAGCAAAACTTGCTACCGAAACAGGCGCTCAAAAAAAAGTTGAAATTGGCAATCAAATTGTTGATTGGAATACAGCGATTACAGCTTTAGAAGTTGAAATTGGCGCTCAAATTACTACTGCTAAGTCCGCTGGTGTAGTTTTGCCCAATGATATTGCTGATTATAAGCAATCGAGTTCTGCTCAACCTGCCCAATAGTTTGCAAAGCTTTCATTTCATTTTTAATTTGTTCAACAATTCTTATACGGAGAATTTCCATGCCTTTTATTTCTAAATTCTGGAAAGCTGTTATCGCTTTAGTATTGGTTTCTGTACTGTCAATTGGGGTTACCTCATGCGACGGGTCGGCAAATTACAAAGACAAGGTTAAATCTGAAGACGTGCTACAAAAAGCCATCGTCTCATCACCTGCTTTCGAGGCGAAGTTTTTTACTCTGCGTAAAACCAAGCATGCTGCGGAAAAGTTACTTGATGCACCTTCACTTGTTGGTTACGCTGTCGTAACGGCTAATGACGGTACTCCATTGCTATCTCTCACGACATTTGGGTCATGCTACAATGAGGCAACTCAAAGCACCAACCCTCTCATGACTGATCGTTCATCCTCCAGCGCGGTCGCTCTAGCTCAAATTGAGCCTGGTACCGGACTGTATCCGCCAACAAACAGCGAAGGCACTGTCTGCGTTTCTGTTGCAGGTACTGTAATTCGAGCCGAACAACCAGTAATCTGGTCGTCTAGCCCAATTCGTATGACTAAAGCACCGCTTTACTCCTTGCAAGAAGATGCAAGTGCAAGTAACAAAGTTGACGTTACACCTCTCAAAAAATAAACCTCAATAAGGTTTTTCTAACTAGAGACTTATAGTTTTTAGTTAGTTTTTTTGTTCATAGACCAAGTTTGGTTATAGTGATTTGTTTGTTTATCAAACCTTTCATTATAATTCTTTGATTGGTCTTTTTTTATTTCAAAAAAAATGGGGCTTTGGTTTCTTTTTATAATTTCTTTTTTATTTTCTCTAGTTGACAAAAATTAGCTTGATTAATAACTTCGGGTTTATTTTATATCTACATCCATTCCAATACATATTTTATGACTTCACCTAATTTTGAAAAAAGCTTTTGGGAAACCATTTTAGAATTTAAACACATTTTTGCAATTTTCTTTGCCGTAGTTATTGGCTTAGTTCTAGTTTTTAACTTTGTTTCTTTCGGATACAAGAGCAACTATGCTTTTGAATCTGACTGGGTTCGGGATTATAATGTTAAAATCGGTAAAGAAAATGCTGAAGTTAAACTTATTTATTTTTATGATTTACAATGCCCTGCTTGTAAGTCAAACGATCCAGACCTCCAGAAAATAGTAGATAAATACAAAGACAGGATTGAAATTGTGTACCGAAATATGCCACTTACTAACTTACACCCTTTTGCTCTTCCTGCCGCTCAAGGTGCACAAGCTGTCGCCAAACAAAACAAAGATTTTTATTTCGAGTTTAAAAAACAAATTTTTGCCAATCAGGAAAGTTTAAACATTAGTACAATCGAATCAACGGCCAAAAGAATCGAGGGTCTTAATTATGATCAATGGCTCAAGGATTATCAAAGTAACAGTATTGTGGATGAAGTTAAATTTGATGAAAAAGATATTAAAGAAGCAATACTTCCTGAAAGTACTATTACTAAAGACGCTAAAAATGTTGGGTTAACTAAAAGTGGCGGAACTCCCACAAATATTGTTTTGAAAAATAATAAAATATTTGATTGGTGGACTGGTGGTTTAAGCGCCGAGAAGCAGGGAGAAGTAATTGATAGGGCGCTTTTGCCATAGAGATTAATTATTGACAAAATTCACAAAAAATAAGTTCAAGTAATTCCATACATGTCCAAAAAAATCAAGAAAAATTTCAAAAAAACAAATTTAGTTAATAACGCTCAAGTTGAAACTGAAAATCAAGAAAATGACCAAAGTTTCATCGACGTAGAAACAATAAAGACAACTAATGAAGCAAAAGAACAGAATTTAGATGAACAGCCAAATCAGAAATTAAAAAATAATAAATATTCATATCCAAAAAATGTAAATTTACAAGATAAATATTATACAAGCAATAGTACTAAACTTTTTAGTTTGCTATTTACAGTCCTGGCTATTGTTTTTACTTTAGTTGCTTTTCTTCATGTAGTTCCAAATGTAATTTTAACTAGTACTGATCAAGCGAAGGCAGAGTCAGAAAAAAAATCAAGTGAATCAAGCACCAAAGCCCGCCAAGAAGAATTGAAAGTAAAACTTGAAGAGGAAAATAAAACTTTAGTTTTTACGGACCAAAAAGTTAATCTTAAAATTAAAGATTACGGTGATCTTAAAATTAGTTTAAAGGACAAAGCCGCTCCACGAACAACCGAAAATTTCATTAGGCTTGTTAGCAGAGGGTATTATAACGGTATAGGGTTTCATAGAATTGTTAAGCAGGAGAATTTCTCTGTAATACAAGGTGGCGATCCGTTAGGGGACGGTAAAGGAGGGGAAAGTGCTAGTGGTAAGGGTGTGGCTGATGAACTATGGGAAATTAAGCCAGAGTTTGAAAGTCAGAACGAAGCTACTAGGGGTCAGATAAAAAACGACCCAAAACTTAAAGATGATACTCTTTATAAAGATTATAATAAAGTTACAGGAGAAGTCGTTTATGCTAAGGGATTGATGCTAATGGCAAAGACTAATCAGCCAGATTCAGCTACAAGTCAGTTTTTTGTTACACTTAGTGATACTAAGTTACCAGCCCAATACACAGTTTTTGGAGTTGTTGACTCAAATAATTATGAGACTTTAGAAAAAATTAAACAAAATGTTAATCCAATTAGCCCAAACCCAAGTCAAACAGGTGAGGTAACTGATGGTAAACCAGATAAACCACTAACTATCGAAAAAGCAGAAATTATAAAATAAATTACTTGACAAAAGCAGTAAGATAAATCCAATATATAGCATATATAATCAAAAATTCTTAGATTAACGACCAAATATGGCTATTACTAAAAATCAAAAATCAACAATTTTAAATCAACTGACAGGTGAAATTGGTTCTCAAAAAGCAGTAGTTTTAATCACCACTAGAGACACTAAAACTCCTTTAAATGCTAATAAAACAACAGAGTTCCGCTTTGCTGTTCGAAAGGCTGGAATTGTAGTTAAAGTTTGTAAAAATACCTTAATTCAAAAAGCATTTCCAGATATTAGTGAGAATTTAGTTGGTCAAACTTTTATTACTTTTTTAGAGAATGGATCCGCTAGTGATGAAGTAACCGTACCTAAAGTAATTACTGAAGCTATCAAAAAAGAATTTTCTGATAATTTTAATATAATTGGATCAGTAATTAACGGTGAGTATTGCAACGCTGAAAAAACTCAGGCAATTGCTAAAGTTCCAACCCACAAAGACTCTATGGCTATGGTAGCAAGCACTTTAAATCAAATTACAGCTAAAATTGCAATTGGAATTAAAGAAGTTTCAGCCAGCGTAGCTCGCGGTATTAAAGCAGCTAAAGCTGAATAAAACTAAACACACATAGAAAATAACAAGCCTGATTTAATTATTTGGCTTTTTTGTGTTAATAAATTATAAAAAATAAAGTATGCCTAAAATAACTATAACAACTGATGGGGGTTCTCGCAGTAATCCTGGTAAGTCTGCTTGTGGCTTTGTGATTTACCAAGTAAATAATTTTGTCAGTGTTGATTCAGGTACATTCAATCTCAAAGAGTTAATTAATACTAACAATATTTTAATTCATCAGGAGGGTTTTTATTTAGGGATTCAAACTAATAATTATGCTGAATGGATGGGACTTTTAAAAGCGCTAGAGTGGTTGTCTAATAACTATGATTTGTCGCAAGTCGAGCTTCAAATCTTAGCAGACTCTAACTTGGTTATTCAGCAATTATTGAGAAAATGGAAGATTAAAGATTTAAATTTGCAAAAAATAGCAATAGAGGTTTTTAGATACACTAGCCAAATAGACAATTTGATTGCTTCTCATATTTATCGTGAATATAATAAAGAGGCAGATGCTTTAGTTAATCAAGTTTTAGATAATCTTTAATCAACGACTATTGATATTAGTTAATATTTAGTTCTTTGTACAAGTTTATTAAACTTCCCTTAACGTCAGCGTTCCCTTTTTTCACAATAGAGATTGAGCCAGTATATTTATTTTTTTGAAAACTTAATTGAAAAGTGCTTGAGTCAATTCCAGCCCCATCTTTTAATTCAGTGATAATTTCAAATTTAGGATTAGTTTTTTTGATATTTTTAAAATTTGTTTCGGCTTCTAAAGTATCTTTATTTTCCATAAGATTGATTCCAATAGTATCATTTTGTGAATTTTTGTAAGCACAGGACGATAAGTTAGTAAACTTGGTGTTTGAGATGTTTTCTACTTCGCTGCTTAAGTATTTTTTAGCTATTTCAGCATTTAAAATTTTACATCCCTCTATGCTAATTTCTATTTTAGATAGAGATAAAGGCGGAACACTTATTGAGTTGCTCGCTGAATTGGGATTGTTTGCGCTATTGGGCTTAGTAAAAATTTTTGGTAAAGTAAAGGTCAATAGAATAATAATAAATAAAATTAGAATTGAAATTACTCCAGAAATTATTTTTTGATTTTTAGTTAAAGCCATAAAGAATGCAAACACTAATGGATTTAAACTTGATTTTAGTCAAGACTCGAGCGCATAAAGTTATTTGAATTGACGAAAAGCAATTTTGTTATCTAATGTATAGTCATTAACCTAATTATCATGTCTAGCCATTTAATACAACAATCTAAAGTAGTGCAAGCTCAGCTACGAACTGACATTCCTGAGTTTACTGTTGGTTCAGTACTTAGTGTCCACTATAAAATTAAAGAAGGTGCAAAAGAGAGAATTCAAATTTTCAGCGGAATCGTTATAGATCGTCATCAAAAAACGAGTATTAACGCAAGCTTTAAGGTTTTAAAAGTAAGCACCGCAGGCATTAAAACTATGCGTACTTTCCCTATTCACAGCCCTAACATTGATAAAATTGTAGTAACTAAGTTACAAAGAGGTCGTCGTGCTACTTTGAATTATCTTATTAAAATGAAAGACCCAATTAAAGCTATTCGCGCAAAAAAAGTTCAACCACGAATTCAGCCAGAAACAGAACTGAAAACAAATTCAGAAATAGTTTAAGTTAATTCATTAAACCTAACAATAAAGCTAGTGTTAAGTTACTGGCTTTTTTTAGGACTTTTAAAACTGGCTTTTTGAGAATAAATTGCTATCCAAATCATTAGAATTAAGCTGTAATAAACAATTATATCGGTCAATGTTAAATTATTTTTAAAGACAAAATTTAGTTGATTAATTTTAGCTAAATCATTAATTAAAATTTGCAAACAAGTTAATATTAGGGTGTTGAAAAATCCAAAAAAACTTCCAATTAGCGGTATTACTGTCAATAGAATTAAAGCTGAAGAAATCGGAATGATCGGAATAATTAATATATTAGAGATTATTTGTAACATATTAATCTGCTCGTTTAGCATAATTATAATTGGTAATGTTAAAATCCAAGCTCCAGTAGTCTGGGTTATTAATTCTAGCCAAAATTTTTCGTTTATTCTTTTACTTGCTTGATTAATTAAACTACTACTCAATACTAGTCCTAAAGTTGCCAAAATTGAAAGTTGAAAACTTAAATTGATTAAATAAAAAGGATTTAAAATTAGTAGAATTAAGCTGGAGTAAATTAATCTATGTATTGCAAAAATTTTTTTGCCAGTAAAGAACAAGAGACTTTCAAGGATTAAAATACCAATACTAGAACGTAGGACTGGAGGTTGCGGCCCTACTAAAATAATTGTAATAGATAAAATTATAGCTGTGATAATTAATCTAGTTAAGCGATTAAAGCCTGTTTTTGTTAAGCCAAATTCTAATAAACTGCAAATTATCACAACCTGAAATCCACTAAATGCAATTAAATGAGTCAAACCAATTTTTTTGATATTTTGTTTAAAGATTTTATCAAGATTGTTACTACCTCCTAAAATTAATCCATATCCAAGATAGCTGATATCTTGACAAGTTTGGGAGTCTTGCTGAAGAAATTCGATTATATAATAGTTATTATGACAATTATTTAACAAAAGCTGGATTTGCAAATTATTACGAATTTGATTTGTTGAATTAATCAAGAAACAAACAAAATCACAGTTAATTAATTTAATACTAGATATTGATTTAATTTCACCTTGAATACCAAGGGAGTAATTATAGCGATTAAAACTGTTAGTCTTAATGGTGTCGAAGTAATTATCAGTAGAATTAATTGCTAATTTATAATTAGCACCTGTGCTAAGATTTTGAGAATTATTTTTGATTATCCAAGTTTGATTATTCCACAAAACTGAATATTCTTTTAATCCAAAGCTTGTATTTTTACTATTTAAAACTCTAGCAATAATTTCTTGGTTCTTTAAATTTTTGTTTTGATAGGGATCTTGGTTAATTGTGCTATGGCACCAAAAAAGAATTATTGAAATTAATGCAACTAAAAACCAAGCAGCAGGACTTAAACAAATTCTTCTTAAAAGAGTTAGTGGTGACAATGTATGAAGTAAATTTAGTGGAGCCGCTTGTCAGGCTCGAACTGACTACCTACAGTTTACAAAACTGTTGCTCTACCAGGTGAGCTAAAGCGGCGTTTTTATTCTTTAGATACCATACTCTGAATTTTTTTTTTCATGATGTCAAATTTAGTTTAACCATCCAAACGAAATATTTAAAATACCTAAACAATATTTGGATAAAAATATTAAATTTAGCTAAGTGTGTTTGACAATTTTTATAATTATGTGTTTTTAAGTATATATTAGTCGTATTTATCAAAAAAATACCGTTTTTTTAAAAAAGATTATCAGAATTATTTATTATATAACAAAATATTAAGATATGGGTCAAAAAATCAGCGTTAACTTACTTAGAGCTAAACAACGTCTTGCAAACGTACACAATAACAGTAGTGAAGTAAGTAATTTACAATCATCTGTATGGTTTGCTACTTCTCGTAACTATTCTAAGTATCTACTTGAAGACAAAAAAATTCGTGATTTTATAAAAAAAACTATCCCCAATGCAGGTTTAGTTAAAATCATAATTCGTCGTTATTTCAAAAAATTAGAAATTACATTATTTGTTACCAAACCTGGATTAGTTATTGGTAAAGGTGGAGCTACAATCAATAAATTAAAGGAAGATTTAGTCAAAAAAATCGGATTAGCTGATGACTTGAAGTTAGATATTCAAGAATTCAAAGATCCGTATAAGTCAGCACAAATTATTGCCGACGAACTTTGTACTGGAATTCAGAGAGGGATAGCTTATCGTCGATTAGCTAAGACCTATTTGGAAAAGATTCGTTATGCAGGGATTTTAGGAGCTAAAATTACTCTAGCGGGTCGTTTGAATGGAGCTGAAATTGCTCGTACTGAAAACTTTAGTCATGGTAGTGTCCCGCGTCACACAATTGATGCAAATATTGATTATGCTCAAGTGCATTGTAAGACTAAAGCTGGGATTGTAGGTATCAAAGTTTGGCTCTACAAAGGTGATAAATTCAAAAATTTTACATACTAATTAAAATAACTTATGACAGGAATAATTCTATCAAACAAAATGCAAAAAGCCCTAGTGGTAGCAGTTTATCGTACAACAATTCATCCTAAATACAAAAAAGTGTATAAAGTTCGAAAAAAATACTCAGTCAGTTGCATTGATTCGACCGTTTACAAAATTGGTGACACGGTTGAAGTAATATCTTGCCGTCCGATCTCAAAAACTATTAGTCATAAAGTTATTGAGAAAGCTTAACTAAATTAATTTAGTTTTAGAACTTGACTAACTTTTGAAAATAACAGTTCAATTTACTTATTAAACATAAATAATCTATACTAAATTATAGACACTCCATTACAAATTATTATAATCATGATGTATGCTCGCTCCAAAAAGAATCGTCCATAAAAAAATCTTTAACACTTACGGTCAACGACGTCGTGGAATGTGCAATCGAGGTAACTCATTAGTTTTCGGTGAATTTGGCTTAATGGCAACTAGTTCAAGTTGGATGACAGCTCGCCAAATCGAGTCAGCTCGTAGAGTTATTAGCCGTAGAAATAAAGGGGCAAAGATTCTAATTCGTATTTTCCCTAATCGTCCCGTTACTGGAAAAGGTCTAGGTGTTCCTATGGGATCTGGTACTGGTGGGATTGATTATTTCATGTTCCCAGTTAAACCAGGTAGAATTATTTTTGAAGTACGTGGAAGTACTCCAGAAAAAATTTTAGAATCGTTCAGAATTGCAGCTCATAAGTTACCTGTAACTTGTAAAGTTGTATCAAAAGAAGATTTACTATAAACAATAAACAATATTAATTAATTTAAAAAATAAGAGTATGTTATTAGAAAGAAGCGTAGTACATGTAGCTGATAATTCAGGAGCCGTCAAAGTTATGATTTTCTCAGTCAGTGGTAAAAACGGTCAGCAGTCAGTTGGTGTTGGAGCAATTATTAAAGGTTCCGTCAAAAAAGCTAATGCTGGAGGTAAGATTAAAAAAACTCAAAAAGTAGACATTTTAATTGTCCGTACTAAAATGCGAATTCACCGGAAAGATGGTAGTTCTATTTCTTTTACTGACAACGCAGGTGTTATTGTAAATAAAAATGGAGAACCAGTTGCAACTCGTGTTTTTGGACCTATTGCTCGTGAAATTCGTGAAAAAGGATTTAACAAACTAGTTTCCCTTGCTGAAGAGGTCTTGTAATAACCAAATTATAATTCTCAGTAATTGCTACAATATGTCAACTATCCAAGCACAAGAATTTTCCTCTATTAATGAGGAATTTTTTTGGATAGCAAAAGAAGCCAATAGTTTAATAAATTTAGGGGCGCGTGGTAGTGATATAGCAATCATATCTCGAAATCACAAAGACTTAGAGTTAATTGCTAAATTTCTTCAAGTTAGCAATCTAGATGTCAATTATGAAAAACAAAATAACGTTTTAGAAGCAAAGGAAATTAGATGGTTGATTTTAATTCTTAAATTTATTCATAGCGTAAATCAAAATAATGCTAAAGAACAAGAAAACCTGTTACCAGAAATCTTAAGTTTACCTTTTTTTAATATTTCTAAAAATCTAATTTATGAAATATCAGTTTTGTCTCATGATAGTCGCTTAACTTGGCTAAACACAATAGATTCAATTACTGGTAGTAGTCTAGATGTTACTGTCAGAGAATTTGAAATTAGCAAACTCAAAAAAATTAAAGAGTTGTTGATTGACTTAGGAGTTAAATCTAATCACTTGACAGCTGAGCAGATTTTAGATGAAATAATGGGTATTAATTTACCAACAGACTCAAAAGGCTTATATTCTGATGAGGAAAATTTAGAGTAAGTAAAACAAATAAAAAATAATTTAATTTTAGCGCTCGGATTTTTGACTTAAAGCGTTTATTTAAATAAAATGAAGACAAATGGCTAGCTATCAAATACCACAATTTTTAGACTCAGGAGACAAAATATTTTTAATGTTGAATATTAGGCAGTTCGGATATGCTTTATTTGGATTTTTTTTGTGTACTTTGGTTTATATATTATTTAGCCAACTTACTCCGTCTTTTGGAGCTTATAACGGGATTTGGGCCTTACCCGTGGCCGCATTTTTCGCGTATTTATCAGCCGGTAGATATAACGGCCGTGACAGTGAAGTGTATATTTTTAAAGTCGTTACGTTTTTTTTTAAACCTCGCAAATTAAAATATTCGAAAAACCCTGATACAGCAGAGCTTGATAAAAAACTAGCTGACTTAACAGTTGAAAAAATTCAGGCTCGTTGGAATAAAGAGTACGAGAAAATGCATCCAAGTGACGCCTCTGGTAATTTTGCTAGTTCGGACGAAAAAGGTAAAATTTCTAAAATCAAAGAATTGGGAAGTATGGTTGATTTACCTGCGACTACAATACTAGGTGATATTAAGCGTAGGATGATAGAAGTTGAAAAGAAAGGGGTGTTGGTTAAAGCTGCTAGAGAGTTACAAGTTGCAACTCGTAGAGGAGTTCCGCTCAGTCAATCTATTTTAAATAATCCTGTTTTAAATCAAATTGATCCTTCTGATCCATATGATAATTACATTAGTGGCGAAAATTTCTTTAATGTTAACAAAATAGACAAGCAATGATTGCTAAATTATTTAATAATATCACACTTTGGCTTTTAAAAGTATTATTACAAACCAAGCAAGAAACTTTAGAATTTGTTCTTGATAAACAGGATAGGTATTTAAAAAAAATGGCGATTTTATTACCTCTCACTTTCTGGGGTACCATTTTAGCAACTGTTAGTCCTTTGTTTATAAAGTGGCAAATTGATGCTTTAACTGAAAAGTGGATGGGGCTGAATATCAATAATTGGTGGAGTTACCAGATTGGTGATACTTGGGTTGTTTTTAGCTTAATTGCCGCAGGGTATTTTATTCTCCAGCTTTTTAACAAAATACTAAATTGGTTCAAAGAAAAATTCTTAAGAGTGCTAAATTTTGAGTCTAAGAATTATTTAGAAGATAAATTCACTAATCATTTAACCCGTTTTGATTCAAGTTTTTTGGGGGCTGAAAATAATTTACGTTTAATTAGAAATCTACAATGGCAATTTAACTCTCTACAAGACAAGTTTATAGAATTAATTCAAGGATTAATTAAAATTCCCGTTAGTATCATTTCATTTATATTTATATTACCACTTATACATCCTTTGTTGATGGGGTTTGTAGCTATAACTTCAATTATTTCAATTATTTTAGATGGGGTTAAGAGCAATATGTGGAGGCAGTATGAATTGTTGGAAAATAGACAAAATGATTTAAGGTGGAATTTACAATGGAGAATTATTAATTATTTTAATAGCTTTTTGACGAACGGTTGGCTTGAAAATATATATAATTTATATAAAAACAGACGATTAGAGTGGCAATTAACTAATATTAAGCAAAATAATCGTAATCAAAATTTTCAGTTTTTTATAGATTTGATTAATGAACTAGTTTCTTTCGGGACTAACTTATTAGCAGGGTTTTTAGTTATTACAGGGAAAATTAGCGTTGGAACTTTTACGGTTTATTTTTATTATGTTAATCAAATAAAAAGTTTGGTTTACGATATTGGAAATCTTTTCAAAAATATAATTGAACTGCGATTTAGTCTTTTTAGAATTGAGTTTCTTTTACAAATTAATCCAAAAATTGACTATTCAAACATTAAAGAATTTGTACCGAATGATATTCAAAAACTTACAATTAAAAACCTTTCTTTCGGTTATCCCAAATTTTATGAGCAGGAGAAAAACTATCTATTAGAAATGCAGAAACGAGTGGGTGTGTATGAAGATAAACCTAAAACTTTTTTAGCAAAACAAATAAAAAAACATTTACCAAAGTGGATGCAACGAGAAATAACTAAAGAGTTTGAGGATTTGAATAAAATATTTGAGCTAGCTGATGAGAATAAAACAATTTTAAACAATTTTAATTTAGAATTTAAAAAAGGTGTTCTCTACGGAATAGTAGGCTACAACGGGGCGGGTAAAACTACTTTAACTAAACTGTTAAAGCGAGTTCTTGATCCAAGTAGCGGAGAAATTTTGGTTGATGGTTACCCTCTTAAACAAATAGATCCAATTAAATGGAGACATAATTTTAGTTCACTTGAGCAATCAAGTTATTTAATAGACTCTCTTTCAATTAGAGATAATTTATTACTAAATGCTAACAAAAAAATTGATGATGAGGAAATTTGGAGAATATTAAAAATTCTAGAATTAGACTCAGTGATTACAAGCCTTGATATGATTTTAGGTGAGGGGGTGAGCCTAAGCGGTGGTCAAAATCAACTGCTTGAATTGACTAGAGTTTTAATTGATCCCAAGCCAATAATAGTTTTAGACGAAGGAACAAATCAACTTGACGCTATCAAGGAAAGTCGAGTTTTGAATCTTATCAAAGAAAAAACAAAAAATAGTATTGTAATCTTTATTACTCATAGAATGACTACTTGTTTAAAGTGTGACAGCGTTGTAGTAATAGACAAGGGGCAAATTCAGATTAAAGGTGACCCAAAGCAGCTATTGAAAGCTAAAAAAGAAAATTTATTTCAAGAGTTCTGGAATGTTCAAGTTGGTAAAGATATTGATTAGATCTTTTTAAAACAATTCTTTGACACTAAAACAAATTTGTGTCTTGTTTGAGAAGTTCTTAACATTTCGAGCAGCGTTTAGAGATGGTTATCAAGCGAAGTAAAGTTAAAAGAAAACCTCGAGTAAAAGATCCAAAAAAACTTGAGGAGTTTGTTTTAGAAATCGAGTATACTATTTACCAATATGATGGTAATGGTAAAACTACAATACACAGTCATTGTACAAGAAAAATAAATGTTTTCGAAATTCTCAAAACAATTGACTTAGACAAATTGAGCTTTTTACTATCTCGAATAGCGTCTATACCGATCAATTATAGAGAGATTCAAGGAGCTCAGTGGTTTATAATCACAAACTGGGATGAAATTCAAAACCAGCTAACAACTAGTTTAAAAGGAGCTAAAAAATGCTAAAGATTTCTTTACCTTTAATAGAAGAAGTAAAAACTGCAGTAGGTTTGTCTCACAGAAAGTATCGCTTAAATCAGAACTACCTTACTCCACCTGTTTCGTGAAGGTTTTAGTAATGTTCTGTTAGTAGTCATAGTTTAATTAACTATAGGCTACTTTTTTTGTGGCTAGACAATTTTAATAATTAAATTCATTTTTAAAAAATGTTACACATCACGCTAGATAACAAACTACACTTACCAAAAGAAGAGGTAGGGATTGAGTTATGGCGTTTTATTCAACAACAGTTAACTATTTCAAATAACCAGTACACCTTATTAAAAAAATTAGGTAAAAGCACTTGGAATACACCTCCAGAGTTTCTAATGTATGAGCTTGTGAATGCTGAATACATCTTACCAAGAGGGTTTACAGGGGATTTACTTAGGTATGTACAAAAAGTTGGAATAGATCATAAATTAATTGACAAGCGCACCAAGCATCCAGAATTAGATTATAATTCTACTATTGATTTACGCGAATATCAATCAAATGCGCTCTCTGTAATTGCTAAATATCATTTTGGGGTGATAGTATCGCCTCCTGGAAGCGGTAAAACTGTAATCGGGATTGAAATGATAGCTCGGCTTAAACAACCTGCATTGATACTAGTGCATCGCAAAGAGTTAATGGATCAATGGGTTGAAAGGATTGAAAGTTTTTTAGGAATTCCAAAGAAAGAAATTGGAATCGTAGGCAGTGGCAAAAAAAAATGGGGGGAGAAAGTGACGGTTGCAACTATTCAAACACTACACGCTATGCTTGCCGACTTACCAAGCTTGGTTAAAAACATTGGCCTTGTGATTGTAGATGAGTGCCATCATATTCCTGCTAATACTTTCGGTAAAGTTATTGAAGCTTTTGATTCGTATTACATGTATGGTTTAACAGCTACTCCTTTTCGTAAAAACAAAGACGAAAAATTAATTTTTTATCGGATTGGGCAAATTATTTGTACAATTAATCCTAATTCGGGAACTGACTTTAAGATGGGGAAGCGACCAAAACTTACTATCAGAGAGACGGATTTATATATTCCTTTTAATCATAATGAGCATCTGCTTGAGAACGTAAATCGAGTTTTAATTTTTGATAGTCATCGTAACATGCAAATTGTCAAAGATGTTTTGGCAGAGGTCAAAAACAATCATTCTATTATAATTTTAACAGAAAGAAAAGATCACGTAGAAGTTTTAAATATGTACTTATCTGAGAAGTGTAAAACTATTACAATGACAGGGGATGATCCTAAAACTACTCGCCAAAAAAAACTTGTTCAAATTCGTAAAGGTAAGTTTGAAGTTTTGATAGCAACTGGGCAATTAATGGGTGAAGGAGTTGATATTAGTAATTTAAATTGTTTGTTTCTAGTTTATCCATTTAGCTTTGAAGGAAAACTTGTTCAGTATATTGGGCGAATTCAAAGAACTACTAAAGAGCAGGTTTTGTATGATTATCACGATCATCGAATAGAATTTTTGAGTAAACAGTTTAAGAAACGTTATAGTTATTATCTTTCAATGTAAAAAATATGTTTAAAATATCTAAAAAATTGTTAAAAATCCTAGGCTCTGTTATTGGTTTAATTCTTGCTTTAATAACTATTAGTGTGAGTATTTTATTTCTTCTGACTCCTGATAGAATTAAATTCGCCAAATCTGATCATTATCATTTTCGCTTGCAATATATTTATAAAGGTCAAAGTGAAGATTTTGGGTCTCCTCGTTATCAAACTGATTACGTAAAAGATGTTTGTAGCGGAGCTATTACTGAATCTCCTATTCACTTTCATGACAATAAGGATCAAATTGTTCATGTTCATTGGCAGGACATGACAGGAGGCGATGTTTTAAAATTTTATGGAGTTGATTTAGTAGGTGGAATGAGCGGAGCTATGGGGTTAAAGTTTGGTGAGTTATTAAAACTTCCTCCACAATTTATCTGGTTACCGATTCATTCAAATAGCCTTCCTAAAGCAAGTCCTGATGAGCAATATTACGTGTATGTAGGAGATCAGAATAATTATGTTAAAAAAGATTTTAAAGATTTCCTTAATCAATCAGTGGAAAAGTTTATTGGAGTCGATTCCAAAGTAAGGCTTGATAAAGAAGAGTCAGACAAATGGCAAAAAAAGATTTCATCCAATCCTTCCAGTCCTGATAACTTATTAGATACTATTAAAGTTAAAGCCCACAATGGTGAGGATCATCAGACACTATCAGAGGCAGAAGCCCACGAGCAGAAAGTAAAACTAGATTTAAAAGAGAAAGAGGGTCTGGAATTAAGGAATAATCAAGCGATTGACTCCAAATCAAAAACTGAACGAACTAGCAAATCGCAAGCTCAAACAGTGAAAGCTGAGACGGCAATTAAAACTGAGGAAGAGTTGAGGCAAATTAATAATATGATTGGAAACATTGTGATCTTTGTACAGAAAGAAGAGCCATCCTCTAAACAAATCAATGCTCGTTTTAATAAGCTTGAGCCCCTTAGTCCAAGTGTCTGTGGAGGTTAGTTCTATAAATTAATTAGTTATTAATAACTCATATCTATTGACAAAAGTGTTCGGATTACACTTGATTAGTATCATATTTTCAAAAGCTAATTTAAACCCAAATTATATGTCAAAAATTGAATTAATCAAATCAATCCGTGCTAGAACTAGCCTCTCATTTAAAGATATCCAAAAAGCAATTGACGCTCTTCAAATCGAAGATGAGGACAAGATTATCGCTTACTTACGTGAGCAAGGAGTACTAAAAGCTCAAGCTCGTGCTGATCGTGAAACTGCTCAAGGTGGAATTTTTAGTTATATTCATGATAGTCGCGTCGGTGTGATGGTAATGATCAAATGTGAAACTGATTTTGTTTCTCGCGGTGATATTTTTAAGGAACTTGGCAATGACATAGCTCTTCATATTGCTGCAACTGAAGTAAAGTTTATTGATGAGTCTGAAGTTGATCAAGAATTTATTAAAAATGAACTGGCAATAGCAAAAGAACAATTAATTAATCAAGGTAAGCCTGAAAACATGATTGACAAAATTTTAGAAGGTAAAAAATCAAGTATAGTGAGTGATTATAGCTTATTAAGTCAACCATTTTTAAAAGATCCTAGCATTACAATCATTCAAAAACTAGCTAATGTATCGCAAGAAACAGGGGAAAAAATTGTAGTTGCTAAATTTTCTAAATTTACTATTAACACGTAATTAACGTATAAATGACTAATAATCCTCAATCACGATCGCTATTTGTAGTTGGGGATGATGCTCAGTCAATATATGGTTTTAGAGGCTCCAAGATTGAATTAATTTTGGGGTTTGATAAACTTTACCCTAACACTAAAGAAATCATTTTAAACAAAAATTACCGCTCAACACAGCCAATTTTAGATTTAGCCGAAAAAATCTTGACTCACAATAAATCTCAAAAACAAAAAAATCTCCACACAGATAATCAAAATAATCTGCAAGTTAAGTATTATAACGCTTTTAATGAAAAAGCAGAGGCCGAATTCATAATCAAAAAAATAATTTCACTTTACGCAAAACAAGAAAATTCAAATGATATTAGTTACAATCAGGATACAGAGATTGATAGCAACTCTACTCTTAGATTTGAAAGCAGTGATGATATTAGTAATGATTCAATCGGTTCAATGTTTGACTCTTTTTTGGATGCTACTAATATTTCTAAATTTGATATTGGCCAGAAGCTCTGGGGTAGTAAACAAGATAATTCCTACAATCCAAATCAGTGGCAAATTCCTACAACTGATTGGAGCCAAATTAAAGAACTTGATAATGTTGCAGTTCTCTACCGTACCCATTCCCAGTCTCGAGCGATTGAAGAAACTTTAATTAAAAACAGAGTTCCCTATAGATTAGTTTCTGGAACTAGATTTCTTGATCGCAAAGAAGTAAGAGATGTTTTAGCAATTTTGCGTTATATTAGTAACGGTCAAGATAGGCTGGCCTTTAGTCGTTTTTTGCCTTTAATAATAGATGGAGTTGGTCCTAAAACCTTAGAAAAAATTGAAGTTTGGCTCACTGACAGCGACTATCCGCTTCCTCCTAAATACCAATCTCTCATTCTTGAGATGCTGTCCTCAATCCAAGAAGCTTGGACTCATCATGATTCAATCATTGATCTAACTAAAGAGCTTCTGGAATCACTTGGGTATAACAAATATTTAAAAAATGAATACCCAACTAAAGACGAATTTATAGCAAGGAATGAAAACATTTCTGAAATTTATTCATTAATGCTTCCTTTTGACCAAAATAGTGAACTTGATTTAGTCTCCCGATTAAGAGAATTTCTTTCTCAGATTTTACTAATGTCAAATGCTGAAACTAAAGAAGGTAATGACAATTTACCAAAAGTTAATTTATTGACACTCCACCAAAGTAAAGGGCTTGAATATGAAACAGTATTTTTAGTTGGCTGTGAAGATGGCTTATTACCCCACCAAAACTCATTTAATGAAGATGGAGGAATTGAAGAGGAGGTTAGGCTTGCTTATGTTGGAGTTACAAGGGCTAAAGTAAATTTGTTCCTTAGCAACGCTCAAAGTCGTATTCAATTTGGTCAAATTAAATCTAATCCAGTTTCTAGAATTTTTAGACCATTTTTGGACACTCACACCAAGAGAGAGTTTATTCCCAGATATTAACTTTAGCAACCCCAAAAGCCAATGGATGCCCAAAGTTTGAATTTAAACCATTACTATTGATTGATATTAAATCACTATGTTTTTTTTCTTGCAGGCTTGTCTGACAAAAACGTAAAAAACTGGCAGTATTAAAGTTATACTCCATTTCTGTGTTATAATCTAAGACTTGTTTATCAAGAGCCTCTTTAATAATAATTTGAATGTGCTGGATTATTTCAATCGGGTTATTTAATTTATTAAAAAAATGTAACTCAATTACTCTTTCGGTTAAATAATGATAAATATAATCTACGATATGATTCTCTAAATCAAGTCCTTTACGTTGAAACGGCTGATTTTTAAATTCATAACTCAATTGCTTTAAAGATATTAGTAAATTATTTTTAAGTTGGATTCTGGGGTGTAAGTCTTTGTCATTATTCTGACTATAAGTTTTATAAAATGTTTCTGTACTATTTTTTTCAGGAAGCTTTTGAGCTTGGATTTGTCGGTGAATGTTGAATGAATCCATTTTTCGGTTCAAGATTTTTGAGTTATTTTGGTTTTTTTTATTCTTTTCAAATTTTTTAGAGAACTTTTTTAGAGAAACAATTATCTCAGAGAGCATAAATATTGGTTTTTGTTTTTTTGTTTGCATGATTATATTTTAACAAAATATTTTTGACAACTATTGTGAAACAGTTTTTTTTAGGAAGTATGTTAAAAAGATATTTATCACAAAACAGGGAAGAAAAAATCACAAATATCAGTGAAATAGAGGTTGAAATTCCAGAGAAGCAATTATCACTGAGAGAAGCACTCAAATTGTTAGTTAATAAAGCTGATGGATATTGGATGCTGTTTGCGGCAGGAAGTAATGGAGGTGGCAGGGAGGCTAATTTATTTTCAACACCTTTTGGGCGAGATGCACTTGTTCAGCTTAAAATGTTAAAAATTGCAGACTCCTACAACAAACTTGATATTTTTCCATTAGAGCTTTTTGACCCTACTATCAAGCAAATAATTAATCTGAGTTTAGAGGAGCTAGAAAATGATGTGTTAAGTTATTTGGCATCCAAGCAAGGATTAAAATTTAATTTAAAATCTGAAGAAGAGGTCGGCAAAATAATGCATGAGCATAGAAGTGAGAACGACTTAGAGTACCAACATTTAGTTAATCGCGGTTGGGAATTTCCTTATTACGGTTCTATTGATGCAACACTTGAGTATATCCTAGCTATTAAGAATAAAGCAAAAATACACCCAAATTTCCTTGAACAAAAATATATAGATAGAAACAATCAAACTCAAACGTTCGGAGATAGTTTAAATTTAGCTAAAAATTGTTTAATTAATTGGATAAATAAAGATCCTGAAAAAGGTTTGCTTTACTATAAGAAACTTAATCAAACTGGCGTAGAAGTTCAGTCTTGGAGAGACTCAGAAGATGCTATTTCTACTCTAATTCATGGAATTAAGCCTGATTTTAATAAACCGCTTGCTATTATGGAATTACAAGTTCTTGCTTTTGAGGCCTTAGTAGAGCTTGGGGAATTAGAGATTGCTAATAAACTACAAGAGAGTTTTTTTAAAGAATTTATCTGTTATTTAGAGCCTGACGAAACGAGTGAAGACAAACCTTATTTGGCTATGGCAATTCAAGAAAATGTTAAATTTGATGCACTTTCATCTGCTAATTTGGCTATTTTGAGCCATTCAATATTCAATAGCTATGAAAAACTTAAACTACAAATAACAGATGCCGCGTACCCAGAGCTTGTGAGCCAGAGTAATTTTACGCAGAATTGTATAGTAAGCCTCTCTTTTAACTCTAATCGCTATCACATTGCAGGTTATCACACAGGTAATGTTTGGTTATTTGATAATGTTAATTGTGCCTTGGGACTTATGCATACTAAAGAGCCAAAAAATTTATTTAGAGCTAAATTAATCCTAACTCAGGTAATTGAAATTTGTGAAAAAACCAAATTATATCCCGAGCTTGTAGGTCGCGATAGCTACACAAATGTAACAATTGATGTATTAGACTTAAAAGACTCACGACAAAATCGAGTGGCACAACCTGGGCAACCGCTCCAAGGCTGGACAGTCTCAGCTGTAATTCTGGCAAATAGATTGCTAAGTGAATTAAAAGCAAAAAAATAGCCCAAACATATCAAAAGATAATCAGGGGTAAAGTTAAATCTGCAGAAATTTGAAAGGATCTAAATCAAACTTATTTGCTTAAAATCAAAATCAAAATCAAAATCAACTCCACGCTCAGCAAAGATTTGCCCTAACTTATTGAAGTCTCCAGCTTTTGCTAGAGTAATTAAATCTGGCTCTTTAGTTGAATCAGCCCAGAGTGTTAATCCTTTAGCAATGATAGTGCCTGTACTCTTTTGGTCTGCTAGATCAGCTTTAAGAATTTTTTCAAGCTCAATCCTCTTTTTTCAGTAAGCTCCCGAACATAGTTTAGTCCGTCCTGATTATTGATCAGCCGAAAAGCCCAAAATTTACAATTTAGCCAAAAAACAAGGATTATGTTGATGAGAGAATTAAAAATAAACTTAAGCATTGTTCCGCCCTCTAAGCTACATGACACCTCTAAGTAAAAACATTTTTTAGGTTTTGTTTATATAACTAGTTTCTCTAAACTTCTCCAAATAATAATTTTTGATCACTCGGTTTGTCTCTTCGAACGGAGTTTGAATTAATTGAATCGGGGTTCGGATTAGATTACCTTCAAGTTGACCGTGGTAATAAAGACCTATTCCTTTAGTTTGAATTAATAAATTAATTTTATTTTTTAAAGTCTCTCCTTGCCAGATTGAAGCTGAGCGTTTCTCATCATGGTTTTCAAGAAAGCAAACTAGTTTTTGGTTTATTTGATTAATTTCTTCTATTTTAGTGTTAAGCGATTGATTAGAAACCAATTGATCAAGGAATGGTTTGTAATAAACATAATCAAAACCAAGTTCAATTAATCTAGGTTCTAAGTTCCAATAGCATTCAGCAATGGTAATAAAATCTGTTTTAAATTTCTTTAAAGCTGAGAGAGATTCACTCCAAAATTCTTTTTGATTCTCAATTTTAAAACTCCAAGTTTTCTCAAACACTGAATTTAATAAGAGCATGGCCATATCAACCCGAACACCATCACAAATTTTACTAATATTAAGTAATTGTTTCGCCATAAAATCGTGAGTAATTTGTTTCGAATAATCTAGCTGAGCTGTGTCTAGCCACGCGGGATAGTTTGGATCCCTACCGTTTTGGAATTCATTTCTAATTTTAAGGAATATTTCAGGATTAGTTTGAGTAAAGCTAGAAAAAATGCCAAAGTGATTAGGAATGAAGTCTAAAATAATTTTAATTCCTCTTTTATTAGCTTCCTGTTTAACAAACAAGTAATCGTCGAGAGATCCAAGATTTTGATCAATATTGTAACTATCGATTGCAAATACTGATGAAATAAGCTTATCCCTGCTTATGTTAGGAAAGTTTTGGAAACTAAAATCTAATTGTCGCGAATCAGTTGGCAGCTGCCAAATTCCCATTAGCCACAAATGACTAAAGCCCAGGGATTGTAGATAATCCAGAAACTTAATAGGAAATTCTCTAAGATTTTTGAAGCTATTATTGTAGTCATTTCCCACCATAAACTGTCTGAGGTGTATCTGATAAAGCCTAGCCATGTTTTATTATATATTTTATAGTTATAAAAGATTCTCAATCAATTTAAACTAACTGTCAGCTTTAAACAAGGCTTACAGAAATAGACCCAAAAAAATCCCCGCATGATTTGCGGGAAATAGAAAGCGCTACTTAAAAATCAATTTTTTCATTTAACGGTTGACAGGCTCATAACTCTGGCAGAACTCTTCAACAGTACGATAGTACTGGATTTCTGAGTTTCCTTGATTTTCTGGAGTGAAATTTACCTGGTCATCACCAAAGCTCGTAACTTGAACTTTATCTCCTGTTTCAAGGTGTCTGTACCAAAAGTCAATTTGAAGTTCATTTTGCTGAATCATAACTTGTAAATATTCCTGCATTTTGGTTTTAAGCGTAACTTGCAGGTCTCCGTCTCAACCGTAACAATAAAAAAACTATTTAGTCAAAAATTGACATAAGAGAGGTTTTTCGTTGTTCTAATTATATATGATTATTGCTGTTGATGGGCCTGCTGGAGCAGGTAAAGGAACAATTTGCTCAATCCTAGCTCATAAATTAAATTTAACAAATTATTGTAGCGGGGAAATTTATAGAATGTGTGCTTATATTTTGACTCATCCTGAGCTTGGAATTTGGATAACTAACCCTATTCAAATAATTGAACCAGTTGAAATGGGAAAAATTAAATATATTTGGAATAAAGAGACTAACACTAGCGAGGTTTGGCTGGGAAGCTTAAACATTAAGCCTCTTCTACATCAAAATAATATATCGAAACAAACATCTCTAATAGCAAGTCAATATCCTGAGGAAATAACTACAATTGTTCAACTAATAGGAGGTAAGATTAAAGGTGATATAATTTGCGAAGGTCGTAACGTCGCAACTCATTTATTTCCTGAAGCTAATTACAAGTTTTACGTTGATGCTGACCCAACAGTTAGAGCTCAGAGAAGACTACGAGATTTAAAAAATAAGGGAGACAGCGAGATCACCCAAAGCCAAGTTTTGACTGAGATTCTAGAAAGGGACCGAAACGATATGAAACGTGACTACGCTCCTTTAATTCGTGTGCCCGAGGCAACTCTAATTGACACTAGTAATCAAACTATTGATCAGTCTGTGAATCAAATAATTAATTTTATAAATAATAATCCAATTTAAAATTTATTCAAAAATATGTTTTGCCCTCGCTGTCATTCTGACCAAAATAAAGTACTTGATTCTCGTCAAAATGAACTGGGAGTTAAAAGACGTCGCCAGTGTCTTAAATGTGCTTATAGATTCACAACATTAGAGGAATTGCTTGCATTAGACTTAGATGTAGAAAAGCGTGCTGGGACAATTCAGGCTTTTAGTATCCACAAATTAGAAGAAGGGATTCGCAAAGCTTTCAATAAACGAAGAATTAGCGATTCTAAAATTAAGTTATTAATTCAAAAAATTATTGAAAATATCTTAGAAACCGAGAAAAACCCAATTAAATCGACTAAAATTGGTCAAATAGTCCTTAAAAGTTTAAAAGCCCAAGATGAAGCGGCTTATATTTGCTATTGGGCAATGTTTGGAAACTTTGAAAGCAGCGAAGATTTTTTGAAACTTCTTAAAGAATTTGAAGGAACGGGTAAAGTAAATTTTCGTAAATAGTCTGAGTGGTTTGAAGTGAAGCTATTTTTTTATGCCTAAATGTTTTTGAAAACGCAGTAGTACATGTTTAGCTTGCAAGTTTGCTTGAATTTCACTAGTAGAAAGAGTGTGTAAAACATCGTTGATAGTAACTTGTGTAAGCCTGCTTTGGTAATCTGCCAAAAAACTACTAACGGAGTCTGCTACAACTTTTTTGAAATCTCCATAGCGGACGGTTCCTGTCCAATCATTTTTAACTTTTTCAATATCTTGATTGCTAGTAAGGACTAAAATTTGCATTAAATTTGTAATTCCAGCTTGATTGTTATAATCCCAGTTAATATTAGAGAGGTTATCGGTTGTAGCTGATATAATTTTTTTGTGAGCATCTTCTGGTTTGTCAGATAGCAAAATTTTACTTTTTAAATTAGAGTTTGATTTGCTCATTTTTTTGTCAGGGTTAACTAAAGAGCGAACTCTGAGAGGCGAACTCTGGTTAAAGAATTCTAATTGTTTATCGTAACTTTTAGGAACAGTAAAAATATCAGAATCAAATTTATTATTAATTCTAATAGCGATGTCCCGAGCAAGTTCAAGGTGTTGTCTTTGATCCTCACCTACAGGCACCCACTCTGCATCGTAAAGAAGAATATCAGAAGCCATTAATATCGGATAGCTAAACAAACCACAGTTAATATTAGAGTTATTTTCTTTGGATTTGTCTTTAAATTGTGTCATTCGAGACATTTCCCCAAAATAAGTAAAGCAACTTAGGAGCCAATTCAATTCACTGTGGGCTGGAATATGACTCTGGCGAAATAGATGCACATTTTTATTCTTAAGGTTAATTCCACTAGCGAGGTAGGCTCTTAAATTTTCTAAAATTTGTTTGTAGTAATTTGCATAATCTAATTCAATTGTGAGGGCGTGCAAGTCAACTACCATTAAGTAGAAGTTATCTTTAGTAGATAAAGTATTTACCTTATTTTTCATTGGCTCAAGAGCTCCGAAATAATTTCCGATGTGAAGCTCTCCCGTCGGTTGTAATCCTGTAATAATATTCATATTAAAGCTGTTATTATATTTGCATTTTTTTTGTCAAAGCTGTTGAGTGTGATTTGCTAATAATTTTGTTTGTAGTTTATTTTAAAAGATGTCAATTACGTATAAATTCTTAAATAAAAAAATAAATTTTAAAGGAGATTTAAAGTTAGGCTCAATTAATAAAATTCAGTCTGAAATTCAAATTCCAATTAAATATGTTAAGCAAATTCACAGTGATAATATCTACATTCTAAATGATTTAAATTTAGATACTAGTTTAATTGAAACAGATGCAATAATAACTAAGCTTGAAGGCGTTGCTATTGGGGTTTATACAGCCGATTGTATTCCATTTCTATTTTCTGGGGATGGGATTATTGGAGCGGTACATCTAGGTCGTAAAGGAATTATTAAGGGGTTACTCGATAAAGTAATTAAATTATTAGTTACTCAATATCAAATTGATTTAAACCAATTAAAATGTTTTTTAGGTCCAAGTTTAGAATTTGCTAATCACACAACTTTCTATGAAGATTCTGGTCAAATTCCTGATAAATACAAGTATTTTTACCCGCTAGGAGCTCATTTTATTAATAATGTAAATATTATTGATAATTATTTAAAAACTAATGATTTGAGTTTGAATTCTCTTTCACAAAGACAATCAATTAGATTAGATGCGATGGGTTATATTATTGATAGCTTAATTCAACTAGGTGTTAATCAAAATAATATTGCTTGTGATAGAATAGATACATTTGAAAATGTAAATTATCACAGTTACCGCAGGGATTATCCAAATCACGGCTTAAACTTTAGTTATATTTATAAAACAACGAATTAATAAAATTAATCAAGCATTTTACCTGGATTATTTTTACGTGGATTATATGTAACTAGAGTTTGTGAGAGTATTATGTTAGCTAGATTAAAGGATTGAGCACAATCTATCCCGAATAATGAACCAAGCTGTTGAATACAGTTGTATTTGTTTTCACGTGACATTCTTGAATATTGGCTATCGCTTAAGAGCATAAAAATTCCATTCTTGAGAAGAATATGTGGGGTTGATTTATTGAAAATCTCATTTTCACGTGCCATTACATCATAAGTTTTACTAGCTATTTCTTGCCAGATGGGCTGATTTCTTTTTTCTTCGAAACTCATATAAACTTTTTTGCTTGGTCTTTAGATATAAAAAAACTCTAAAGTTTCACGATAGGTGATTTTAGAGTGATTTTAAAGATTAAATTTAACACGGTTACGGCTTACTTTCCCACAGATCTGCATCTAAGTATCATCAGCGGAATGTCATTTCAAGACCCTGTTCGGATGGAAAAGGTTGGGACTGACACCCTTGAGTAACCACATTAATATAAAAGAGAATATTTCTAATCTTGTCAAGAAATTCTTTTTGAATAAGTTTAGAATATATGTCTTTTTGGAGAAAACTAGATAAAGGATTTACTGTACTTGCACCCATGGAGGATGTTACGGATACAGTATTTCGAAGGGTTATAGCTAAGGCAGGTAGGCCAGATGTTTTTTTTACGGAGTTCACAAATTGTGAAGGTATGCAATCTGCAGGTATGGGAGCAATAGCACATAGGTTAAAATATTCCAAAAGTGAAAAACCAATTGTGGCTCAAATATGGGGAACTAAACCAGAGGATTACTACAAAACCACAAAAACAATTTTAGAGCTTGGTTTTGACGGAGTTGATATTAATATGGGATGCCCTGTTAAAAACGTAGTTAAACAAGGTGCTTGCTCAGCTTTAATTAAAAACCCTTCTCTTGCTAAGGAAATATACAATGCTGTTAAAGAAGCTACGGATTCTAAAATCCCTGTAAGTATTAAAACACGCATAGGTTTTGATAAGATTCAAACAGAGGAATGGATAGGCTTTTTGTTCAATGAATGTTCTGATTTAGAGGCTTTAACTATTCATGGTAGAACGGCTAAAGAAGAATCAAATGTACCGTGCCACTACGATCAAATAGCCAGAGTGGTAAGTTTGCGAGAAGAAATTTACGGCACAAAAAGAATCGATACAAAAAAAAGACCCTTGATTATTGCTAATGGTGATATTACAACCCTTCAGCAGTCAGACATGCTAGTGAAAGATTTAGGGGTAGATGGGGTTATGATTGGTAGGGGGGTTTTTCAGAATCCTTACATTTTTAACCGCAAAAAAACTACTGTGTCATTAAAAGACAGGTTTGATTTATTAAATTACCACTTAGAGTTATGGGAAAAAACTTGGGGCGAAGCTAAAAATTACAATGTTTTAAAAAAATACTTTAAAATTTACTTATCAAATTTTCATAATTCGGCAGAGATTAGGTCTATTTTAATGGAGACAAAAGATTTAGCAGAAGCAAAAGATTATTTAAGTTTAATTCTTAAAATTCTTTAATTCATTTTTTATTTCCTGTAGCTCCCTTAAAATTTGCTGATTAATTTTTTGTTGACTATTTAGTGAGGTATAGCCTATTTTAATTGTTTTAGAGTTGTTTTTATTCTTAATTTTCTCGACATCGTCTTCCTCCACATCTTCTTGAATTTCCTCCACATCTTCTTGAATTTCCTCCACATCTTCTTTAATAACGGAGATAGTTGCGTTTGATTGATTTACAGACATTTGTATAAATAATGATAGATAAATAGCCTCAAGCGAAACAATGGTTGTTAAGAGTAAATTAATTGAGTCAGCTTCTATGTTAGTCCATTTAGGGGCAGTTAAAAAGATTATAAAAACTATAGTATGAATAATCAACGAAATTGGCGTCCCGATTAGTATTGGTACGAGTAGTAACGTTTCCAAAAATTTATTATCTTGTTTTTTCATATTATATATTTTTCATATTTTTTTGATCTTAAACAAAGCTAAATATATTTTTCTCTTATAGGCAATGAGGGGAAGTAGGAGCAATAAAGACAACAAAAAACTACCTTCTAAAAATGTGAAAGTAGTTTAATGTAATTAGGTATCTAATTTATTTGGTGTTATTAATTACTTTAAAGTAACGGTAGCACCTGCCGCAGATAATTCGTCTTTTAGTTTGTTAGCTTCTTCTTTACTAATTTTTTCAGCTAGTGTGAAAGGAGCGCTTTCAACTATAGTTTTAGCTTCACCTAAACCTACTGATTTTTTGTCTTTAACAATCTTGATAATTGCGATTTTTTTATCAGCTGGAACAGCTTCAACTACTACATCAAATTCGCTTTTTTCTTCAACAGCTGCAGGAGCGTCCCCACCAGTAGGGGCAGAGGCCATAGCTACAGGAGCTGAGGCTGAAACACCGAAAGTTTCCTCGATTGATTTGACTAATTCAGCAGCTTCTAGCAGACTTAATGTTTTTAATTCTTCTATAATGGTATTCACTTTAGACATAATGGACTTTTAAACAGAATATGTATTATTAATTTTAATACAAAACAAGACTACTATTTCAAATTTGTCAAGGTTAAATTGAATTTGATTCTAAAAATGTTAAGTCTCCACTATAAAATTGAGCAAGTCCAGTTAATTCTAATTTAAGTTGAGCAAGTCGTGTAATTCCAAATCCAAAAGCCATTCCTTGGACTTTATCGCTGTCCATTCCTAAGTTTTCAATAACTTTAGTGTGGGCCATTCCACTGCCAAATACCTCTACCCAAGTTCCTTTTTTAAACCATTTGCAATAAATATCTCCTTCTATAGAGGGTTGAGTAAATGGAAAATAGCTTGGGCGAAGGCGAATTTGCAAATCAGGATCATTAAAAAATTCTGCAAAAACATTTTGAATAATTGTGACAAGAGAGCTAATTGTTACAGTTTGATCAAAATACCACATCTCTAATTGATGAAAATTTATATCATGGGTTGCATCAATATTCTCAGCTCGAAAAACGACTCCTGGAGAAATAAACCCAAAAGGTAGTCTAGTTTTTGAGTAGTTATAGCCCGCAATGGTTGCTGTGGTTTGAGTTCTCATTACAAGGGGTTCATGGTTGTCATCAACATTCTCTAAAAAAAATGTATCTTGCATTCCACGAGCTGGGTGATAATCAGGAGTGTTAGGAATTGTAAAATTATTTAATTGTGTTTCTATTTGCGGGCCGCTGTGAATATCAAAACCTTTGCGTTTGAAAATTTCTATAAGTTCAATAGTAGTTTTTGTTATTGGGTGTAGCTGCGCGCTTTGTTTTTGTTTGTAACGGTTAGAGTGGAAGCTAAGATCAAAGTCGATATATTTGTCTTTCTCTTTCTCTGTTTGGATTTGTTGAATTTGATTATCACAAGTAGTATTAATTTGATTACGAATAAAAACTAGCTTTGACCCTAGCTCTTTCTTCTGATAAATAGATCCATTGATCAAATCCCGTTTGATATTATTAATTTCAGATGATGTCAATAACTCATCACGATATTTAATACAGTTACTGACTGTATTGAGGGTTTTAAACAATTCAAGATTCATAATAAATTCATGTCTAGTTTGAATATCTGTACTTGTCAATTTTTGGGTTTTATGTTTCTATATTCAATATACTCATATAAAATGAAAATAATTTGGAAACACTCTTTGTCTCTTATTCTTTTGTTTAATGTTTATGAATTTATATAAATTTGATATAAAATATGTCAGATAAAAAACACTCTAAAGATTTAATTAACCCTAAAATTAAACATATTGGCATTTTTTCACGAATTCGTGACAAGAAATTTATGCTAACTACTAAAGAATCAATTAATCAAATAGCCCTTAGAACGAAAAATGCTTATTCGTTGACTAATTGGCAAAAAATTCAATCTAAATTTAATCCTGTTTCTTGGTTAAAATTTCTACAAAAAAGTACACTAACTCAGAGTTTGGTTATTTATACAGCTTTTGTTGCTATTCTAAATTGGCAAATATTTAATTTTGAAGACTATTTTAGTTATCGATCTCTTGGATTAGTTCCAGATAAAAATGTAATTATTCAAAAATCTTTTGGAAATATTAATACTTGGCTGCAGCAATTTAATTTGTATTGGCTTGATTACAATTTATCAAGCGAGCTATTTTATAAAGTAGTATTTACGTTAGTGTTTACGTTTGGTGCTTTTGGAGTCGGTTATTTAAGTCTTTTAATTAGATACCAAATACTACCTTTGAGAGACGGTGATCAAGGGTGGAAAATTTTAATTCAAAACATTTTTATACTATTTTGTGTTACTTTTAGTATTTATAATTCTCTGACTTTAAATTATTTTTGGGAAGGTAATTTCAACTTATTAATAGGTTATTTCAGCACTATTTTAATGCTTGTAGTTCTTAATTTTAATTTTGCTTTATATCCTTTTGCTAAGGTTTTTAAAGAAAATGATAAGCAGATTATTAGTTCAAATCGTTTTAAAATTGCTTTGCTTTATATAATAACTCTTTTTGGGGTTATTAGCATAGCTGTTATTACTCCATTTTTAGCTGTTTGTTTGTCAGTTTTAATCTTATGTTTAAGTGTGTATTTTTTTGTTAACGAATATTTGAATTACCGTAAAAATACTAAATCAATTTACGATTTTCATGATTCAATCTTTAATAGAATTCACTGGTTTAATTTAATTATTAAGTATATTTCTCCTGTATTGTTTCTAATTGGAGCAAGTATAATGATGTATAATCTTGGAGGTGAGTATCAACTTGGTTTACAAAGTAATTATTATGAAAAAAATATTTTGCTTAATAACCATCCAGAATTTAAAATTTATTTAGAGAATGAGAAAGTAATTACTGTGATGAGTATATTAATATTAATTTTTAGTTTAGTATTTATAAGTAAATTTGGTTTAAAATCTACTATTAATAAGGTGTATGCCTTTGCTTTAGCACTTGTTTATACTACACTTTCAATTACAGGAATATTAATTTTTAAAAATTCCATGAATTATGTTAATTATTATCAAAAGCCTACTATTTTAAAGCAAATAAATCAATATTGCACAAATTCTAAAACTGTTTTGATACTACCGTTTAATAAAGAGTTCACAACTTTCTTTAGTAAAAATGTTCCCATCAGCGCTAGAAATTTGTTTCTTAATTGTAAATTAGTTAATATTACAAACGAGCGTAAACTTAAAATTAACGAATTAGTCTCTGATTATATTGACAAAAAATTTACTGATAATGAGCAAGTAGAAAAAATTAATGCTCGTAATCAATTAATTGTTAATCTAGTAGAAAATACAAAAGCCAACTACATATTAATCGAATCGGAAAACGACCCTAGTCTCGCTAAGCTAAATATTAACTTAGATAATGATAATGTTTTGCTGGAGCAAGACACTATGAAATTTTACAGTACAAATCTGGCGGTTGAAACTAATATAAAAAATTAGCCGCTAGGAACTATTTGACGAAAATAAAAAAAACATTGAGTGTCTGATGGTGTTTGCACTTGAATAAAATTCCGAAGTAGCTCAGCGGTAGAGCAGTTGACTGTTAATCAATTGGTCACAGGTTCGAATCCTGTCTTCGGAGCCAAGTTAAACTTAAAACAAAAATACAGAAACTAAATTCATCAACCGCCCCACAAAAATTAAACAACCGTTAAAATTATAATTTAATCAAGATTTTTCTCGGTGTCTATACCTCCTAAATATGTTAGAATACCTAAAGACAAATATTTTTTTTACTTTTGCTATTCTATTTTTCATTGTTCTGCCTGTTATTTTAACATTTTCTTTAGGCTACAAATTTAACTCAAACACTGGTCAGCTAGATAGCGTTTTAAACTTATCGGTCGAATCCATACCACTTTTTTCAAAAATAGAGATTAATAAACAAATTGTTAGTGAATTTGGTAAAATAGATATGAGTTTACAAAAAGATAGTTTCTTCGTTGCTACTATCAAAAAGGATAATTTTTTAACTGAAACATTTAAATTTATTAGTCCAAAAAATCAAAATTCTACTATTAGAATTAGTCCAGTTGCACTTCTTCCAAGTAACCCTAAGCAAACATTTATTATTAACAAAAATGATGCTTTAATAGACAATCATATTTTTTCATTCAATAGTGAATCGAAGCAAATATCTTACAAAAATATCTTACAAAATAGCCAATTAGGACCAGAAATTGCTGTTAATATTTATGACAAAGTAGATAATTTACCAGAGAAACTAAAGCTGGATCAGTTGAATGAGGCTTGCTATTACGATCAAAAAAACAATTTGGTTTTAAATTATAAAAACTCCTCTAACTTATTTGGTGTTAATTTTAATTCAAGTAACATTTTGAATAAACCTAAGAAACTTTTTTGCCTCAATGATTCAATCATATTCATCAATCAATTTAATCAATTATGGAATTATAGTAATATAAGTGGCCAGTTTACATTTTTAGATGATGGAATTAATCAACTTTTTGTCAGCGAAAATAATACTGTTTGGGTAGTTAAATCAGATGCTTTGTATCAAGCTCAAGTTATTGATGATAAGAAAGTTAATTTGGTTAAAATTTATCAAAATTTAAGTTTGCTAAATGAGATTAAAGAGTTTGAAGTTCTAAACTTTATTCAAGGTTTTATAGTTAAAATTAACAACAAGGTAATTCAAATTTTTCCTGATTATTCATTTCATATTATAGATAATCAAGCTAAGCTCGTGGTTATCACAAATCGTGGAGTAGGTATTTTTAACACAAGTAATCAATTGGTAATTTGGAATTTATTTAGTAAACAGCAACAAATTGTTAATTTGCCTGATCAAAGTAATATTGAAAACACTATTATTAAGCTATCGTATGATAATGATTTAAAACGTTTTTTTATTCATAATTTAAACAGGAAAAATAGTAGTAATGGTGATAAAACTGATAATTACAGCATTGATTCGATTTGGCTCGATTATGAACAATTAAATCCGCTTATCGTAGAATACTCTAATATTAAATGGATTGATAGCCAAAAAAATTGTAACAAAAATTTAGTAGGAAAGATTCAATACTGTCAAAATCAAGGAGTGATAAGTATCCGGAACACAGAAAGTATAATTTAAGGAATAAATCAGGGCTAATCAGGGCTAATTAAAATAACTGACATATTCAGCAATTAATTCTAAAGTTCTAGTTTCACGCCAGATGTTTTCACTTAATTTACTAACTAATAATATATTTTTTGTTGAGCTTTTTTCATCTAGTATAATAGTTAGTTTGTCAATATTCTCTACGTTAAAAGCTGTAACTGAGAGATTCGTTTCCCAAAAATAAATTTTAATATGTTTATTTTCAGTTCCAAGGAGTTTATAACTTTTAATTTGATTTGATTTTAGAACACACAAGAACTGAGGTAAGGGAAAATCAATTCCAAAAGGATCTAATTTTAAAATTTGAATTAGTAATTCTAAATTTAGTTGATTAATACCAACTTCAATTATTTGTTTTTGCTTTCCTAGAAATTTCCATCTTGGAGGTAATAATTCTAAAGTTTCTTTTGAGATATAAATTTTAGAGTCTTGAGCGACCAGCGTTGATTGATTTTGCAGTGAAAGAGTTAATGCTTCTTTTATTTGGTTCAAATTATTACCAATCGCACTAAAGCCAGCGGCTTGAGGATGTCCACCAAACTTTTCAAACAATAAGCTATTAGTGTTCATTGCTTGAGTTAAATTATACCCTTCAGGGGCTCTAAGACTTGCAGTACAAAGTTTGTTATTATTGCTCAAAATATCATCTAATAAATGCTTTTTTGTATCTATAAATTCTTGTTCATCTACTAGATTATTTAATTTTGAGAACAAGAGATTAAGGATTTCATCGTAATATTTAGATTCAGAAATTTTTTGATACAAATCATTTTGAGAATTTTGCACAAAAGACAATTTCAATTCTACAGTAATTTCTTCGCGAGTCATACAGGATTATTATCCTAGTTTCATGTCTATAATCATCGTAATGTCTATAACCATAGCGTTATCAAGTCCGCTAACCCCAGCTTCACTTGTTGGCATAATTAATAGCTTACGGGCCGTGCTCATTCCAACTGAAATGGTTTGAATATCTTTAATATCTGATAAATATCTGTGAATTAATAATCTTTCATAGCTAGTTAAACCAGTCAAAACAATGCTTTTACCCATACCTAGAGTGTATTTACTAATTAAATTAGGTAATTTAGTTGTTAAGTGATTTTCACGCTCTTTTCGATAATTATTAATATCTAAAATAAAATGTGAACGATCGGTTGGGTAATTCTTGTGGACTAAGGTTCTAAGTATATGTTGAATTGCAGCAAGTGTTTCTTCATTGTCACCAATAATTAAGCTCTGCTTATCGGGTTTAGTCTGGATATTAAAGCGTACTTGGTCGCCTTCTTGCGAGGTTAATACATTGTATTCTAGATCTAATTCCTTTATTAATAAGTCTAGATATGTTAAAATTTGATTTTTAATAGTGAGGTTCATAAATATTTTGAGTTTAAGCAAAAAATCCGTCTTTTATTAGACTATTTTGCTAGTCTTTGTCAAGAGAAAGTCAGACTCTTTGCTTATCGTTAGCAATGATTGCCGTTAATCAAATTAACTAGAAAAGAGCATAGCACAAAAAAGCTATTTAGGCTAGTGCTGGCTTTTGGAATTGGTTACTTTAATCCACTGCAAAGATAAATTTGCTTTTGCTTTAAATCTTTGGGTGATAGGACACTAGGTTTACCAATATTACATTCCCAATTAAAAGTCTCAGTTTTTAGTAAATTAATATAATCAAGTAAGTATTGAGCATTGTAAGCTTGTGACCAATTCTCTATAGACCCCTCATAATTTATTAAACCAATGCCATACTCTCCTGTGTCTCCTTCGCTATTTCTAGAATTAAATGTTAAAGTTTTTTCGGTTGGGTTAAAATTTAAACTAACTGACTTGTAAATATCGGTACGAAGGCACCAAAGAACTTGCTTGATACCGTTAATGAAATCAGCTGTGTTAATCTCGATATTGCATTCGAAAGTTTTAGGAATAATTCTCTCATAGTCAGGATAAACTCCATCTCCATAGCGAGCGATTAATAAGCTATTGTTTAATTCAAAATAGATGTAATTCTCTTCAAAAATAATTTCAAGTATTTCTTTTTTTTCATCTATTGCACTTGCAAGGAAGTGGAGAGTTTTAGGTGGGATTAAATAATTAATTTTTTCTTTTTGTGAGTTTTCAGGCGAAATGTAAAGGTATTCAGTCTCAATTTGGTTGCGAGAAATACGGAATCTATCAGTAGATACAATGATTAAGTTATTTGTGTTAGGTAGGACTGTATAACAAAGATTTAAAAACTCTGGCTGGTAAACATTTTTTGGTAATCCAACAGCGATGAAAGCTGCTTTGTTAGACTCTAAAATGTCTGAAGCTTTAGATTGAAGGCGGCAGTTAATTTTTTCTTTGTTTAAAGCAGGTAAAACAAAATCACCGATACTGTCGACACTGATTCGGAGTTGATTTTTGCTCTTTGCACCGACAATTTGCAAAGTTAGTTTTTCTAAATTTAAGTTAATTGTAATTGTTTCATCTTTAATTAGATTTAAAACGTTAGCTAAAACATCAGTTTTAATCAAAAAGTTATTCTCAGGGTTTGCTTCTAAGCTAGAAATTTTAAGAGATCCTGCATAGAATATACTGCCGTTAGTAGAAGATAGTTTAATTTGATTTTGGAGGAACTCAACTTTAGTGTGGGTAAATAAGTCAATTTCACTCTTTTTAGGTGAGATATTATTGCAAAGCGAGACTAGTCCGGCTAATTCTTTAGTGATAATTTCAAACGATAGTAATTTATTAGACATGTCTTAATTAAAAAAAACTAATTTGAGTTTGTCAAAATTTATTTGTATAAAAAAACTAAGCAAAAAAACTAAGTTCGCGCTTTTTAATGAAATTAATAATTTCTTTCTTTCTTTATATTTATTTTCCTTACTATGAGTATTGCTTTACTCAAATTAAATAAGCAAATTGTATTAAGCTGTCTTATTATATTTTTTTAATAAAGTTAATCCTTCAAAACTAACAAAGAGACTGATTATAGCTTATTTCGTCTTTCTTGCGTTGTTAATTTTACTATGTTCTATTTGCTTCTATTTAATAAATAATAGCTGAATTGGCTGATAAATTCAATGCCTTTATTTTTTAGATCGAAATTTTCTCTCAATTCTGTTTGAACTAAATTATTTAGACTTTGACATTCTTTTTTTAAATTATCCAAAACTCCAAGTTTAGTAACGTGGTTTTTAAGCCACCTGATTTCTTCGAGATTATAGTTTTGCTCACCTAAAACTTTACGCATTCTAAGTTTTTCAACGGGACTGGACGCTTGAAAAGTTCGGTATATTAAAAGAGTTTTTTTCCCTTCTATAATGTCAGAAATATTAGATTTTCCTGTGACATCCTCATGTCCAAAGATACCTAAAATATCATCAGTTAATTGAAAAATCAAACCAATTTTTTCTGTAATTTCTGTCATCTTTTGGATTTCTGTATTTTTTGACAAATTTTCTAAAGATTTTTCTGGGTCAGCCAGAATCATACCCATGATAATTGGTTTTTGAATTGAATAGTTACCGCTTTTAGTTTGTAACATGGTTAAAATTTTTTGTTCACTCAAGTCTTCAAAGTCACTTAGACCAACTCCAAAACAATCATCAATTTGACCACCAAAAAGCTCAAAAGCCATATCAAAAAAATATTCTCTCAGATTGCCAGGGAGCTCGCTTATTGCAGAGTCAGCAATCGACATAGCAAGACCCCCTGCAAGGAGAGATGACGACATTGCGTTGTGTTTAGCAAGTGAAACTGTCCCAAGGCTACGAGTAAAGTATTTTTGGTAATGGGCCTCTATGGTTGGCTCACCCCTTCTCTCTATTCCTTGATCTATAATATCATCCCATATAAGTGCTGAGGAGTGAAAAATCTCAAGTCCGATCCCGAGATTATAAATTAATTCAAGATTTTTACTTTTGTCCCCGCCAGCTACTAGATATCCATAATAAGCTAGAATAGGTCGTATTCTTTTAGCTTGTTTTAAAGTGCTGACTCGTATGATTTGGCTCAAATTATGTTGCATTTCAAAACTCATTGTGCTAGCTTTTAATATTTTAGAATCAAAAAATTTGTTTAAACGAGGTTCGAATTCTAGCCGAAATTCTTTAATCTTTCTCTCAAGCATATTATTGGGCAAAATATCCAGTTTTCTTTTTAGCAGGGGCTGTTAATCCTAAATAAATTATATCTGGATTATCACGAGAAATGACTATTTTTTGAATTTCTCCTATAGGATCACTTAGTTGAATTAAGTCATTAGTATTCCAGCTCCAGCCTTGCCCATTGTTCCTACTCTCCAATAACTTATCTTTTAGAGCTACATAAAGATGATCAATTCCTGTCTTAGTATCATAAGCTATATCTCCAATTTTAGTTTGTTCATTTTGGATTGGCAAAGTAATTTTTTTAAAGTTTTCATTGATGTCTTGAGTAACAATTAATTCATCATTTGCAATCATAAGCCATTGACGTTTATTGCTGTTTTTTACGGCTACGGGAATAATATTAGTAATACTAGTAATGGCTATTGGTGGAGTTGGTATTTTAACTCCTTTCTCATCTACTTTGTCTGGCTGCTCTAATTTTAATTGCTTAGCATTCCAAGTATTTCCATCATCACTGCTAGTATAAAATTGCCCAGTTACAGCGTCTACTGCATAAAAAGTGTTTCCAAATTCAGGAACAAAATCTAAAACTACAGGGGCAGTTACAAATGTGTAAGCTTTTTCCCAGTTATTGCCACCGTCAAAACTCCTAATAAGGGCGCCTTTAGTTAATAAAATATAAACTCTCAGAGGATTTTTTGGGTCAATTGTAACATCTATTACGTTAATTCCTGCATCAACTTCCGAATATTTTATTTTGAAAGTGTCTCCTCCATCAGAAGTTTGATAAACTTTTCCTAAAGAATCAACACCGAGACCAACTATAAAAATATTTTTTGAATTGGATTTATCAACTACAAAATTCTTAATTTTAAAAGCGTCGTTTTGAGCAATTTTAGTAGCAATTTCTGTATCCTTTTTTTTGGCGTCTTGCTCGCTACTTTCAACGGGGAAAACGTATCTTCTCTCCCAAGTAAAACCTGCATCACTACTTCTAAAAAGACCTTTTTCATTAGTTAAAATAAAAATAATGTCTTTGGAGACTTCTACCACTTTTTTGACTGTAAATTTGCTTAATCCTTGTGAATCTACTTCACCATCACGCTTAACTGCGTTTGCTTTTACAAATCCGCTGGCTTTTATTTGTGAATTAGTTGGATCTTTTTTCAAGATACCATAAACTAAATTTGGAACAGTTTTTGGTTGTAAGAAAGCTGGTAGGAAGCTACACGATGCAGTAGAGTTTAAAACTGTAAAGCTTATAATTGTAAAAATACTTGTTCGTTTCAAAATTGATCTAATAGACACAGGCAATAATAAAGTAGTAATTGTTAATTTGTTTGAGACACTTTGTTAAAAATAAAGGTTTGTCAAAAACTAACTTAGCTTTCTTTAAAACGGAAGTAGTGTTCTCCTTTTTTATCTATTCTACAATCAATAATCCAGTATTTACGACCAATGTATTGCAAATCTTGTTCTCTTTTTAATAGTTTTTCTGGCCACTCTACAAAGATAATATGATCAGGTTTTTCAAGCTCTTCAATTATCCAACCCATATCGGATTCTTCAATTGTGGCTAAGCGATGTAGATCAAGGTGAGCAATCCCTGTATAGTTGGCGTTTCCTGCCAATCCTCCTTTTTTGATTTCATAATTTTGAGACAGTGAATAGGTAGGTGAGGTAACTTCTCCATTTACTCCAATTAACTTACAGACATTTTGAACTAAAGTAGTTTTACCAGTCCCCATCTCGCCTCGCAATAGAAACATACTGCACTCCTTATTTCCTATGAGATCCTCCATTGCTGTTAGAACCTGATCTAGGTAAATCTTTTTATTTACTTGAATTTTAGGGCGGAGCACAACTTCTTCTTTAGGTGCAAAATAATTAGGTTGAATTCCTTCTAGGAAATCTGCAAGTTTATGGCTATCTGCATGGTTTCTAATTTTATTCAAAGCAACTTCTTCGATTTGCCTAACACGCTCTCTAGTAACTTGGAACACATCTCCAATTTCTTCTAGTGTGTGAGCGATTCCAGTTCCATCGAGTCCAAATCTGAGTAGAATGACTTTACGCTCACGAGCCTCCAAACAATCATCTACGATTTTCATAATGTGAGATCTTAATATTCTATTTGAGGCTTCATCAATTGGTTGGATTGTTGATTCATCTTCTATCATTTCAACCATCAATGTATCACTATCTTCCGAGAAGCCTACCATACTATCAATTGAAACTGTGTCCTGATTGATACGTTTGAAGTAATAGACTGTATCAATATCAATTTCTAATACTTCTACTATTTCATCATCAGTTGGCTCACGACCTAGGCTATCAACTAAGGCTTTACGTTCTCTGCGGAACTTGTTTAATTTTTCTTCTACGTGAACTGGAAGTCTGACAGAGCGGCTTTGATCAGCCAGCGCACGTCTGATACTTTGTTCAATCCAATAGCTAGCATACGTACTAAATTTATAACCGCGTCTCCAATCAAATTTCTCAACCGCACGTAAAAGTCCCATATTACCCTCTTGAATCAAATCAAGAAAGGCTAGATTACGACCCATATATTTTTTAGCCGCGTGAACTACAAGCCTTAAATTCGAGTTATTTAATTCTCTCTTTGCTCCTTGGTCTCCTTGTTCTATGCGTTTTGCTAGCTCAATTTCTTGATCTTTGTTAAGTAATTGGTAGCGAGAAATATCACGAATATAGTTTTGAGCGGCATCGTCAGTTAATTCAGCCGAATCAGCATCAATTCCATTAGTGTCAGCCAATTTATCAGCCAATTGCTTTTCTAGGTCGTTGTTAGAATCGTTGTCATCTAAACTAGTCCAAAGATTATCAAGTGTATTTGTAAAACTCATTGGAGCTCCGCTATCTTCACAGAGATCAATGATATCTTCTAGAAGCGAAATGTTACTTTCTGGGTTAGGTAAAACATATAAAACTTCATCTTCAGTTACGAATCCTCGAGTAACGCCTTGTTTGATAACATCGACTATTTGTTGTTGAAATTGTAAACTTTGTCCTTGAAATTCAGGGTAGAGTGATGCATCATTATCAATAAATTTCTTTAGAGTTTTACCCTTGTTTTTTGAATCTCTAACCTTAGTCTTTTTTTTCATTTTAACTTTCACACCATCTTCACGAGTTAAATACCTCCTACTTCCTTTTTCTTCGATATTTTCATCTGTCAAAGCTTTTTGGCGGTTTAATTCAGCAGTTGAGACTAGATTTAGTCCCAAAATTCCTTTTCGAGTAACAATTTCATCACTTTTTGGCTTAGCAGGAGTAAAATCTAAAATATCATCAAGGCTACTATTGAATTGATTAATTTCTTTTAAGCGAGCATTTTGTCGTTTTTCTTTTTTGTCTTCTGAAATTCCGACATTTATTGTACTTTTTTTGTTTAAAATTTTAGTAATTTTGGGAGCTTTAACTTTGACAGTTTTAGCAGAGCCAATGGTGAGTCTTTTACGATCTGATGAGGAGCGTTTTTTTTTGACTTCATTGTTAGAATCCGTATTGGAGCTATCATTAATTTTTAGAATTTCAGCAATTGTTTTTTTTGACATAATTTTTTAGAAAAACAGACATAGATTTAATCTATGCTCAAAGATGACTGAATATACTTGTTTTTTGTATTTCTAGTCAAGTAAAAGTACCAACTAAAAAATCCCGAAAAAAGACTTAAAAAAACTCCTAGTTCTGTAATAAAACTAGGTGGGTTGGAATTAACAAAATCTTTCTTAAAAATCAGCTGAGACTTTAAGCTAGATACTTAAAAAATCGGAAGCGTAGTGGAGAGTACCAGAAACAGCATTATTGCTACTATTGTACCTGGTATAAAACCTGTAGATGCAAAGAAAGAGAAAATTGGAAAATAAATTCCTAATGGACCAAACAAAACCCAAAGAATGCAAGTAGCGTAGATAAAGAGCACTAATTTTACTATTAGTTTGGTTCTTTTACTTCTGACAGGTTTTCTCTTAGCCATTTTGAATCTCCAAGTTACTAAAACTCATTGTTGAATAACAACAGAAATTGTAATCGTAATTTTTCTGTCTCGACAAGAGTGTGTTTTTTATTTTTAATAATTGAATATATTTATAATTGGTATGCTCGTAATCGTTGAATCTCCCGCAAAAGCTAAAACTATCGCTCAAATTTTTGCTAAAAATCCTAAGTTTAAAAACTTTGTAGTAAGGGCTTCTGTTGGACACATCCGCTCTCTTAGTAATGACAAAAAAACTGCCGATGGTCGTAAGTTATTAATTAGTGGAATTGATATCGACAATAGTTTTTTACCGATGTATGAAGTTGATGAAAATAAAACTAAGGTAATTAGTGAGTTAAAAAAATTAGCGAAAGCTTCCAAGGATGGAATTTTGTTTGCTACTGATGCCGACCGTGAAGGCGAGGCAATTTCTTGGCATTTAGCCGATGTATTTGGTATAAAAGACAAATCAAAAATTCAGCGTTTGGAGTTTCATGAGATTACTGCTGAGGCTATTATTAAAGCTGTAAACAATCCACGATTATTGAATGTTCATCTTGTTTCAGCTCAACAAGCAAGGCAAGTATTGGATAAATTAGTTGGTTATAAACTATCTCCTGTTCTCTGGCAAAACCTCGGGAACCGTCATTTAAGTGCAGGCCGAGTTCAGTCCCCTGCCCTTCGTTTGCTGTGCACTCGTGAAACTGAAATTCAAAATTTTAAGACTTGTGAATACTGGGAAATTCAAGGTAAATTCATAAATACAATTAATTTGACAGAGATTTTCTCTGCTGATAGTCTGAGTGCAATCGTCTAATTTCAATGCCCCAAGATTTGTTTCAATCCACAAGCAATCAAAGCGTTACTAGCTCAACGCCTGTTTACACAAATAATTATAATCTGAGCACAATTAACTCTCAAGTGGCAAATAGTTTGACGAGTTTTTCTCTGAATGATGTAGTCTACCAAATGAATGTCTTTGCGATTGTATGGACTATCATGCTTTCTTTTTTGTTTGTTTCTGATTTCTTTTTTTATTATAAATTAGAAAGTGACAGTAATTTTGAGCGTGAAATGCAAGGGGTTAAATCTCTAAAAAAAGCTCTCTCTCCCTGGTTTAGATATATTCCTTTTTGGATAGTGATTACTTTAAGCGCGATTTTCCCCAGTGTTTCAATAGTTTTAAATATTGTAGCAATTTTATTTTGGGTAATTAAAATCTGGGGAGATTTGTTAAGCATTACGACAATTAGTGAATATTTTAAAGGGTTTACTAAATTTTTAAAAACTTTCAATCAACTCCTTCGTTTAAGCAAAAGTAAAGCCCGTAAATAAAATTAAAAAAACTAGGAATAAATCAAAAACTAGGACGTAAAAAAAAAGAGTAGTCAAAGAGACTACTCTGTAAGTGTTGTGCTTTTGTATAGCCAATACTTAACCTATTCAGACATTAAGTTAGAATAATTCGGAAGGGATCGCCAATCAGGATTCACTCAACTTTAATCCATCCAAGATTAGGGGGTTCAAACTGGATGGATTTCTGGGCAAGCTAAATGACGATTGATGCCTTAAATACAAGGTAAGTCAGAATCCCTGATACACATTTGGTTAAAATGTGCAACTTTGCCCAACTGGGTAATTTTTGAGTCAGCACAACACACTTGAAGAAGCCATCCTAGTCATCTACAAGCAAATCTACTATTCAATCAATCACCATAGAATCCAGACTACCATTAAAGATATTCCTGTTGATTTTAGGAGGTATTTTGAACGACAAAACCTAACAAATTTAAGTAAAAAAGTTTAGAGAGTCGTGTTTAGCATTTCGAGGGCTTGACAAGGTATAAAAACTTTCCAACCTAAGGTATATTTATTTATGAAAAACATTATTAAAAAACTTTATAAAAAGCCAATAGCTGTATTGGTTGTAGCATTTACTCTTGGTATAACTGGTCTATTAATAGCCACAACCACATCAAATCTTGTAGTCTTAGCCGCAACCTCAGTAAATCTTGGTGCTGCTGACAGTTTTGCAGTTCTGGCTGGCTCCGCCATAACTAATAATGGTTCTAGTGTGATAAATGGAAATTTTGGAATAAGTCCGGGTTCTGCAGTTACGGGTTTTCCACCAGGCTCGATTAACGGAACACAACAGATAGCTAACTCTACAGCAGTCCAGGCCCAAATAGGTCTAACTACTGCCTATGATAACGCCCTGGGACAAACACCAGTTTCCACAATACCCGTAGAGCTCGGAGGAACAAATAAAACCGCTGGTGTGTATGACTCTGTGCCTGGTACATTTGGGATAACAGGAACTCTGACGCTTGATGCGGCGGGTGATCCCAATGCAGTTTTTATTTTCAAAAGCGCCTCCACACTTATCACTGCTGGAGCTAGTAATGTGGTCCTCATTAATAGTGCTCAAGCTTGCAATGTCTTTTGGCAAGTCGGAAGTTCTGCGACACTTGGAACAAACTCTACTTTCAAGGGAAATATCCTGGCTTTGACATCGGCTACTCTTACAACTGGTGCAAACTTTGAGGGTCGGGTATTAGCGCGTAATGGTGCGGTTACATTAGATGCAAATATCATTACCAAAGCGACATGTGTAGTACCTCCTTCTGCGTCTACTTCGTCGTCCACATCTACATCAACAGTAACTTCAACTCCTGCGTCTGTAATAGCACCTACAGTAGTTCCAACAACCTCTCCAAAATTACCGAATACGGGGATTGATCCCGAAGACAAAAGTAATACATCAACTTGGAGTGTCATTATTCCTACTGGAATTTTTGCTGTCCTGTCCTCATTTTACTTAGTTCAAAGAAAACAACGAAAATAAGAGCCAGATCAACTTCATCTGCTGACACTTAGAGAGATGAGCTCTCTGAAAAATTTATGCAATCAAAAATCTTATCAAAGATAATACTATTATTAGTTATTCTATCGGGGTTAGTTCTTTTTACCACTCTCCTTTTTTATTTTATCCCCCAAAGCTCAAGCCAAAGTGATTCTTTAGCTTCAGTGGCAGTCACCTCAAGTAGCAGCTCTCCTCAACAAATAGTGAATTCTGACCTGGATATTGATCGGGTTGGGTTACCAACTCTTCTTAAAATTCCAAGCATAAATGTTGATGCTCCTGTTGAGTATGTGGGTCTTACACAAGATGGAGCAATGGATGTACCAAAAGATACTGTAAATGTAGGGTGGTTTAATCTCGGACTACGACCAGGGGAAAATGGTAGCGCTGTTATCGCCGGACACTTTGGCACGATTAATAATATACCACATGTGTTTGATAACTTACATAAATTACATAAAGACGATAAAATATATATTGAAGATGAAAAAGGGAGGGATATTATTTTTGTTGTGCGCGAAATTCAGAGATACGGCAAGGATGAGGATTCTTCTAGCATATTTAGTTCCAGTGACGGGAAAGCACATCTTAATCTTATTACCTGCGCGGGAGTTTGGAATAAGGCTGAGAAAACTTTTTCCGAGCGACTTGTAGTATTTACTGATAAAGAATAATAAAATACAGACCTCTACAGGAAAAAAATGAAAAGATTATTCTCTAATTATCCTACCCATTTTCAGGATTCATTCTTATATCTAGTTGATTTTAGTCAACATGTTTATCATTCCTTTCTTTATCATCAAGAAAATTAGGCAGTTTTGATACTCGATCATGGTTCTAACTACTAATCCAGGATAAAACTTTGGTGGGAATTAGTATAAAAGTAGACGTACACGGGGCATCGAGTCAATTTTAACCTCCCAATATTTGTAGTTTCAACCCTACCGAATCCTGGTTGTACTCTTCACTAAAGTTATACCTGTCAAGTAGATTAATATGCCACTATATCAAGGGGGATCACTGCATGATCAAATTTTTAAAAACTTTTAATCAACTCCTTCGTTTAAGCAAAAGCAAAGCTCGTAAATAAAATTAAAAACTAAGGCATAAAAAAAGCACCGTCTATATAATTAATGACGATGCTGGAGGTTGCGGTTGTTAAAACGAGATAAAATCAACTCATGCTGAAATTATTTTTTGAATCTAAGGGCAAAAGTTGACCATTCAACTAGTGTTTGAAAAGTCAAAGATGACATATCTGGATATTCTTGTACATTTAGCTTGTACATTCTACGAGGACGTCCTCGCCCTTCAACTTTTTGCCATCGACTAGTTACAAGAGTTAGATCTTCTTTATTTTCCTCTCCTTCAAGGAATTTTAGTGCTGCGTACAACACTGTGTCTGAAACTCGGCAAAAGAGTTTTTCTTTTACCCATTGGATTACTCCAGTTGGATAAATCTCAACGTTGTTTGTCATTAAGTAAACCAGCAGTGCAACTGCCTGATCTTTGTCGAGGAAATATTCTTTTCCTACCTTCAGATTTTTAACAGTTTTGTTAAGTTGATTAACTTTGGTAGCGGGTGTTTTTTTGCTGTTAAACAGTTTCATGATTGTCTCCTGTGTTCCATTTTTGGAACAAATAATGTTTTGTCTTTGTAAGTGATCAAATAAAGCTTTTGAGACTTTTCAAGCACCACATTTATAAATCAAGCATAGAAAAACTCTTTTTGCAAGTCTAAAAATTCTAGCAAATTAAACCATAAAAAAAAGCACCATCTATAAATTAATAAAAGGTGCTGAAAAGGTTGCTTGTAATTATTAGCTGTAATTTAGTATTTACCGACGATGTTCATCGTTGTGAATTAACCCAATGATGAGGGCAAAAAAAGTAGCTAAAAAACATACTAAAAAAATTCCTTTCCTAAATCAAAGAAATTCTTTATTTTTAATAGTTTAAAGATGTATTCGTATCTGGCCCATCCCCAACCAAGGAAAAAAACTAAGCCACCAGTGAACATGACAGGTTGATCACCCATGATCAAAAATCTCCTTTGTAAATAAAAAACTTGAACAAATATACCTAAACTATACAAAAATCTTCTGGTCAACTTTTTAATTGTTAAAAACTTAAAATCACAGTATGCTGTGACTCTATACAAATATATATAATTTAATATAAAAAACAAATATGTCAAAAAATACAATTAGTGCAATAGTCGTGTCAATTCAAGAGAATGAAAGCAGTATTTACGAGTTCGAGAAATCTAAGTTACTGTTTAACCAAGCTGTCGATAATGAAAGGGTTGTCTCACATCAAGAAGAGGAGGAAAATTGGAATACGTTTGCAACAGGTCGTGGTAAAATTGTCGGTGGGAATGAGGGAAAATGGAAACTAGAAATTCATAAACATATTTTAAAATTAACGTTTCAAACTCTGAATACACTTTACAGACAACAGAGAATTTTAGCTTTTCAAGATTTAATTATTTTTTATAGTTCAAATGTGGCAAAAGAATCGTTAGAAAAAGCTGTAGAAGTTTTTTTAAACAACCATCCAAAAGAAAACGTAGTTTTAATTAACAAAAACCTACACGGACATGAAATGATTGAAAGCGGTCTTCGAAAACATTATTCAATCTAAAAATACTTCTCAACTAAGGTTAGGAGATTTGGTAATTTAAACTCAATGATTAGACAAGTTGTAAAAATTTAGTTTAGCTCATTGAGTATTTTTTTGTGAATACTTAATTCATTATTATAATTATTTTATCTCTTATTACTATGTCATCAAAAATTCGTCTAGGCATTAATGGTTTCGGTCGCATTGGTCGCCTTACAACTCGCATATTACTTGCTAAATTTGCTGATCAGGTTGATATCGTAGCAGTAAACGATCTAACTGACGCTTCTAATCTGGCTTATTTGTTTAAATACGACTCAACTTATCGGCAGTTTCAAGGGGAAGTTACAGTGGAAGGGACTGATTTATTGATTAATGGTGATAGAATCAAGGTATTGGCTGAAAAGGATCCAAGTTTATTACCATGGGGTCAATTAGGTGTAGATGTAGTGCTTGAGTGTACAGGAAGGTTTTTAACACGGGAGCTTGCTTCACTTCATTTGAAAGGCGGTGCGAAAGCTGTGTTATTATCAGCCCCTGCTAAAGATGCTGATATTTTAACAGTTGTTCAAGGTGTGAATATCCCAACTATTAATCAAACTGAATTAGAAGCTTCAAGTTACATTGCAAACGATAGGTTTAAAAATGAGCAAATTATTTCAAACGCTTCTTGTACTACTAATTGTATCGCTCCAGCTTTGAAAGTTTTGGCTGATGAATTAAATTTAGTTCAAGCCAATGCTATTACAATTCACGCTTATACTGCTACTCAATTATTACAAGACGGTCCAAGTCAGAAAGAGTGGAGAGATGGACGAGCCGCTGCGGTTAATGGTATTCCTTCAAAAACTGGAGCTGCCAAAGCAGTAGAATTAGTATTACCTAATTTGAAAGGTAAGGTAAGTCTAAGTGCATTGAGGGTTCCTGTTGTAACAGGCTCTATGGTTTATGTAGTTGCTGATTTTGGTCGTCCTATTAGTGTAGAAGAGGTGAATAATGCTTTAAAAAAAATTGCAAATAGTACGATGAAAGACGTGCTTGAGTATGGAGAAGATGAATATGTGTCAGGAGATGTAATTGGTAATTCACACTCTTGCTTAGTTGATTCTAGTTTGACTAAAGTTCTTGGTAATAAAGCCGAAATTACTCTCTGGTATGATAATGAGTGGGGTTATTCTAACCGTTTAGCTGAATTAATGATCCAAAAAGCAAGAGTCTTGACAGCCTAGAGGTGGGTGTAGGATATTTTATCCGTATAGGTTGTGAGATTTAAACACGAAGTTTTTACCCTGAGCATTTATTGTTTGGGGTTTTTTTCGTATTTGCTTTTTTTAGTAAAGTTTGTTTTCTTTGAGCTTGTATGCAAATCTCAATTATTACCGCAAGTCATAGACCGCTATCTCAGTCTCTTAAAATTGCAAATTATCTGGATCAAAACCTTAAACAAATTAATTCTGAAATTGTTACTAATGTGATTGATTTGCAGGCTTTCAATTTACCCTTTTTTAATTTTGAAGCTTTAAAAAATTCTCAAATATTAGAAATGTGGAACTCTATTGAAAAAAAGCTTACTGAATCAGATGGTTTTATTTTTGTTTCTCCTGAGTACGGTGGGATGGCAACTCCAGTTCTCAAAAATTTCTTTTTGTATTGTTCTTCTAAAGCTAAACCTTTAGCTCATAAATCTGCTCTTTTGGTTGGGGTTTCGTCTGCACGAGGAGGCGCTTTCGTTATTAGTGATTTGCGATCCAGCAGCTACAAAAATACCTTTGTTAATTATATTCCTGATCAACTAATTATTCGTGAGTGTGAGTCAATTTTGAATGACCATATTCTAAACTTAGAGAACAAAACAGATTATTACATTAAGCAAAGAGTAGATTACACTCTTAAAATTCTTTTGGAATACGCCAAGATCAGTAAGCAAATTCTTGATTCAGCCTTGATTGATTTACAAACATACGGAAATGGAATGGGCTAGGCTTGACTAGATTTATAGATGAGATTATTGTAATCGAATATGTATATATTACCTAAATTAAATTTTGAATACAATCAATTAGAGCCAGTAATTGACGCTAAAACTGTCGAAATTCACTATTCCAAACATCACGCAACTTATTTAAATAAACTAAATGAATTACTTACTAGTTATCCTGAGTTAAGCTGTATGAATTTGGAGGAGTTGTTACAGAATCTAGATAAAGTTCCAGCTGAAATTCGAGTTGCTGTTATGAATAATGGAGGTCAAGTTTACAATCATAACTTATATTGGGAAATGATTGCTCCAAAGAATAAAGTTGAATTAAGTGAAAGTGAGAATTTTAATAAAGCCCTCGACAAATTTGGCAGTTACGAAGCCTTTCAAAAACTTTGGACTGAGGCTGGTTTAACTCAATTCGGATCTGGTTGGGTTTGGTTATGTGTTGATTCAGTTGGTGAGTTAAGTATTGTTAAAACTGGAAATGCTGAATCTCCTTTAACAAAAAATTTAGACGTCAAACCACTGATGACAATGGATGTATGGGAACATGCTTATTACTTAAATTATCAGAATAAAAGAGCTGATTATATCGCTAATTTCTTTGAGATAATTAATTGGAAGAAAGTAGGCCAAAAGTATGACGAATTGGTCTAAAGCTCACGGTTTTCGTTTGGTTTGTGTTTTAATTATTATGTTAACTAATTTTTTGTTAATTATTAACTACATAAGCCAAAGTCAATCTATCAAACAAGATCTCAATAATCTTGAAAAAGACATCAAAAAAGAGCAAATACAGGAAGAGAGCTTAAAAAATAAAACTCTGAGTCTAATTAAACAAGAAAGTCAGAAACGCATGCAAAATTCTGACTATATTAAAGTTGATAGCCAGGGTTTGAAAAAAATTGGTCAATTAGACGAAATAAATAATCCAAAGAAATAGTCTAGAGCTTTTTTGTTTTTAATGTTTTAATTTAATTTTTAGTACGATTTTTGTTTAATAAAAACCATTGCTGAATTTATTTGGTGGACTCTAGGATTTTTTAAAAAGAAATATTTTTAAGGACAACTTTTGGTGGACTCTGAGGGAATTGAACCCTCCACTCCTCCGTGCAAGGGAGATATTTTACCGCTAAACTAAGAGCCCGTATTTCTTACTTACAAAGTAATAGAATTAATCTAATTTTTTGTCAAACTTCTGGTGCTCGGGATGGGACTTGAACCCACACTTCATTGCTAAAAAGGGATTTTAAGTCCCTCGTGTCTACCATTCCACCACCCGAGCGAGTGATAACAATTCAATTTAAAAACAACTCTTTGTCAAGGAAATACGATCAAAGCTTTTTGAGATTAATTTTAAGCCAGTTGTAATTTACAATCCAACCTGTTTGTAGAATACTAGAATAAAACAAATTACTAAAAATTTTACCTTGTGAATTATAAAGTTCTGGATAGCCTTGATACTGGAGAATTTTTTTGTCTGTATTTTTAGTGATATTTTTAACTATTTCTAATAGGTAATTTATATCATCATTGCTAATTTGATTAGTATTTTTATCACGAACTAAATCTAAACAGAGCATTCCTAGTTCAACCGACCAATGACTCCAAATACTTTTACCCATGTAGCTTGGGCAGATTAATTTAACAAGCCACTGGGTTTGCGGGGAGTTTATATTTGAGTATTGAATTCCCAAAGGGTGAATTAGTTTATTTTTATCAAATTCTTTAATTGTGGCTAATAAAATTTTAGCTTCATCCTGATTACCAGTTTTTAAGAATCCTACTGAGTAAGCGATTAAAAAATCAGCAGACAAATCTTTTTTATCTGTGTCATAAATTATTAGATTGATAAATTTCTTCCTTATATTTTTACTAATTGATGAGAGTGTTTCAAACTCTTCTAATTCGTTGGTTGAAATAATTTCTAATTTTATAGCTAGTTTTAGAGTTTTCCAAAGGCATATATTATCATAAAAACACTGATATCGTATTATTCCATCACGAATCCCAGAAAATGAGTATTTTTTATCAAATAAGCTTTCATTTAAGTTAATTTTAGCTAACAAATCTAAGATTTTGGCGTATAAATCTAATTTATATTCCTCTAATAATTCTAATCCAAATTTACTTGCTTGATCTTGAGACGATTGATATTGAACATCTGGTGTTTGATAATTGTAGCCTCTGGGGTTGATGAGTCTATCAAGGCTTAGCATGATGCTTAATAAACTATCACTTGGTTCTCTGTATATATTAGCTGAGTAAAAAATAGAGCGAAAAATTGGGACAATAGTTGTAGTTATTTTTTGATTTTCAAAGAATTCTAAACAAAAGTGCAGAGAATTTAGATAAGTTGTTAAGCGATTTTGGTAGTCTAATAAATTTAGCGTATTTTCAGGAATTAGAGCCTGACTATAAAACAAACCTAAATTCCTAGGGTAAAAAGATGAGAAATGATCGCCACTAGTTAAATATGGGTATTTGGGATTAAATCTTTGTTTAACAATTCTGGTGTAGATTGATTCATATTGAAGACTGTTGTTATTGGTTAGTGATTTTAGAAATTTGCGAATGTTTTGTGACCGAAAAGTAATTTGAAATACTTCTCTTAATATTGGTATTAAAATGAAAACTTTATTCAAATGTCGGGGTTTTTCGTAGCTAAAATTTCTTAATCTAAGGTTAAAGAATTTATAGGAAATAAAGCGTTTTCGGCTCAAACTGATGTACATTTGAGGGTTTGAAAAAATTGAATAGGCTAAAAATAAAACAAAAATAACTAAAACGTTGCGAACAGACTCAGACATTAACTTAAAGTCAATTGATTAATTATAATTTGTCTAGGAAGATGTTTGCAATAAACTTATTCGGTTACAAGTTCCAAGTCACGTTTGGCTATGTTGTAGGCTCCGTTAGCATCTCCATCTCTCGGTAAAATAAGGTTTAGTTGTTGTTGTAATTCTTCAATGTTCTCTGTATCAAAGAAAACTGGGTTAAAATCTTTTTTAGAGTTTGGAAAAATACAATTATTTGGGGTGCATAAAACTGGACTTTGGATTCTATCAATTTTTTCTCGGTCTTCACTCTTTTGTTTTACACGAATATTGCAAATCAGATCAAAACGATAAGCCAAGCTTTTCCATTGACCATCGTTTAGATTAGCCCACATCTCAACTTGATTAAACTCACCATTATTTTTGAATTTTCCTAATATTTCATCTAATTTATCATGAATTTCTTGACCAGTAATAATCTTAGTTCGGAGTGCAAAGTCTTTTTCTTTTGGATCATAATAATTTCGCACTAAATCTTTACGAGCGTAGATTAGTCCTTTACCATAACCGTCATCAAAAGTATAGCATTTTGTAATTGTATCCCATCCAATTTTGATATAATTATTTTCATCTGGATTAAAAGTTTTTTTAATTTCCTCAACTGTTTTGAAATACTTAGTCTTGTGCCAACCTGTAAGCGGATCGATTCTAGAGGTGTAACTAGCTTCAACATATTTGATAATTCCCCATTCTTTTCCTTCAAGCTGATCTATTTTTTCTAATTTTGGACAAAGTTGCAACCCTAACAATGCTCCACCCAGTTCAGTTGACTTTCTTTCCTTGAGAACTACATGCTGGAGTTTAGTTGCTAGTGCTACTTCAAATTTTTGATAAACAGATTTTTCAAACTTAATTGTCCGAGATTTTTTGAAACCGTAGTTAAGGTTTTCTAATACTATCAAAGCGTTATTTTCAATGGCTAAGCGAATTATTTTACCGACTGCTAATGAGAGATAGCCTGCTTTTAGTTCTTTGATATTACCAATTGCTGCCCATTTGTCTGGGGCATTTTTTTTCTTGTCAGCTCTCTCGTTAAGTAAAATCTCATAATCTGGACTTCCATCAATAGAATTCAAACTCCCCATCGAAGACTTTCCATCTTTAACAACAATTTCTCCATTTGTATTAACTATACAATAATATAATAAATGATTTTCTCCACGGTCTATTCCGAGATAGTTTAGTTTTTTAGGATCAAGATTTTCAGTCAAATAATCATTAAATTTGGTAATCTCTTTGGCTCCAAAATTAATGGTAATCGGAATGTGTAAAAATGTTTTATTTTCTGTAAATCTTTTTTTATTAATGGCACCCCCATGTAATAAGATTTTATTCTTCTTGGTAACTATTCTTTCTTTTTTTAATAATTCTGTTTTTGGTCGTTGAAATATTTCGGCTTTTCCATTCAGCTTATAACAGGGATTAGATAGGTTTTCAGGACTAAATAATTCATTCCAAAATATTGTTTGTAGGTTTTTTTTGCCTTTTGACTCTGGATTCCAATCTTTGTTTTTAATTTGAAAGCGGAATATTTTGCCTTCTATTTCAGCTTTGTTGATAACTTCAGAGTTCACACTTACCCACTTGAGTTTATAGCATTTTAGATCTACATCTTTATAAAACTCATCCAAAGAATTGTACTCCTTAGCATCTTTTAAATTTGAAAAATCAAAATAATTGCAACTTGTATAGCTATCAAGGAATCTTTTACAAAAATTTATCCATTTGATAAGTCCTGTTTTGTATAAATCAATATTTCCACCAGCATCTACAAAACCCTTTTGGAATACTTTTACAAATTGCTTTTCATCTACATCACCATCTTTATCTCTAATGTATGAAATTCCGATATTAGATTTTTGATATATCTTGTTATTTAGTTCAAATTCTTCTTTAGTGATAATTAATTCTTTTGAAAACTTATCTTTTTTAAATAACGTAAAGTTATTGTCTGAATTTTTGAAATGACTTATGACATCTTTTATTTGTGTGCTACATTTGGGGATTGACTTTGAAACTTCAGTCAATAATTTATATTCCATTTTTAATATGTCTCCGCCTTGATAAAGTTCTGGATTTTTGTCTTTGTTAAAGAACTTATTAGACTTTTTATCTATTATGATCAATTCATAGTTATTACCATTCTTTATAATTACTGAAGTATTGTCAGCTTCCTTATTCAGATCCCAACCAGCTAATAGACTTGCATTTTCAAAATTAATCTTGAACTTATTAGTACTAAAGGCTTTCTTAGTACTAAAGTTGCGGATTTTGTCATATAATTTAGACAATTGATAATCATCTACAAATGGAATCACTAGCTCATAGAAAGTTTCGTCAATTGTATAATCACTGTATTTATTTTTATTTTTCTTAGTAATTTCAAACATTTTAATTCCTTGCCAAATATTCATACAGGAATCAAGCCACAGCTTGGCGAGATTAGATTGAGTTTGTGCAATCATCTTTTTTTCACCTTTTTCTTCAACCTCTAATTCAAATTTGGTTTCTTCAAGGGCTATATATTTATCTAGTTTCAGCAAATATTCACTTGCAACTTTACTGTATTTTTGATTTTCCTCAATCTGTTTTTCAAAATCTTTTTGCCAGACTTGTAGAAATATATCCCACAGCTCTCTACTAGATTTTTGGTTTTTGCTTATCAAACTGTCTTTGAATATTTCTCCTGCCTCATAACCTTTCAGTTCTACTGTTTTGGTTTCAAATAAGTTGTCTAGGTTTTGGTTTTGTTTTTTAGACTTGGATTTACTTTTGGTTTTGGTTTTGATGTCAAAATCCACACCACTCGCAAGAGCTTCTAAGGCAAGTTTGATTGAACTTAAGGTTATAAATGGTTCAAGTTTGACTTTTTGATCACCTTTTTCAATTTTAATATTTCCTGCCCCAACAAACGCTATTGCTTTTTCCAAAATGTACCAACTTCCAAAAAACTGGCTGGAGAAACTAGCCAAATTCTCTTTTTTGATAAAAACTTTGGATAAAAAATCTTCATTATTTTGATTATCCCAAATCATCTGGTAATTAACTTGAATTTTCTCTAAATATTCATTTTGTAGCTGATCAACTGTTTTCATTATTTCTATACAACTCTCTTGGGTTTCTTCCACAAAAGGTGAAACTTTCTCGGACAGCATTATTTTATAGAGGTTTTTGGTAACGAGTTTTTTGTTCTGATGAAAATTATCTTGAATATATTTACTAAAACTAGTGTTAAACTGTCCTAGGTTTTGATCACCTTTTGCCCCTCCATTGTACAAGCTTATTCCACCTTGAGTAACAAAATCATTAAAACTATTAAGATTAAAAATATTTTTGTTGTATTCTATGTCAAGGGTGGTGGGAGCCACTTTATGGTCATCTTTGAGCTTGATTTCAGTGTTAACAGTGATTATATTATCACAAAACCTAACGAGATTCTCATCTATTACTCTAGTGGCGATAGCAGTTGCTGTACCATCACTTTTGTACAAATTTTCACGAGTTGTATTAAATGGTCCAAAATACGTGAAGAATCCATCAAAAAATTCTATTCCTTTGATTATTTCTTCTTTAGTTTTGTCTTTGATGGTCAACTCCTCCTCACTTACTAGTAACTTTAGCACTTCTAATATTCCCGCTTCTGTTAAAACCTCTATCCCAGAGTCATTTAAACCTTTTGAGATTTTACCTTTGGCATCTTTTTTATATTTTATAGGGTCGTTCTCTATTAATTTACTATTGATTTCGAATTTAAAATTTTCACCACAAAGATTAAAACTTTCTACAATTCTTTTTCTAAGTAACAATTTTATAGCTTCAAATTCTTTTTGAACATTTTCAAATTGCGTTTTTTTATTAGTATCGAATTTACCATCAATTTTTTTGTTGTTTTTTCTCGCAGTCAGAAATTCCTTATAAACTCTAAAAAACTCATTGTAATTGCTGTTTGATTCTGCATAAAGTTGCAAACCTTGATCTATAAATTGGCGATGAAGTTGATCAAAAAGTACCTTGATGTTTTTGTAATGCTCCGCCCTAAGCTTATCTTTGTCAAAATTTAGATGAGCCTTGGTCATTTCTGTTGGTTTGAGTTCAAATTTGAGGGTTTTGGATAGTGAGTATAGATTGGTAAAACCGCTAAAAACTGATTCGTTAGACATATAAATTATTAAATAAAACAAGAAAATTTTAATGAATAAAAAAAGTAAGAAATAAGTATAGATGTCAAACAAAAAGTGAATTTTGAGTTATAATATCTTTATAATTTACTTAATATGACCGATGCAATTCCAATTTCTTGGCTCAATGACTACATTTTTGATCCTAAATCAATTTATTTTCATAATATTCTTGCGGACTTTGACATTATTAATTATCACCAGAAACCCCAAATTCTGGGTAACATAGCTCATGAAAGCTTAGATAAGCAAACATACACAAATTCCAAACAATATTTAATAGATAAATCAATTTACTCTGAGGAGTTTAACTTGGTCGGTAAAATAGATATATTTGATATACAAACGAAAACTTTAATCGAGCGTAAAAAGAAAATTCATAAATTATATCAAGGACAAATTTATCAATTATGGGCTCAGTATTATTGCATGTTAGAAATGGGTTACGAAATAAATCACCTCAAAATATACTCTATTTCAGATAATAAAAATTATTTGATAAATATTCCAACTATTGAGGATAAACTTATCTTTAGTGAATTTATTATACAGCTACAAAATGATTCAAACTATCATGGATCTAGTAATCAAGCTAAAAACACTACATCAATTTATAAAGAATATTATTTTTAAAATATGCTCTCAATAAACAATCTTAAACACAAACAAATAGTTATAATTAACGCTACTGAAAATTCATTTAATCTTGAATTAGATAATATTTTAATCAAAGATTATAATGGCAGTAAAATCTCTAAAATTAATTTACATAATATTTTTGCAATTTATTTAATTAATGGGCACTCTGTTACAACCAATTTAATTAAGCGGTGCAAAGAGCTTGGGGTGAGTTTGCTATTTATGAATTCAAATTTTAAAGTTTACAGCTCAATTAAACCGATTGCTGATGGGAATTATCTTTTGCGTCAGAAACAATATACATTAACAGAGGTTGAAGAACTTAAATTAACTAAATTAGTTCTAAACAATAAATTCCAGAACCAAAAAACTTTATTAAAACTCAAACAATTTGATTTAGTAGATTATTTAGATTATAAGTCTAAATTAGCTGAATTTAATAATTTTAGAGAGTTATTGGGGCTTGAGGGAATAATTGCAAAGAAATTTTTTGAAGTTTATTTTAATGATCTCAACTGGAGACGACGAGCTCCACGAACTAAAGAGGATATTCCAAACTTACTTCTCGATATCGGTTATACTTACTTGTTTAATTATGTCGATTCGATTTTAATGCTTTTTGGTTTCGATACTTACAAAGGAATTTACCATAAATTATTTTTTGCTCGTAAGTCTTTGAGCTGCGATTTGATAGAACCATTTAGATGTATAGTGGATAAAGCTCTCGTGAAAGCTTATAATTTGAAACAAATTAGCCCAAAAGATTTTAAACTTGATCGCAATCAAAGCTACTATCTATCATTTCAAAATTCCAAGAAATACAACCAAATTTTTTTAACTGCAATCATGCATGATAAATTAGAGATTTTTGAAACTATACAATCATTTTATCGACATCTCATGAATCCAACTGAAAATAAATATAAACCTTTTAAATTAAAATAAACTATATGACTCTATTTTTATCATATGACATTAGCGATAATCGAACGAGAACTAAATTTTCTAAATTCCTAGTTAAATATGGTCGCAGAATTCAGATGTCAGTTTTTGAAATACGTAATTCTCAGAACTACAAAACTAAAATAATGGCAGAAATTCAAACTAAGTGGAAACCTAAATTTACTAAACTAGATAGTGTTTGGATTTGGGAAATGACGGATAATGACGCCAAAAAGAGAATAACCAAGCTCGGTCATGCCGAATTCGAAGATAATGAAGTTGTAATGATAGGATTTTAATTAGTGTTTGTGTAATTTTTCTTGACAAAACTGTCTATTTTTCTTATTTTATTTGAACTTTGAACAAATAATCAAATTAATTTTACATTTAAAAACCTAAAAAGGTATAAATTCTGTGCTGTTTTAAACTTTAGTATTAAAAAAAGACTAAACCGTAGTCTTAACATTAGACAATTTAGATAAATAAAGCATTCTTTGATTTGGTTATTGCAACCATTATAATCAATTAGTGCTTTATCTATCACATATTAGCTGTCTAAAACGTCATTAAATTTCTACTTCTGTAGATATTTTAGTAAAAGGAGTGATTTTTTTGTCTAAAACGTCATTAAATTTCTACTTCTGTAGATATTTTGCTGTCTTAACCAATAAACAGGTCTAAAACGTCATTAAATTTCTACTTCTGTAGATATAATCTATTTATATTGTACTGAAAAAGTCTAAAACGTCATTAAATTTCTACTTCTGTAGATAAGGATTTCCTCAGTAGATAAAAGTTTGTCTAAAACGTCATTAAATTTCTACTTCTGTAGATGTAATTTTGTTTTTTGAAAGTGTGTTTAGTCTAAAACGTCATTAAATTTCTACTTCTGTAGATAGCATCGCTTTTGATGACGAAAAAGACGTCTAAAACGTCATTAAATTTCTACTTCTGTAGATAATTGGGTTACGCCCAAAAAATCCATTAGTCTAAAACGTCATTAAATTTCTACTTCTGTAGATTTTAGTTGATTAACTACTAAAGAATTAGGTCTAAAACGTCATTAAATTTCTACTTTTGTAGATACTCTGACTTAGCAGAATTAAGCGAGGTGTCTAAAACGTCATTAAATTTCTACTTTTGTAGATATAAGTACAATACAGTTAGAATTAGTTTCGTCTAAAACGTCATTAAATTTCTACTTTTGTAGATTTCGGATTAGTGGCACTTTTGGTTGGAGGTCTAAAACGTCATTAAATTTCTACTTCTGTAGATCCCTAAATACATTCCAGCTCCCATTTCATGTCTAAAACGTCATTAAATTTCTACTTCTGTAGATTTCCATTTGTTTTTAGATAATTTCATCGTCTAAAACGTCATTAAATTTCTACTTCTGTAGATAGATGTACCCCAAAAATAAGTATTAGAGTCTAAAACGTCATTAAATTTCTACTTCTGTAGATTTTTTCAAAGTCTACTACTACTAATCCTGTCTAAAACGTCATTAAATTTCTACTTCTGTAGATAAACTTGCCAAAAGATTAGAATTGATTGTCTAAAACGTCATTAAATTTCTACTTCTGTAGATAAAGTTTAGTTTTTTGTTAATTAATTTGTCTAAAACGTCATTAAATTTCTACTTTTGTAGATTCAAAAGCTGGCGATGTTAAAATTATGTAGTCTAAAACGTCATTAAATTTCTACTTTTGTAGATCAAAAGGGAAAGTTACCAATTTGAGCGTCTAAAACGTCATTAAATTTCTACTTCTGTAGATCTGATACATTAATCTTTGATTTTAATGTCTAAAACGTCATTAAATTTCTACTCTCCTTTCAGTCGCGATGGTATTTTGTGCCAAAAACCACTTCTGTAGTCGCTTTGAACATAGACAAAAACATCCAACTAATTTTAATATATTTTTATATGAAAACTAAAAAAATTGCCGTGTTTTTTGGTGGATTTAATAATGAACGTGAAGTCTCCTTAAATTCTGGAAAGAATATTTGCCTAACCCTAGCACAGAAATACGAAGTTTTGCCAATTGAGATTGGAGTTGATAAATCCTTAAATTATGTTTCGCTAGAATCTTTAAAAAAAATGGAGAATGGTTTTAATTTAGAGAAAGATTTTAAACTAGATATCCTTAAGAAAATGTCTTTTGAAGAGTTAAAAAAATCAAATGAGTTGGGCGTAGATTTTGTTTTTCTGGCTTTGCATGGAGCTTGGGGCGAGGATGGTGGAGTCCAATCAATTCTGGATTATTACCAAATTCCTTATACGGGATCTAGTGCTAAAGTCAATGCGATTTGTATGGATAAATTAATTACCCAAAAACTAGCAAATTCAATAGGTATTAAAACGCCGTTAACTTTCCAAATAAGCTTTCCTATCAATTCAGGGGTGAGTTTACCAAATAATTATCCACTTTTTGCTAAACCTAACAGCGGAGGATCTAGCAATGGGAATAAATTAATCAGACAAGAAGAGGATTACAATTCTCTAAAAGGTGAGTATTTAATCCAAGAATATATTAGCGGCAGAGAATTTACTGTAGGAATTATAGATAGCGAAGCACTGCCTGTGATTGAGATAATTGCTGAGAATAACTTTGATTATGCGGCTAAATATTTGTCTAACTCTACCAAAGAAATTTTTCCTGATGAAAGTAAGCTAACAAAGGAATTACAAAAACAAACTCTTTTATTAACTAGAGAATTAGGTTGCAGAGGATTAACTAGAAGTGATTTTTTGGTTACATTGCAAGGAGAAAATCAAATATATTATTTAGAAACTAACACAATCCCAGGTTGTACTAGCTCATCGCTTTGTCCGAAAATGGCAAAAAAATTAAATTATTCAATGCTTGAATTCCTAGAAAAACAATTCCCAAAATAACCTTTTAAATGCCTAATCATATTAAATACAAAATAGAATTACCTGAGCTTGCTATGAATAAAGCGCGACTTGAAGCACTCTCAGATGGAGTTTTTGCTATAGTTATGACGCTGCTTGTTATTGAGATTAAAGTTCCTGAGATAGAGCCAGGGCACCTGATTAATACGGCGGCACTAATTAAATCTTTGAATAGTTATACGCCAATTTTTATTAGTTATTTTTTGACTTTTGCAATTATTAGTGTGTTATGGCTTTCACATCATTTCTTGCTTCACCAATACGCCAAAAATATTGATAGATTCATTATCCAGCTAAATGCACTTTTTCTCTGTTTTATTTCTTTAATACCTTTTAGTAGTCATTTTCTTGGTGTGTATTTTAATCAACCTCTCGCTCTTGCTATTTTTGGGACTAATATGCTTCTTTCATACACAATGATTTACGTTATGCAGCAATATATTCTTAGGGCTGAACATATTGAAAATGCTCAAATTCCAACTAGAATTCTCAAGCAAGGTAAGATTCGAATGATAGTTAATATTGGATTTAGTGGGTTCGGGATTTTATTTGGTTTGATTAACACTAATTTAGGTCTGATTTGTTTGATTATTCCTGTTTTGTTTACTATAATTCCTGGTATGTTAACTAAAGTTGAGAGATTATTTGGAATTGAAATTAGATAAGTTTTTAGTATAATTTAATTAAAATCTATCTTTTGACGACTGTTTAAAACTATGATTAGTTACGATAGTTGGTTCATAATTCTATGAGTCAAAACGTAGTTTACATAAGGAAAAAAAATGGTATCTAAAAATTCTGCCTTGTCAAAAAGTTTTACTAAAAGATTTGCTGGAATTGAGAAAATGCCTAGCAATTACTCAACTGCAATTTGTTTTGGATGTTTGACTTCCGATCCTTATAATATTAGTCATTGGTTTAAAATTCTTCGTGTGTTCAATCCTAGTAATTGGAATAACTTGCAAAAAAATAGATTTAAAGAAGTTTTCAGTCAGATACATCCTAACAACTTTCCTGCTGGTGACTTAGAACTCATAATGAATTTAGCTATTGATTTAGAAGCACCTCCAGCTCGCAAAAAAAATATCTCTTTAACTAAAGCTTTAGCGTCTTCTAGCTATTGTGAAGCTAGTCAACTAGAGGCACTAAACCAAATTTATTTCAGCGATTTAGAAGTTGAAGTTCTGTTGATTTGGATTAGATCTGGTAAAGGTGATTTACTTCAAAGTTATGTTAATTATATTTGCACGAACTGTCCTAGTGATGAGAGAAGCAGAAAAACAAGTAATTGGAATAGTAGAAAACTTCCACTCACTCTGGCTGTCACCTTTTTATTCTCTGCACTGACTATTTACTTTTTAATTGGGCTTGCTAGTGTCCCTCACTATATAGCTGTAGTGGCTCTTTTGTGGTTTTTCACTACTATGTATTCAGCTATGCTTTTTGGTCTATAGATTAAGTATTTTTCAGTTAGACCATCTATCTCACTCTTATTTGATTAAGGGTGAGTTTTTTTTGTGTTTAATTTTTTATTCTTTGGTGGTTTTTAGATTGAAATTAGATAAGTTTGACATGAAATACTTTCATCAGCTTTCATAGTTTATATATTTATTTATATTTTTATTTAAAAAATAGCTATGATACGTTTTGTTAACGTCAACAAAAAATTTTCTGAGAATAGCGAATACTCAGTCAAAAATCTTAATTTCACAATCAAGAATGGAGAGTTTGTGTCTCTAATAGGGCATTCTGGAGCAGGTAAAAGTACCTTGCTTAAAATGTTGATCGGTGAGGAAAAACCTCAAAAAGGTGGTGAGGTCTGGATTGAAGACATACGAGTTGATCGTATTAAATCGAAATATTTGCCTTATTTGAGACGTCGTATTGGCTATATATTCCAAGATTACAAGTTATTATCCTCGAGAACAATTTATGAAAATGTTTCTCTAGCTATGGAAGTTGCAGGAGCAAGCAAAAAAGAAATATCTCGAGATATACCCAAGCTTCTAGAGCTTGTTGGAATCCCAGAGAAAGCAAATAACTACCCAGGTGAGCTGTCTGGAGGAGAGAGACAGAGGGTTTCAATTGCACGAGCCCTATCACATAATCCAATTCTTTTAATCGCTGACGAGCCTACAGGAAATCTCGATAAACCAAACTCTTTTGAAATTATTTCTTTACTCCTAAAGATTAATAAATCAGGAACAACCGTTTTGCTTGCAACTCATGACAAGGAAGTCGTTGATAAACTAAAGAAACGAGTAATCACGATGTCACAAGGTGAAGTCGTCCTTGACCAAGAAGTTGGAGTTTATTACATTCCAACATTGTAATTTGATTAAAACACTTTTTTAAAAAATTCTATGCCAAAACATACTATTAAACTCGTCGCTAAAAAATTAATCGGTCCTAAAACTTATTTAGCAATTTTTAAGTCTTCATTAATTTCCGAATTAGAAGTAGGCAAGTTGTTTAGTTTTTTAGTAGCCGATAAAACTTATCGTTCATATTCTTTAGTTGATTATGGTCGCACTCAAATGCAATCATTTGGTTTTGTTTTACCTGATTTGAATGAAGATCAAATTTATTTATCTTTTTTAATCAGTACTAAAATGGGAGGTGTTGGAAGCCAGTTTTTTGAGAAACTTGAATTAGAAAATGAAGTTATAGTCGTTGGTCCTACTGGAAAGTTTGCTTTATCACAAAATCTTCAAACCCCTAAAATTTTTATTTGTACAGGTACGGGAATTGCCCCTTTTTACGGAATGGTTAAAAAAGCCTTAACCGAAAACGCTCTTAAAAATAATCTAATTGAAATTAAAGTACTGTTTGGCACTGATGGAGGGATTAAAAACTGGGCTGTTGAATTATTTAAACCATTGTTAGAGAAATATATAAATTTAGAATTACATTCTTGTTATTGGCCAGATAAGGAAAGTTTTGAGATTACGAGCAAGTGTGAGCATAACACAACTGTTACTAAACTGCTCCCAAATATTGTGAAAAATCATTCAGAATATGAATATTATTTGTGTGGCAACGCTTTCATGATTAATGATGTCAAAAAAGAATTGCTCGAAAATTGTAAAGTAGATTCATCAAATATTCTCCAAGAGAGCTTTGCTTTACCCGTAACTAAATAGTACAATTAATATAGTCAATATTTTTTTGCTTAACAAATTCTAAACAAATTCCAAATAAGTCCCAACGCTTTTATGCTAAACTCAAATCAGTTTTTATTCTTGATTTTATTCTTTGTTATTAATGTTTTTATTAATGTTTTTTTGACTAAAATTAGCATAAGTTTTGCTAAGCAAATTGATTGTGTAGATAATCCACATACTGCTCCAAGTCGTAAGTTTCAAAGAAACTCTGTGCCGCTCCTTGGTTTATTTGGGACTACTATCTGGTCTTTGCTTGTAATGAGTTTAGTTTGGCTGAGTTTAAAGTTTAATTGGCTAAATAGTGAATTATTTTTAAGAAACGGTTTGTTCTATGAATTTAAACTTTATTGGATAATAGTCGGGGCTATTATTATTATGATAGCTGGATTTTTAGATGATAAAGTTAATCTAAAGCCTAAAATTTATTTTCCGCTGGTTTTTTTAGGATTAATTATTAGTGTTTTTTTAGGAGGTTTAAAAATTGAAGAATTGAACTTTCCTTTTTTGAATCTAAATTTAAAATTTGGAATTTTGCCTCAATTCCTAGCTCTCTTATGGATTGGGGCTTGCTTAAGTGCTACCAAGTTTTTAGATGGACTTGATGGATTAGTTACTAGCATAGGTTTTGTGGCTTTTTTGGTTATTGCTTTTGTAGCTGGTAAAGAGAATGTAAATCAGCCACTTATTTTTATTTTTAGTACTATTTGGATGAGTGGTTTGTTAGGATTTTTTTGGTTTAATAAACCAGAAGCACGAGTTTATTTAGGAGAGGGTGGGTCTACAGCAATTGGCTTTTGGATTGGGGTTTTATCAATTCTCAGCGGAGCCAAGGTTGCCACCTCTTTTAGTGTAATTGGTTGGTTTATACTTGATATTTTAATTGTAATGATAATTCGAGTTTGGCGTTATAAATCAATTAGCGGAGTTCTTAAGGCAGATTCAGACTTACACTGGCATCACAGGCTTCGAAACCTTAAGCTTAGTAAATGGCAGACACTTGCAATAACTGTTTTAGTCATTAGTCTAAACAGCTTTTTGGCTTTAACTTTAAATAATCAAAATAAATTATTTCTAATTCTAGCTCAAATTATTTGCCTAATAACTTTCTTTTATTTTAGTCTAAAAAAGAAATAGACAAAACCCAAAGGGTATGCGTTATTATATTTGGAATAAAAACTATTTCCGCGGAGGAAATTCAAATGGGAACAATTGATCGTTCAATGAACGGAAAACCTAAACAAACAGTAATAGCAAATTTCATCTTTACGTTTGGAGAAGATGTGCAGGCACCTGTCTCATATAAAACTTTTCAATTGCTTGATGAAAACACTCCCTTAACGCAACAAAGTCTAGACATATTTGTAGCTGAGCAAGAAAGAGGTTGGGTTGGCTGAGCTATTGTCAATCTAAAGCTAATGGTAACCAAATTGCGCTGCAATTTAAGTCTGTCACCGTCAGTGAAATCTTCTACTAACTTTTGTAGTACTCTATTGGTTTAAACTAGTCACAGGCATCCAGATATTTGGATGTCTTTTTTTTTGTGATTAAAAGATTCTTTAATATTCAAAATGTTAATTTTAGCTGCTATACTATGGAATATACCAGCGTCAGTCTCAACTTCTCCTAACATTATTAGCGTCACTGCAAGCTTTATCTAAATTACTATTAATAATTATTTAGAGGTTGGTTATCAAATACTGTCTGTAAAATTTTGGCAAATTTAGTTTTAAGGTTATTCTAAGTTGATTTTAAGCTTTCTTGTTTAATAGAGAGATTTATTATATTACCTACACTAAACACTGTTAAGCAGTCTTTCTAGCACACCATTTTTAGCCGCTATCTCAATCATTTCTGGCGTAATAATGTTCCCTCGTGAGGCTATAATTTTGTTATTTAATCCGTGTATTGTAACGTCACTAACAATAATTTTACCGGTTGCGTTGGAAATACGATCTTTCATGATTTTGTGACTAATATCATCTGAGGTATATTCGATTTCATCTTTGGTGTGCTCTGCGGCGCTGGACATTTCAGTCTTGGCAGCTTGAGTGGCATTTGCAATTTTGTCTTTTACTTTCTCAAAGTTATCTTTAAGGCTTTTTTCAGCTTCACCGGATTGAATGCTTTCTTTGGTATTTGTGTAAGTATCGATCGCTTTATTTTTTAGATTCTCTGTAACTTCTTGAGTTTTGTGTAAGGTGTTTTGCATTGTTTCACTATTTACTATTTGTTCAGTTTTAGTTTTGATAGTTTCTGTTGCTTGCTGGATCTTTTGGCCTGCTTGGGAACCGACATTTATGGCTGTAATCTTAGCATCATCCGCAACCTTGTTTAGCCCTTGTTTTTGACCCTGTTCGTTAAATTTTGATTCAGCAATATCATCCACTATAAGGTTTTCTTCTCCAACAGTTATAATATTATCAATCTGAATTTTTTTGGTACCAGACATGATATCACTTAAAAACCCTTCAGAAACTTCAATAGCTTCAAGTATTCCTGTATTTTCATCAAAATAAATATCAGTTACTTTGCCAAGCTTTGTGCCACTTTTAGTTATTACTTGATTAGTATCCAAAAAATTATCACCGTTAGAGCTTAAAGCAACGCTGCTGTCTACTTCACTGTTGGCAGATATAATTTTGCTTTCATTTTCCACTATAATTGAGTCTTTGCCGATAGACTCAACGTCTTGAATAAGTATTATTTTGGCAGAGCTAAACCACCCTTTTTCATCAACTACTAAAGCAGTGACTTTATTGGTGGCGCTGTCGTAAACTACATCTTTTATGTGGGCTATATTTTTGCCGTTGTTTAATGCAATTACTGGAAGGTTTATAAGTGAATTTGCTTTGATAGACATAATATGTGAAATTTAAAAATGTGTATAAATGTGTATAAATGTATGAAAATAAGACGTATTAGCTGGAAACACTAAAAAAATTTTTGGGTAGAATGATTTTATTATTAATTAATTAGTTAAACTACTAAATGGCTATTTTCTAGTAGATGTGCTCGTATAAATGTGCCCTCGTTTTGATTTAGTTAAGAAATAGGCTAACAAAAAAGCTAAAATTACAGTTAGAATAGTTCCTATAATAATCCATTTTACAAGATCAGAATTTTGCTTTGAGGTAGCCTCTATAGAAAATATTTTTTGACCGTCCTGGCTTTGGTTGATTACTAAAATATCTCCGACTTTTAGCATGTTAATGTTACTTTCTACAGAATCTCTTTTAATTTTGATATCTGAGCTAACGGTAAATTGTTTGACTTGGTTGTCCTTTGAAATAAAAATGGTGTTATTTTCTTTTCTACTTAACTCTCCCTCAAAAAATGAAGTAGCTATTTGGATAGCTTGGTCACTTTTTACACTTTGACTTTCAATAGGTAATGTGCTTGTAACTATGCTTGTTGAGTAGTTAGTAGAACTGCTATATGAATTTGCTTGAGTTGAAATGTTAGGCGCTGTCAGTAAGGATCCAGCAATACTGCAGAAAATTAATACACTTAGAATTTTTTTGTATTTAAGTTTTTGGCTAAAATTAGTTGATTGTACTCGCATAGAAATGTTAAATTATAAAAGTGTTTATAACAGGTCTGAGTGTCAGGCATTTTATTTTAAGTTGTCAACAGCGCTTTTTTATTGCTTTTCCTCTAGTTCTTTATAAACCAAGGTTAATCAATACATTTATTATAACATACCAAAATAAATTAAATAAAAATCCAGTGGTATTTTAGCTTTGCGTCTGATATTTTAATTCTAAAGGGAGAGTTTGGATCTAAATTTAATTACCTCTATATAGTTTCTATTTTTTTGGCTCGCTTTTTTTCAATTCAATCAAAAAATGTTGTAAACAAGAACTTGAGGTTGACAAAAACTCTACATCAAAGTTTTGTATACATATAAATCTATCAACATTCTGATATATATTTCTATATGATTCAAATTATTCGTGCTGATAACACTACTAACCAAAAAATGGTTGGAAATTTCTTAAAACGTGTGAAAAAAACTAACATGATCGCTCGCTCACGTAAAACAACTAACTACACTAAGCCACTTGCTAAACTCGCAGTTAAAGTAAAAGCGGTTCGTAAAGCTAAATATATAGCTGATCTAGAATCAAAATTAGGTGGAAAAATCTAATCAACTTAATTTGTTTTTAGGAGAAATAATATCTCCTGAAACGTTATTTATCGCATTGGGTCAGTTTAATAATTTAATAATATCCTTAATTGAAAAAACAAATTGGGGTTACTTGGCAATATTAAATGATATTAGTCTAAATATAATTACAAATAAAGCTTTTTTTGATAATCCGTCTAACAAAATCCAAAACAATTATTTATTTTTTAGTGGTGAATTTTTGCATTCAGGATTAAATCAAAATGATGTAATGATTACTGATCGACTGGTGTTTGGAGAGATTAAAGTCAAAACTAATCAAGTTATAAATCAAAAGTTGTCTCACTATTTTTTTGTCAACAAACCCTGGCATGGCTCTACTGTAATAGAGAAAGAAACAAATCAAAGCAGTAAGTTAAAAAATCAAATTCGTAGTCATTTGGCTTGCATTAAAGAGACTAATTTTATTAAAAGTATTATTGAGAAGATCGCGGAAATTCCAGATTTTGCTTGCAGTGCTATCATAATTTCCGAGCAAGCAAGTATTAATCAGCAAATTAAAGTTGCTAAAATGATTTTAGAGTTTAATATTGATTTTTTAAAGAATTTAAGCATTACGAGAAACAATATCACTTAATTTTACATGGATCTTATCTCCACGATTAACATTGTGCGTTAAGAAATACTCAGCTAAATAGCTTTCAAGCGAGCTTTTAATTATACGTTTCATTTCGCGTGCGCCATAATCAGGACTATAACCTTTTTGTGCTAAATAACTAACTGTCTGTCCATCTAAAATTACCTCAATACCTCTAGTTTCCCAAATTTCATTTACGAGCCCATTCAACATTTTAGCAGCCACTCCAAAGGCGCTTTTTAAATCAAGCGGAGAATAAATAAGTATTTCATCGAAACGATTTAGAAACTCAGGAGAGTAAAATCCTGAACGAATTAATTCATCTAAAAGCTGTCTTTTTTTCTCAGAAGTTTCTAGTTTAGCTTTTTCGGGGTTGAACAAAAAATCTTTAATAAAAATGGCTCCTGCATTTGAAGTAGCCAAAATAATAGTATCTTTAAAAGATGTTTTTTGATTACTGGCATCATTAAGAACACCTTCATCCAAAATTTGAAGAAAAGTATTTAAAACATTTTTATGAGCTTTTTCAATTTCATCTAATAAAATAATTGAAGCAGGTTTGTCTTGGACTTGTTTGACTAAAGCACTTTCATAAAAAACTCCACCCGAATCCCCACCAGTTATCTCAATTACTGATTCTGGAGTGCTAAAATTGTTTAAATCAATTCTAATAATCTTATCTTCTCCACCAAAATAATACTTAGCCAAAGCCTTTGCAGTTTCAGTTTTACCAACTCCAGTTGTTCCAAGTAGTAAAAATGTTCCAATTGGTTTAGACCTGCTACTCAAACCCGTTACTGATCGTTTAAGAGAGTTTACAATAACTTCAAGAGATGAGTCTTGCCCAATAACATCAAGTTTTAAATTATCTAATAAAGTTACTAAACTTTTTTTTGCACTTGATTCCATTTGATTTAAATTTACATTTATTTTACTTGAGGCTTTAGTCCGAACCATTTCATTTGTTATAAATATTTTATTTTCTTCAAACCCTAGTTGCCTTGTATCTCTTAACAAATCGAGAGCTTTACCTGGCTGACCTTGGGTTGGAAGGTATTGTGTTGTAATTTTAATAGCTTCACGAATTGCTTTATATGTAACTACATTTTTCTTAGTATTATTACGAGCCATTTCTCGAAAAACTACATAATCTAAATCATGACCTTCTAAGTCGTCTAAATTTAATTTAGTAAAAGTTTCGTCAATACTAGATTTACCTTTAATCAGAGAATGGTAGTTACTAATATTATCAATTGCAATAATTTTTAACCTAGGAGAATGCCAATAATTCTCTAATATTTGGACCATACCTGAATTGGGAAGCTTCAATAATTCACTAATTTTATTAATAACAAGCACTATATTACCAGATTGTATGGCAATATTTAAAGCTTTTAAAAGATAGCTTTCAGCGTTTACGGCATTGTTATAAGTAAGGTCAGCCCATTTAAGTTCCATTACTCTGGTGTAATTTAAGTTTTGATTTCGTTCAATCAATCTCAAATGATAAGCTAAATTCTCAATTAAAGTTTTGCGACCTGTTCCATTTTTACCTAGGATTAAATAATTTTTAGGGCGACCTGTGTAATAATTTTTAATAATATCATTAACCATTGGAATTCTGGTAAATGGTGTCTCTTTATATCTACTTAAAATACCTTCGCTGACATCGCGCGTAATTTTTTCAAGAGGTTCAGTATGACCTAAATTCCAACTACGACCAACAGCATCACTTCCCTTTAAAATTCCCTCTGGAGTTAAATAATTAATATTTTCAACACCAAGAAACTCCCATAAATTTAATTGTACAATCTCAGTAAAATCTTGCTTAGATAAATCTAAAGGATTTAAAAAGTCTTCCATGTAATGGTTGATCTGTAATAAAGCCAAAAAAATTGTATCAGCGTCGATTAGCTTTTTTTTGAGGGATTTTTGATAAATTACTAAGCTATTTGAGTTAAAATTAGGGTGATTATTGCTTTTTTCAATTTGAGCTCGGAGAGTTTTTAAATCTGCACCTGCAAAACTCCATATTCTTTGACCAGCAGAATCAAAAGTAGTTGCAAGTAGCAAGTCATTTGCTGATAATGATTTAGCTTTTTTCAAGATACTATATTTTAAATTATCTAAAAGATTGCTTGGGTTATAAACTTTTTCTTTTAGCTCTCTTTTAATGAAACTACCTGCAATATGCATTAAAAAGCTCAGAACTAAAAAAATAGAGATTCCAGTTGTAATATTTTTAGTGGTTAGGCCGGTTACTATAGAGATTGCCAAAAAAATTATAAAAGCAAACCAAGACTTTAAAACTAAAGTTATTAATTCAGTTATCCATAGGCGTGTGCTAATTTTGTCTGACATAGTTAGATTCTAAATTTGCGTGGCAAAGAAGTGCTCGAGTTAAAAAGCGAATTAAAATTAATATTTGTTGGGTCAAATTTACTAATCCAAATAACAAGTAGTGGAATACTAAACCAAAAAGTGTACCAAATTATAAGATAAGAGACTGACCCGAAAAAAATTAGCAGTATTAGAATTATAGCATAAATTATTGTAAACCCTCGGATGATTGCACCTGCAACTCGCGAAACAGTATTCATAATTATAGCTTGAAGAATTTCAACAATATGCCACGAATTATCAGGATAAGCAATAGAAATACCTCTCCAGGTTGCGAATAAAGTTCGAACTAAAAAAGGGAAAGAGTATAATTTAAGTACAACAGCAATGTAGCTAACTGCCATTTGATATATTTGCGACGGGCGCCTCAGAAAATACCAACTAACGAAACTGATTAATATTTTGGGTAATAAAAGAAACATTTATTAAAAGAAATTTGACACCTTAGGCTAACCTAAACAAATAGGTTTGTCAATTGTTTTTTTGTTTTTAAGTTTGAATTTAATATTTGGTGGCGGGAACAGGATTCGAACCTATAATCTCCTGGTTATGAGCCAGACGAGCTGCCAATTTACTCTATCCCGCGTTACTCTCTAATAAACACGTATAAAAATACATTTGTCAAGTAACAGGTCATATTTGAATATATATTAATTTAACAGAATTTATTGACAATAATTTTACAAGAGCTTTTATATCAGGCAATATATCCGAATATAACTTTTTTACATTTATAATATTTTAATCTTTTTGATATGAACTCCGTTTTATTTTTCTTATTTGGAATTCTGGTTCTAGTTTTTGTAGTATTTAAAATACTAGATCCTAGCAGCGAAAATCGTGAATCCAATAATTCACTCGAGGGAATTGACACTCAAGCACAGGCCGATGTAGCTAACACATTGCTTAAAGTTGGCCCAATGCTCCTTGGTTTCGGTATGATTGGTTACTTGATTAAACGATTCTGGGATATGTCTGATGTGCGCTTACTAATTGCTTCAATTCTCCTGGTCGCTTGTACCAGTCTTGGCTATTTATTTTATTATTTAAAAAAAACTAAGCCAGAGAATGCTAAAATTTTTAGTATTTATTCTGATACTTTATTTTTAGTTGGGTCGTTTCTAATTGGAGCAGTTTTGTTTTCTATTAATGGATTTTTCAATGATAAATTTGGATATTTAGTTTTTGGATCTTCTGAAATTTTTGGAATCTGGTCCCTAGCCCTTTTACCATTTTTATATTTAACTCGTTCGTTCTGGATGCTTGCAATTGCTGTTGGAGTTCATTTATTTTGGATTACTCCGTATTTGAATGATAACCTTAATCTGATTCGCTTGTTTGATTTCGGATTACAATCTCGTTCTAGTACCAGTGTTTTAGGATTTGTTTTGCTTCCTAGTATTGGGGTTGCTATTTATAGTTTACTTTATACTTGGCACCAACACCATAACCATAATAAACCTAATTCAGGCTGGAGGCCTTTTTACTATGTAATGGGAATGTTTACATTTTTTACAGCGGGTGCTTTAGTTCTAAAAAGTATTAATGATAATTATAGTGTTTTAAATAAAGACGGAAATACAGCCGTGATTTCAAACTTAATTCTTGCTGCTTTTATTCTACTAATGTTTACTCTTGATTTTGTGTTTAAAAAATCTATCAAGAATTATAGTATTAATATTTTTGCGGCTATTAGTATAGCCTTAGCAGGATTAATTGGAGCAAGTATTCCAGCTCTTTATAATAATCAACAAGCTTTTCTACCTCTTTATTTTCTTGAAGTTCCTTTCGTAATTTGGCTTTTAGCAGATTTTCTTAGACATAAAAGTCAATTAAGCGAGATAATGTTTTATGCTATTAGCCCGCTTCAATTATTACTTATTACTTCAGATCCGTCTCCATATAACTGGTTTAAATTAATTTGCCTGCTTGGCATTATGTTGTATGCGGCCTGGGAGCATCTTAATAACAGAGTTTTTGTTTATTATGTTCTTGGCGCTGGAGCAGTTGCTATTGCTTGGAAATTGGTTGTTTCTAGTAAAGATATGGATCCATTCTTTATTGTGATGATTATAGGTTTGTTATTATGTGCGTATGGAGGTTTTTACTCATTTAGTCGCAAAAAGTTAGAAGGATCTAAATTATTTTAATCATTATGTCAGATAAAGATAATAAAACATCAAAGACTTTAACTAATTTTGAGCGTTTAGGCTTAGTTATTAGTGTTGCTGTAATTGGAGTTATACTCCTCAGCATTGCTTATTTAACAACTGTCCAAAAAAATACACTTTTTAGCACTTTTAATCTTCAAAATAAATCAAGCCTCAGTTTTAATTCTTCTTTGCAAATTAGTTTTGATCAGGAAACTAAAAATCTGGTTGAAAGCTGTACTTCAAGTGAAAGTGTTAAAAACTTTGTGCCAGATCAATATTATATTGATAAATTTAAAGATAACACTGATAAAGTAGAAGTCGCTACTCAGGCCGTTTATAAATTAAATCAGAGAATTAATGAAAATAATAAATTAGAGGAAGGCAAAAAAGATAAAACTTTGAAGGCTGAGAATTACGATTTTTGGTTAGGAATTTTAAATATGAATGTTTATAATCGTGACAGATTGGAGCTAAGCAAGCTGATGGAAACAAAAGTAAGTGAAGCCAAAACTATGAGCTATAAAACTTTTGTAATTCGTTATTATTGTGGGCAATTACAAGCCTTTAAAATTTTAAATGAAAAAAATCGTTATGTTTACGTATCTGGCTATTTAGAGTTTAAGCAGAATCAATTAAATGATCTTCAAGGATTGAATGATGATGATTTTGAGAAGCGGGTTTATACTCAGGCTCTTAATAATTTTGATCCTGAAATAAATTATCGCAGAGCTTTTGACCAGTATATGAAAATTGTTAATTTGTAATAAAACTAAGAAATTTTATTCTATGGAAATTAAAAAAATCGAATTAGTACAAGCCACAATTGATGATTTGCCCTTACTATACCAAATAACTCAAATTGGAATAAGTCATCTTGAAACTCAAGAGCAAATATTTACAGAAAATCAAAAAGCTGAACATTATCAGCTATATGTCGAGGAGTTTTTGCCAAAAATTGATCAAACAAGTTTAGTTGTTGTTGATGGTGAGGTAGTTGGTAGACTAAGATTAGAAGAGTCAACTAAGCAAATACATATTGGAGGAGTGCAGTTATTACCTAAATGGACTGGAAAAGGTATTGGTACTGATATTTTTGAGAAATTGATTCAAAAATCAGAGAAAGAAAATCTAAAAATCACTTTAATGGTTCACAAAAATAATCCTAGAGCTATACAATTTTACGAAAAGTTAAAATTTCAAAAAACTCGAGAAACAGAAACACAATTTAAAATGGAATTTATTCCTACATAAAAATTCTATAAATAAACATGTATAAAACTTATTCTGCCCAAGATTATAAAAGATTACTTGGTTTACCTCAAGACTACAAAATAGATGGAATGTTGATTTATGGAACTTGGGATCAGGAAACTCAAGTAAAAAAATTAATAACTACTTTAGATAATTTAAAAATAAACTACAAAATTAACAACTTACCTGACTTTTTGATAAAAGTTTTGGAAATTGAGATTAATAACAAAAAATTTTGGTTTAATGTAGCTTACGGCGGAGCTTTGTTAACCGAATTTGTTCATCTTGCCTGCTTGTTCGGTAGTAAGCAGAATATTTTGATCGGTAGTTGTGGAGGTTTATCTGAAAAGTTAAATAGTAATACTGTTATTTTGCCTGATTTGAGTTATGGAGATGGTAGTACTTCAAGCATGTATCAGAGAGAAATTAAAAATAACTTATACCCTTCTAATAATGAATTAAGGAACCAATTAGCTTTAGAATTATTAAATAATAAAATTAAATATGCCGTAGGGAAAACAATGACTTGTCAGGCTATGATGGCTGAAACTATGAAAGATGTGATTAAATGGAATAAGGAAGGATATATTGGTGTTGAAATGGAGGCCTCAGCTGTTTTTTCCGTATCTAACCATTTTGGTGTAAAGTCATCAGCTATGGTTATTTTGTCAGATAATTTAATTAAAGAAGAAACAATAGCCTCAGAATCTTATCAAAATTTAAAGGGAGTTAGGCTAAATCTGCAAAATAAATTATACGAAATATCATTACAACAATTAATTAATAATTAATATATGAAAAATCTAAAATCCAAAGCTATAATCGGAGGTGTTGGCTTGATTAGTTTGTTGCTAATTATCTGGCTTGGAGCTAGTTATTACTTGTACACTCAAGCTAGCACTCTTGTTTATGAATATTCACGCAGTCAGAATTTAAAGTTTGATGTTCCAAGTATTAATAATCAGACTCTTAAGCTTGATAGTGGAGATGAGGTGAGTTTACAAATTGTCCCAAATCCTAAAACTACTAAATACATTCTTTATTTAGCTGGTAATTGGGGTCCAGTTCCAGCCATTGTTAAAGATTTGAGTAAATACGCTAATGTGGCGTTTGTCTCGTACCCTGGATACGGAGATTCTAAAGGTAAATCCAATACTAATTTAGTTAATCAAAGTGCTGAGAAAGCTTTAAATTATTTACAGAATCGAGGTCTAAAAAATAATCAAATTACAGTTTTTGGGCATTCTCTTGGAGGTTCACCAGCATTATATTTAGCTAGTAAGTATAGTGATTTGAATCAAGTTATAATCGTTAATACTTTTTACTCAATTCAGAAAATGTGTGAAATTCAGTACTCAATTCTTTGTGTTTTTAGTGGAGATATTCACCCTTCTTACAAATACGCTAAGGAAGTTAAAAGCAGTATCTTACATTTTCATAGTATTGATGATGAATTTATTCCTTTCAAGCAAGGGCAACTGCTAGATAAAGAAATTAAATCTAAGCATGAATTTATTAAAATTGGTGGAAGCCACGGAGAGCCAAAAACTGATGAAATTATGTCAAAAATTTTAGCTAAACCTGAAACCAAGGACATTTTTAAATAATTTATTAAATTAAATTTTTGGAGTTTGTGTTTGTGTTTTTGTTTGGTAGCGCTACGGGGAATTGAACCCCGATTACTAGAATGAGAATCTAGCGTCCTAGCCACTAGACGATAGCGCCAATTTACACATTAGAATTTTGAAAACTATTTTTGTCAAATGTAGGGCGGAGCGATTGACAGCCATATTTAATCATGTTAGTTGTTTTATTGGAGTATTATTTTATATGTTTTTTTGTAAAACATTTGGAGTTGCTAATGAAAGTTTTAGGAAGCCCTTATACGGGATTTGTAAATATTTTTAAGCACCCTGAGGTACTTAGAAACGTTTTAAATCCAACTAAACCAATCGCATTCCTTGACGCTAATGGAGTTGTAGTCAGTGATTATTCCGATAATGAAGGTAGATTTAATTTAAATTTCTATTCAGTTAAAGCTATAAAATACCTCAAAGATAAGGGATACCAAATTGTTATGTGGACGGCCGCAAATCGTACCCTAGTAAAAGATATTAAAAGGTATCAAGAGCTTGAGTCTATGATTGATGTTTTTTTATCCAGAGAAAATTACTTTCTTAAAGAGTCTAAAAGGTCTAAAATACTTATAAATCTCTATGATCAATCTCTGATTAAAACAAAAGAAAAAAATGGTGGTCGTGATCTGGTTAAATATTTAGAAAATGCAAAAGATTTCAAAGCTTTTTATTTACTTGGTTTAACGCAAGACTGTATTTTAATTGATGACAATAATAGCGTTCATGTAAGTTTGGCTAATTATTTTAATTGTAATTTCCATAGAGAGGTCGTTACTTCCATCTGCTTGGACAACTCATTTAGAGGTAGTCAAAATTACGTAACTATTAAACCAGATTGCTGGATCCACGATGAGAATTATAGTTTGTCAGACAACATTTTTTCTTTAGATTTTATTAGAAAATATGTTTAGAAGTTAATGAACACTTGCTTCCTAGCTTTAATTAATTAAGTTAGGTTTTTTTTATTTAATTTATTGTTTACTGGTGCGGTCGAGAGGATTTGAACCTCCACACCATTTCTGGCTCTACCACCTCAAGGTAGCGTGTCTACCATTTCACCACGACCGCTTAAGCCAAATTAAGACACAAAAAATCTGAACTTGTCAAAAAGCCCTAATGAGGTTATTATTGCGCTAAATATATATAAATACAAATATACAAATTTCTCAAAAATAAATATTATTATGACAAAAAATCCTTACAAAAATTTAAAACTCTGGAATGGAATAATGGCAGGACTTCATGCTATTCAAGGAATTGCAATGGTTAGTTTAACAAAGAGCGATTCTTTAAAACAAATTTTTATATCTCTACCTAAGCCAAATCCTGAACAAAGGAGTTTTGGGAATGTTGTTGAGAATTGGTATCAAGTAAATCTGGGCTATGTTATTGCTTCATTTTTATTTCTTTCAGCCCTTGCTCATTTAATAACTATCCTACCAAAGGTTTATGAATGGTATATTAATAACTTAAAAAATCAATTAAATTTAATTCGCTGGTTTGAATACGCGCTTTCAAGTTCAGTAATGGTCTATGTTATTGCTTATTTATGTGGCATTAGCGATGGGTTAATGTTATTTGTTCTAGTTTCTATCAACGCTTGTATGAATTTATTTGGAGCTAGTATGGAACTGCATAATAGTAATCTTAAAAAACAAGCCAAACCCCAAAAAATTATTCAAACAGTGACGCAGGGAGATGAAATTTTTTCTAGTTTTAAAATTGATACGACAAGTTACAAAACTGAATGGAGTAATTTCGTTTATGGTTGTTTCGCTGGAATTGTGCCATGGGTCGTTATGGGTACTTATTTTTTTGTTTCACTTGATAGATTAGGAAATATTGATACTTTGCCAGATAACGTTAAAAATGCTTTAAAAACAGTTAAGTTTATTTTTCCTGCTTTGTTTATTTTCTTTAATTGTTTCGCTATCAATATGGTTTTACAATACAAAAAACTTGGCCCATGGAAGAATTACTTAACAGGAGAAAAAGTTTATATAATTCTAAGTTTGACGGCCAAGTCTTTTCTTGCGTGGTTTATTTGGGGAGGAACTCTTAGGCCTTAATTTGATTTGTAATCAAAATCAATCATATCAGACATAACCTTTACACTTTTACGAGGGTGGCTTCCTGCTGCAGTTTCTCCAGAACACATAACATAATCTGCATTATTTGAATAAATTGCACGATAGATATCACTTACTTCAGCCCTTGTAGGAACGCTTGAGTCAATCATGGATTCTAACATTTGAGTTGCTACAATAAATGGTTTATTTTGTTTCTGACACTCTGCTACGATTTTTTCTTGAAGAAAAGGTGTTTGAATATGAGCAGGTAGTGTTTCTAAGGCTAGATCCCCGCGAGCAATCATTAGAATATCACACTCGCTTACCAATTCTGGTAGGTTTTTGTCATTTACAGCATCACTCATTTCAAGTTTTGCACAGATTAAAGGATAGTAATCAGTAATATTATTAGCTTTTAAAACTTCACTAATTTTGGCTTTTAAAACTTTAATGTCATCAATAGTTTTAACAAAGCTAGCTGCTATATAGTCAGGTCGCAATTTTGGCATTAAATCAGTAATAAATTCAACATCACGATCTCTTAGGAAATTTACATCAATTTGAGTTTGTGGCATGTTAATACTTTTTCGAGCTTTAACTGGTCCTCCTTGATAGACTTCAACTATTACTCGATCGGCTAAAACTGCCTTAACATTCCATTCAATTTTACCGTCATCAACAAAAATTGGATCCCCAACTTTAAGATATTTGTGAATAGGAAATTCATATGGCAAAACTGCGCATCCTTCACTGTCTAAATAAGGGTAACTATCTTTATGAATTGGGTTTTCTTGTTCTAAGGTTAAAATCTTACCACTTTCAAAAGTTTTAACAGTTGCAATGTTTCCTAATCGAATTTTAGGTCCTGGTAAATCCATTAGTATTTTTAATCCATGATTACGGGCTTCTATTCCGGCTTCATGGTGCCAGTCTACTGCAGAGTGTGAACAGTTCAGGCGAGCGATTTCTACATTATTATCTTTAAAATAAGTCAATACTTTATCATTCAGACTAGAGGGTCCGATTGTTGCAATAATTTTAGTTTTGTTAGGCATATTAAAGCCAATAATAATTAGAAAATTTGAATTTTGGCAAATGCTTGACTAAAAATTAGGTTTTAATACATTTAAGTTAATATGACTATAAATAAAGCTAACATTCTTTCTGATATTTCTTCTAGTGGTTTTAGAACTAGAACTGCCCCAAGTCCTACGGGCTATCTTCATCTTGGAACTGCTAGGACAGTTTTGTTTACTAAGCTTTTTTCTGTTATAAATCACGGAATTTTTTATTTTCGGCTTGAAGACACTGATAGAAATAGATTAGAGCCAGAAGCGGCAAAGAATTTAGTTTTAGCTCTTGATGATTTGGGTCTGGGTGCTGATGAGGGGGTTTGTATTTATAATCCTAAGTTTGGTAAAGACGATTTTTACAGCCTTAGTCAAAAAGGAGAGTTTAGTCCTTATATTCAATCAGAGAGAAAGAATATTTACCACGAACATGCCCAAAAGTTAATAGATAAAGGTATAGCTTATTGGAATTATTTAACCAGTGCAGAAAAAATTGAATTACAAGAAATTAAGAAAACAACCAAAAAACCGATTAATTATTATAAAATTTGCTCGGAAAGATTCGGTGTTCAAATTAGTGTGGATGTTAGAGCAGGTTTAAATGATGTTAGGAAGCCTTTATTAATGCATAAACTACAAAGAGATGAAATTGTTACTTGTACGGATGAGCTGCTTGGAGAGACTAAATTTGATTTAAATTTGGAAGAAGATTATGGATTATTAAAATCAGATGGCTATCCTACCTATCATCTTGCTCATATTGTAGATGATTATTTAATGAAAACGAGCCTTGTTGTACGCTCCCAAGAATGGTATCCAAGCTTCCCAAAACACTATGCTTTATTTATGGATTATTTGGGGTTTATTCCAAAATACGTTCACATTCCATTCATTTTAGGTGAGCAAGGGAACAAAAAAATGTCTAAGCGAGATGGAAATGTCAATATGCAAGATTATTTAGATCAGGGGTTTTTAGAAGAGGCTGTAATTAATTATTTAGCTTTTCTAGGCTGGAATCCAGGGACTGACAAAGAGCTGTATTTATAATATAATTACTAAAATATTGTAACAAAAAACTATGTTTAGCTATACAAATCCTCTGAGAGAGATGGTTCCTGATATAATTTATTCTAGAGGTCAAAAAATTTATTTGGATGGTAAAGTTATAGAGCATGAGGAAATGGTTCTTGATTATTGGCGAGAGTATAAAGTTAAGGCAACTAATAGAAATGATGAATATTATATTAGAATTCCATTAATTCACTTGACTCTTGATCGCAGGAAATGGGATAGGGTTCATGAAGTCTATGAGAATTTAGTTACATGTGATTGCCCCTATACAACTCAATATGGTGGAATTTGCAAGCATATTGTTGCCGTCTCACTAAGCCTCGATGCTGAATTTAGTTTCAGTAAAATTAGTACTAAATCTAAAAAAAATAAATTTCCTGAGATTGATAATTTGTTGGAACAAATAATGGAAGCGGAAGATAATAAACTAGAAAATGCTTGGCTAAGTGATTTTGAGAATCTTTTGATTAACCCTAGCTGGGGTAGTAAACATGTACTCCTTAACCATATCACAAGAGAGAACACAAGGATTAGTGATAACGGTAGAGTAGTTTATTCTGATTTTTGGAATAGTTTAGAAGTAATTATCAACCAGCAAATTAGAGATTTTGATAAACAAAAAAACGTTTTACAAATTGCTGTTGAAACACTTGTTTACAATGGAGATTTCTGGTGGAAATTTTGGTCTAAGTTTATTTTAAAAACAGATTTTCAGAACGTTAAAACTTTTTGGTCTCGGGTTTATCGTTGGAAAGCCGATCATAATATTCATAATATTTATGAAAAATTAACTAATTTTGGACGTCAAGAATACAATGAAAAACAAAAAGCCGATATATTGGAAATTATAATTAGAGATCAAAAGATTGGCTTTAAAGAGCAATTAGATTTTTGTTTGGATTTTAGGTATATAACTTGGGTTCAAAATCATTTAGGGTTAATTGATCCACTTAATTTATTAAAAATTATTGAAATTCTGCCAGATGAGGCTGAAGCAATTGAAGTAAGCATTAGTAAACAGTTGATTGAGTGGGGGGTATTTATACAACCCTCTGGTTATGATGATTTAGTCAGTGTTTTCAAAGAATGGAAGAGGGGTCTTGGAAATAGCGATTTATTAAATGAAACTGCTAAAAATATAATTGCAATAAATAAACGTCGCTCCAAGCTAGTCTTAGCTTTAAAAGAAGTTTGCGAATTGTAAAAAAAGATTTTTTTTGTTATATTAATTCTCATGAAATATAATTTGAGTCTTTCCCCTAATTGGAAATTTGTAATTTATACATTTGTTATTGTAGTTTTACTAATGCTGGCTTTTAGTAAATATATTGAGACTGAGATATTAACTCGCGCTTCTCAATTTAGCTTAAATTCTAATCAGGTCTGTTTAGATTATAACCAAGCAGAGTCTAAATTTGCTTATTCACGAATTATTAGCCTAGATCGAGCTAAGCGAATTGCTAGAGTATACTGCATTTACCAAAAAACTCGTTACAATGTAGCGCTTGAGCTCGAATACCATGAGGTTTGGACTGTGGTTTATACGGAAATGTTGAATAAAAAAAGTTCTTTTTATTGGCCACTTTATATCTAATGTAAGTTTCTAGACTAGACAATCATCTGGATTGATTGAAGATGATGGGCTCGTGCTAGAGCTAGAAGTATTTTGGTTTAAGGAAGTAGAGCTTGCTGAGATTGTAACACTGGCAGGTAAATCTACACAATTGCCTGTATTTACTATGACACCATGACTTGGAGTCCCAACAATGCTACAGATTTTGGTGGCATTATTAGGCTTAGTGCTAATTGGCAAGTTATATAAACTTGATTGACTATACATTTTGTTAGTTACAGTATTTGGTTCTGTATCGTAGTAAAAGTGAGTATGAAAACCTCCAACTGTGTTTGTAAAGCCACTTGTTGCAAAATTAATTATATAATTTGACCCAGTTTGGACAATACTTGTGATGGCTACATTTTTACTTTCTACACTTGAGACATTACTAGAAGTTAAAGAGCTTGCAACTGAGCTTTCGGTAATGCTTGAGTTTGTAAGCCCGTTGCTGATGGATTGACTCGATGCTTGAGCACTGTGTTTTATATCAGAGGTAGTTTTAAATAAAACAGTTAAGGTTAAAATTGAAAGTAAAATTCCAAAAGTTGCAAGGTGAGTGAATAATTTATGGTTGTTGAAATTAAACATATTTACTTTTATTTTGTGTTAGTAACTTTATTGTAATCACAACGTTTGTTTTTGGCAATTTTTTGGCAATTAAAAAACAGCTAGCCCTATTGAAAGAAACTAGCTAACGTGTTAATCCTTAAAAAAAGATAAGAAACCATCAAAGACTATTAAGCTGTATCTCCATCATCATCGCTTGGAGGTTGGCTTTTGCCAAGCAAGTAGCCTGCTTTTAGGAATTCGAGAGAAGACCAGAGCGAAAGAATTGTAATCACTGTTGCTCCTAAAAAAGCGCTCCGAATAAAAATTATACCGATAGAAAAAGACTGCAAATAAAAATGAACCAAGAAAATAAAGAATTGTATATTTTACTCTTATTTGATTAAGTGTTTTTTTCTACTTTTGCTACTTTCAAATCCATACAAATTGCTCGTTAAACTGTTTAAAACAACATAAAAACATAAACAAAAAATAGATGACCAACTAACCGATTTCAAAAATACTATATACATTAGCATTCCTGAGCAAATTACTCCCCATTCTAGCCAGCCTACATAAGGAGTTCTAAACTTTGGGGGTTTGGCAAACAGAATTTTATTCAGAACTTTTTGAAAAAGACTTGATTTTGGTAAAGCGGTTCCAATTGAATTTCCCATTTTTGGTTTCTCTAAAAAAAGTTGTTTTCCTCCAAAAAAGTAGCACAATTTTAAAGGCTTATCTAGGATTCGTGTAATTGATAGCTCTAATATGATTTTATTGATTTCAAGATGGTTTTTGACAATAAGAAACTTTTTTGGGCAAGTTATTTATATGTCTTCAAATTTTAGCGCAAACAAAATTCGCAATATAGCTATTATTGCGCACGTGGATCACGGTAAAACAACTTTAACCGATGGTCTAATTCGTCAAACTCTTGAAATTCGTAATGTAGAGACTTTAGGAAACCTTATCATGGACAGTATGGATCAGGAAAAAGAGCGAGGGATTACCATTAAAGCAAAAAACGCTAGTATTTATTATAAAGATTACAAGATCAATATTGTAGATACTCCTGGCCACGCTGATTTTGGTGGAGAAGTTGAGCGAACTCTACGTATGGTTGATGGAGTAGCTCTTCTTGTAGATGCACAGGAAGGTCCAATGCCTCAAACTAAATTTGTATTAAAAAAAGCAATTGAACTAGGTCACCCTGTTATTGTAATTGTAAACAAAGTTGATAAGCCAGCAGCTGATCCAGCAAGGGCTCTTTCTAAAGTTGAGGATTTATTTCTAGACTTAGGGGCTAGTGATGAACAAATAGATTTTGTAACAGTGTATGCAAGTGGAGTGCAAGGTAAAGCTGGGGCCAAACCAAATGAATTGCAGGATGATTTGTTTCATTTTCTTGACAGGGTGATTGAAGTAATTCCAGAGCATAAGGTTACTATTGAAATAACAGAGGAAATGAATCCACTACAAATTTTAGTTTTAGCTCTTCATTATGATTCTTTCAAGGGTCGTATGGCAGTTGGTAAAATTAGTAACGGTAAAATTTACAAAAACCAATCAATTGAAGCAATTCAAGCCGACAAGACGATTAAGGGTCGAGTCTCAAATCTAATGGTATTTGATGGACTTGGACTTAAAGAAGTAGAAGAGGCTAGTGCAGGTGAAATTGTAATGGTCGGAGGTCTTGAGCTTGCCAGTATTGGAGATACTATTACAACTCCCGAGTTTGACAAAGCACTTGATCGAGTTGTGGTAGACGAACCAACTATTCAAATGACTTTTGGAGTCAACACTTCTCCACTTAGCGGTAAAGAAGGCAAGCTTGGAACTTCTCGCCAAATTCGTGATCGTCTTTATAGAGAGTTAGAAACTAATGTAGCCCTTCGTGTTTTAGATCATCCTGAAAGTAGTGAGAAATTTATTGTTTCAGGTCGTGGGGAATTACATCTTTCAGTTTTAATTGAGGCTATGCGTCGTGAAGGTTTTGAGCTTGAAGTTAGTCGTCCTCAAGTAATTTTTCAAGAAATTAATGGAGTGAAACAGGAACCGTTTGAAACTGTTGAGATTGATGTTCCTCAGGAGTATCAGGGTTTAATAATGCAAGAACTTGGTAAAAGAAGTGCTGACATTAGTGACATCGGTCCAAATGATGCTGGGACAGAATTTCACTTCCAGGCTACTATGGCAACAAGAGCCCTTATCGGACTTAAGTCTTATTTAATTTCTAATACACGTGGAACTGTCATAATGCATAGCTTATTTGATAGTTACAAACCACTTATAAAACTTGATGTTAGTAATGATCATGGAAGTTTAGTTTCAACTGAAAGCGGAATGATAATGGCATATGCTCTTGATAATGCTCAAATGCGTGGAACATTATTTGTAAAACCTGCTATTGAAGTTTATAAAGGAATGGTTATTGGTGAATCCTCTAAGGGTGAAGATTTGGAGTTAAATCCTTGCAAAGGTAAACAGATGAGCAATGTTCGTTCAAGCGGAAACGATGATGCTATTAGCTTGATAACTCCTCGTGAAATGACACTTGAAAACTGTTTGGGTTATATTGGAGACGATGAATTAGTAGAAATTACTCCGTTAAATCTGCGTATCAGGAAACAATATTTGGATCCAAATGAGAGAAAGCGTAACAAACGCGGATAGTTTTTTTACAGCTCTTTAGAAAGATTTTTAAATTTTGTTCTCTTTTATATGAGTAAAGAATTAAAAAAAAGTTTAGTTGAAATTAAATTAATTACTGAGACAGATGCTGAGGGTTATATTGATTTGAAGCAAAGATCTTGGCTTGATACTTACCCAAATCAGAAACATGGTATATCGTATGATGATATTTATAAACTGGTAACTCATAAATCTTTAAAAGATAGGATTCAGCAAACAATATTTGAAATTCAAAATAATCAAAAACTCAGTGTATATATAATTCATGTAGATAAAAAAGTAGCGGGATTTGTGAATTATCAACTAAGTTCTAGTACCAAAGGGAAGATCCAGGAAATATATCTTGCACCTGAATACATCGGAAGATCTTATGGTGGAATGCTGATGGTTTTTACGATTGATAGGTTACGAAAATTACAAATAAAAGAAATAACAGCTGAAGTTGCTAAGTATAATATCAGAGCAATAAAATTTTATGAAGATTTCGGATTTGTAATAGAGAGAGATTTTGAAAATTGTTTTAAAATAAATGATAAAGTATACATGCCAATAATAAAACTAAAAAAATTTTTATAAGGTAATTACTGTTCTTTCATTATAAAGGGTACTGGAACTTTTAAACCAAATAAAGACTTCAAACTAAGTATAAGTGAAAAGCATGAAATTAATTTTATACAGGAATTGAAAGTTAAATTTTTGGTAGAAAAAGAAAATTTAGAATTGATTATTTAAAACTTACTTCAAAACTTACTTTTAATTCATTTATATAAAGAGCTTACTTATGATATTGCAGAAGCGTTTAAATCAGATTAAATAAAATACAATAAATTCAAATGACTCACTCAGAATATCTCAATTTAATCAAAAAAGTTAATCAATATCGCAACCAAATTCATTTGTTTGATGTTGAAGAAATAAGTGAGAATGCGCTAGATGATTTAAAGCATAAAATAACTCTGTATGAATTAGATAATCCGACTAAAATTAATCTCAATAGCCCCAATTATATGATTGCAGGGGGTGTTTTAGAAGGTTTTAATAAGATTAATCATACGCGACGAATGCTTTCTTTGAATGATATTTTTACTTTTGAAGAGCTTTCGGATTGGGAGAGTCGTTATAAAGATTACGCCCTTAAGAATCTAGGGAAAGAAATTCTAAATGATGATATCCAGTACATTTGTGAACCAAAACTTGATGGTTTAGCTCTTTCGCTTATTTATAAAAATGGTTTATTGCTTAGGGCAGTTACTAGAGGGGATGGGTATACTGGGGAGGATGTTACAGAAAATGCAAAACAAATTAATTCAATCCCAAAAGAAATATCAGACAAACGTGAGCTTGAAGTTCGAGGTGAGGTGTTTATTACTAAAAAAGATTTTGAGAAACTAAATAATGATATTACGCAAGGTATTAAGCTTGGTAAAATGTCAAAAACTGGATTTGAGGCAACTTTTGCTAATCCTCGTAACGTAGCTAGCGGAACTCTACGTCAATTAGATTCACGAGTAGTGGCAGAGAGAAATCTCTCGTTTGTAGCTTACAATCTTTGGATTTACAAATAAAAAATATTGTCTGGTCAACAATCCTAAATTATTATATTTTATTACTAAAATGAATTACAATAAATTAATTAAAAATATTTCTAAAATTTTAATAATCTTATCAATTATTGTGCCAATTTTAGTCTTAATTTATATTCCAAAAAGCTCTTGGGAGGTTGGTAAGCAATTTGGTAATTCTTCAGCCATAACATTTTTAATAGTAATTTTACCTGGACTAATCAAAAGATTGTCTCTCAAAGGTCTCTGGCTAAAAATTTCTAACTCAATCCAATACAGTCGTAGTCAAATTGGAATTTTAATGTGTACTTTAGCTATCGGGCACTATGTTATGGCACCATTCTGGAATTTATTGCGACCTAAATTATTAGCTGGCTATACACCAGATTTTGAGCTTTATATAGCTCTTGGTTTAGCTTCTATGTGGTTATCAATTCCGCTTGCCTTAACTTCAAACACACAGTCTCGCAAATGGTTGGGTAAAAAGTGGAATAAACTTCACTTGATTGTAAATATAATGCTATGGACAATCTTTTTACATATTGTAGTGATTAATATTACGCGAGGATCATTTACTCCAGTTGTTATTTTGTATTTGGTTTATATCCCATTTGAGCTTTATTCAAGATATTTAGGTTTCAAAACTAAGTTAGAGAGCAGGAAGGAAGCAAAAACAGGTTTGACCGTGTAGTTTAAATATGCTGTAAAATAGATTGTAGTTGATTAAATTTTTGTTGGAGAAAAACCATGTCTAGAAATAACGGTAGCTGGATTACGGATTGTCTGTATTTGCTTCTGGTTGCTGCGGCTATCACTTTTTTTAGTGGTGCGTTTTTATACTTACTTTGTAGACCCCAAATCGGAGACCTTTTTGAACTTACAGAATCTCAGAAAACTGATAGAGTTCTTTTAGTTGAAGGCTAGACTAATCATCGTGAAGTTTTATCTCAAGGAACTTTTAGCGTAAGTAAAGTTAATGGAGGGTTTTTTAAAGGTACGTCTTATATTTTTATAGGTAAACCTAAAGATGGAAAAGAAAATGGTGTTAGGTAGGCTGCTCGTTGTAACCAGTAAAAAAGTGGAAACTACGACGCTTAAAGCTGACAAAGATGGTATAGTTCGTCTAGAGTTGCCAGTGGAATTTAAGACACTGGAAATTCAATAGTTTTTGGACTCCTATTTAACAAATTATATATACGCTAGGCTTAAATTTTTAAGTTTGGCGTTTTTTTTATGAATATTAGTTTTCTAAAGCTATTATAAAGCGATTATTCTATCTCTTGCCATATCTTTTGATTTATCAGCTGAGTTTTCAAGTACCCATAAATACATTTCTTTTTGTTCTTCTCTGTTGCCCATTTTGCCGTAAATATCCCCAAGCTCTAGGGCTGTCATAAACTTTTGGTCTCGTGATTCTTTGTCCATCCTAACAATTAACTCATTTTCTATTTTTTCGTAGTTAATTAAATTCTCAGATTTATTTTGTTGTTTCTCTGTTAATATTTCTTCTTCTGTTTGTTCATGGTGCGTAATTGTATTTTCGTGTTGATTATCATCTGGAATTTCATCAAATTCACTTTGGTGGTTAGTTGCAGTTCCTGTTTTGCTGTTTTGCTGTTTTTGGCTATTGGTTATGCTATCTATTTTATTAATAGAGAAATTGTAACTATTAGCGATTTTATCTAGAAATAAATTGATTTTTTTTGACAATGGAGTTCGGAAACTAGTTATCCGTGATTTGATTAGAGCTAGTGGTTTAGATAACAAACCGTTACAAGTTATGTAGATTTTATCTTCTAATTCTAGATGAGAATCGGAGTTTTTTGTTATTATTTTTGTTGTATTAGTATCTGAATTTAGATACTTATAATAATTGTTTCTAGAATAGTTTATTAGTAAATAATTTAATATAACTAAAGAAACTATCAGTAGTAAACTAGCTAATAAAAAGTCCATATAGTTATTGGTTAATTATTAATAATGTTAATTGTTAAAATTTTGGAAGTGAATTTAATTTTTTGTTGGTGGGTATAACTGGACTCGAACCAGTGACCTCTTCATTATCAGTGAAGTGCTCTAACCAACTGAGCTATATACCCAACTTAGGCAGGAAAAGACAGCATTACTGCATATCTTTTACTCCTTTACTCAGTACAAAATTCTCATTTTCGTCAAATTTTGGTAGCTTAACATCTGCTTTTAAGCCATTTGTTTTTATCACTTTAATAGTTTTAATTTTTGTTTTGACAATTGTTTTAGATATTAAACTTTCAAGATTAACGATTTCATCAATAGAATAATTTTCTAAAATTGTTTTTAATTGCACTACTGCATGCTGTTTGTTTTCACGAGCTTTGAAACCTCTAAGTTTAGGACTGCGAGCTAAAGCTGATTGTCCAGCATCGGATGCGTTACCAGTAAAATAAACTGGACGTTTACCACCACGTTTAGTTTGTCCTTTGTCACCCTTACCTGCATTTTTACCTAACCCTGAACCAGGACCACGTCCTAAAACTTTTTTCTTTTTTTGAACTGTTTTTGGTAAGTTATTTAATGTAATCATATTTTTTTAAGAATTATTTAGAATTATTTAGTTATAGATTTATCTTCACCTGTTGTTACCTCCGTTACTACTTCCTCCGCTATAATTTCTTGACTTTGCTCTGCTAGATTTACAACTAATTCATCTGCTTGTGCCAGAATTATATATTTACCGTTAACTTCGATATCGCGGATGTAAATTGCATCTCCAAAAGTTTTTAAAGATTCAATATTTACAACAATCTCTTCTGGTAAGTTATCTGGTAAAGCCTCAATTTCAATTTCTTCAAGGGCTGGGTTAACAACTCCACCTAAATTTTTAGCACCTTCACTAATTCCTATTAATCTAATAGGTACAAATGCCGTAATTTTTTCTTTTAAGTTTACTGCAATAAAATCAACGTGGCGAAGTGTTCTTTTAGATGGGTGTACATCTAAATCTTTAACTAAACATGGTTGTACTTTGCCGTCGATAGATAAATCTATAACGTGAGTGTAGCCTGACTGCTTATATACTTTCAAAAATTCTCCAGTATTAATAGATAAGCTTATGGATTTTAAGCTTTTTGAGTAAATTACTGCAGGAGAGTCTCCTTTTCGCCTTACGACTTTCATACTTTTTGTTCCTAGTAAGTCGCGTAGACTCGCGTTTAGCTGATAATGTTTAGACATATTTTCGTAAATTCATTTTTAGTTGAGAAATTTCAATATTAATTCTTTAAAGCTAATTTTTACGCTTTTTGTCAATAAAGTGCCATCAATCTTAGTTTATGCTTGATAAAAGTTTAAAAATCAAATTTACTAAGGAGTTAAACAAAAACAGACACAAAATGCCTATAAACAGCCTTAGTAAAACTTGGGATAAATATCAATATGTAATTCGCCAATCATGGATTGTTAATGTAGTTTCTTTACTTGGTTTAATTGCTACGCTATTGGCGTATTCAAGTTTAATCCAGACTTTAAATTTAAACTTTAGTTTGTTTATTTTGTTTGTGATTTTGGGAAGTTATTTTTTAATTAACAAAGTTATATACTTTTTGATTAATATTTTCTATCCTAAGTTTCAACTTGAGTCTCATGTTGAGTTAATTGAAGAATTCTGGAATGAAAATGATGAACCTACTGTGGACATATTTTTGCCAACTTGTGGAGAAGAAGTAGAACTAATTAGTAAAACTTTAGACGCTATTAAAAACCTTAACTACAAAAATTACAAAGTTTATGTGCTAGATGACAAGGGTGATTTAAGCTTAAAGAATTTAGTTGATGATTATAGATTTAATTATCTTTCTAGACCAAACAAAAGAGAGTACAAAAAATCAGGAAACCTCCAATATGGTTATGACAATAGCAATGGCAAATATACGCTTGTTTTAGACGCTGATTTTAGACCTCACGTTGATGCTTTAAAAGAGACGATACCATATTTAGAAATTAATAAACGAATTGGAATCTTACAGACACCTCAATACTTCGCAACTGATAAAGCTGTTTCAAAGAGGTCTTGGGTCGAGTATGGTGCTGGAGTAATTACTGAGGATTTTTATAGAATTACACAGCCTGCTCGTAGTTTATTTGGTGGGGCTATTTGTGTTGGAACTAGTGCAATATATCGCAGGAAAGCCATTCTGCAGGGTGGAGGAAGTCCAAAGTGTCATGGTAGCGAAGATGTTAGGCAGGGCTTGATGCTAAAAAAAATTGGTTATCAAACTGTTTTTTTACCACTCGTTATAAGCCAGGGAATTTGCCCTGATAATCTGGAAGCTTATTTCAAGCAACATAATCGTTGGTGTAGTGGTTCTCTTGAATTATTTTTCAGCGATTTATTGCATGGTAATCGTTTAGGTTTTGGAGCTCGGATGTGTTATTTATCTAATTTTACTTACTATACTACGGAGGCCCTTTCGCCACTTTTGGGGCTGCATATTTTTTTGTTACTGTTGCTATATCCCGAAAAACTTAATTTATTAAATTATATTTTTTATGTTCCTTACATTATGTATGAATTATTTTGGACATTTAAAATTCGTAAAAGTAAATTTCATCTAGGCTTAATACTAGCAGGTCTTTCAAATACTTATACTTATATTTATGCAATTTCTACACTATTATTCGGTAAAAAGCTTGCATGGCAAGCAACTAACGCTAAAACTCAATCAGTTTCTATCCCTTTTATTGTAACTGTTAACATCGCTTTAGTAGTGTGCTTAGTTTATTGCACTTTACTTGGTTTTTCTTTTAAAAATCATGGGATAGATTTGCTGTACAACTATAACACTTGGGCAATGTTATTTACCTGTTTGGTCTTAATTAGCAAAAACTTTTTATATTTTGGTAGCGGGCTTCGTTATATTTGGAGTAAATAGCCCGCTTGAGATGAATTATAAAAATAATCTAAAAAAGCACTTTTTTAAAACTTGATAAAGTATTTATCCACTATTCTAAAATGTGGGTAATTATTAAGTAACTTTCTCCCTGCACTTCAGCTTTAAGGATGTACAAGATTCAATTAAGTAATTCATGTTTAGAATACTTAGATGGTTTTGTTAATTTGACTTTAGGTCAGTATCCAGAAGTTAAACTAACTTGATTATCAGTAAGATCTGCTTGATATTTCATAATATCTAAGCAACAACTCTTATTGGTAGGTTTTGCGTCTATACAGAAAAGAATAGCAATAGGTTTATTTATTTGTCCATTCTTAAATATTAGTATATATTGAGAACATAACTATTTTTCATATGGCAAAACATACAGTTAAACAAAAACAAAAACAAATTACAAATAAGTTCGAACATCACTATTTTAGAATAACTAA
>JAYVFR010000011.1:0-12347 GCA_043772945.1 Minisyncoccota bacterium | reverse complement strand
TTTTTCCATTTCTATTTGGTAGTACTCTTCTTTTCTTAATAATTCTGGTAAATCTCGTGTATATATTATATCCCATACTTCGAAGTCGTTTAATTCATTATTATCAAAATTATTAGATAGGTTAATAAGTATTTGGGATAATGAAATTCAGACTTTAAACTATGATTTAATAAACAATTCTAAAAATCTTTACTTATTGATTTTAGATATATCTGTTTAAAACTTCAAGCTAAGCAAATAACTCTCTCAGACTTTCACCTTCTTCTTTCAAATAATCCACTGTCCCAAGCTGTAATCAAGCAAACTAAAGAGTTAGATTCTTTTCTTTTAAACATAGAATTAGATGGAATTGATCAAGAAAAAGGAATAGAGTTTGATTGCAATAGATGGGAATTTATTTATCACTGGATAGAGCAGATGCGCGATTTTGTGGTTAGCAAGTCTAATAACCTATACAATCATTAAGAGTTGACAAAAGTTACGAGAATTAGATACTAAGAGGGTTATTATCTGATTTTACTATAATCTTTTTTCAATTTTTATGATTAAACTAAACAATCCCACATTCACTGATCCATTAACTTATCAAATTCAAGTAAATGTCCCGACCACTGAATATCAGGCTTACCGCGAGAGAGTGATTTCTCAATTAATCAAAACAGTTAAAGTTGATGGCTTTCGTCCTGGAAATGTGCCTACTAATATTGCTTTAGAGAAGCTTAATCGAGTAACGACGGAGCAAACTATCTTAGAGGAAACTATTAATAAATATCAACCAGAAAGTCTAGAAGAAGTCAAAAAATTACTAACCGAACAAAATCGTATCGTAATTAATTATGATATTGACTTACTTGAAGGGGATGGACCGCAAGAAGACAAATCTTTTAGTTATTCAATCATTGCTAGATTGCTACCAATAATAAATTTGGAAAAAGCTTTAGAATTAATAGAACCATCTCTTGAAAAAGAAGATTATACTAATATAAAAGATAAAGAAGTGGTTTTCAAAGAAGAAGCAAAGACTCTTTTAGAAAGACTAAACCAAAGTCAAAAATCTCAAAACAAAAAAGATTACTCATCATTAGAAGAAGCTTTTGAAGAAAACGAAGAATTAAAAACTAATTATAAAACCATGGAAGGCTTTAAAGAACAGATTGCTAAATTTTACGAAGATGAAAAAAAAGCTTTTGAAAGTCGCAAAAAACAAGAAAAATTAATTTTTGCAATGGTTAAAACTGTACCAGATTTTGATCTTCCCACAAATCAAATTAATAGTGAAGTTACTCGAATCACACAAGGCGTGATAGATAAATCAGTAGAAAAAAACATCAGCATAGATGAATCCTTTAAAGGCACTGGTTTAGAGAGAATTAATGAAGAAAAAATCTTAAATGAAGAAGAAGTTAAAACAAATGCACTTTCAGCTATGAATAAAGAGTTTAAATTAATGTATATTCTCAGGTGTATCTATGAGAGCAAACTAGAAACAGAAGAAAAAATTAAATCTGAAGAAGTTGCTCAATACATTAAAACACTTAAACAAATGCCAGAATATTTTGGACTCCCAAAGAATCTAACAGACGAAGAATATGAGGGACAGGCTTGGGACAGATTAATGAGATCAAAGGCTTTTAATAAATACTTAGAACTTTTGGAGATAAAATCATTATAAAAATATTTTTAAGTTGACAAATACATACATTTAAAGTCAAACTTAGCCATAAATCAAGAGTTTTACCAGCTAATAAAAAGCATCACATATATAAATTATGACCAATCTTAGTATAAACCAACCAAATATCCATTCTAAATTATATAATCTAGGTAATAATAGTTATTCTCTAATAGTAGAGCCACTAGCTCCAGGTTATGGACATACTTTAGGTAACCCACTGAGGCGTATTATGTTATCATCAATCCCAGGTACAGCCGTGACTAAAATTAAAATTAATGGAGTCAGTCACGAATACCAAGCAATTAGTGGAGTAGTGGAAGATGCTTTAGAACTAATTTTGAACTTAAAAAGCCTATCGGTTGGAATTAACAACGATGACGAAAAAGTAACTTTATCAATTTCCTCTAACAAAGCAGGTAAGATTACCGCAAGTGATTTCAAAGGTGACAAAAAAAATTATACAGTAGCAAATCCAGACCTATACATCTGTACAGTAGATAAAGGAGGAAACTTAGATATTGAAGTAGAAATTAGTAAAGGTGTTGGTTATTTACCAACAGAAAAACTAGCTCTTACAAGTAATATTAATCCTCAAAACTTACTAGTAGACGCTAACTTTAATCCAGTTATTAACGTAGCAATTCAAGTTGAAGATATTCGTGTAGGAGATATGACAAATTATGATAAACTAACTCTAAATTTCCAAACCAATGGAACTTTAACGGGGGAAGAAGTTATTAAATATTCATTAGCTTTAACACAGGATCTGTTTCAAAAGATCACTTCTGCCACTACAGCTATAGTTGAAAGCAGTCCAGAAAACAAAGACATCGATGAAGAAGCTAAAGCTAAAAAAATTAAAAAAGCACCTGTAAAGGAAGTAGAAACAATAGAAGAGGTTAATACAACTGATGAAATTAAGTTAATTAAAAAAATTGTTAACATACTAGCCAAAAATAATATTAACACTAATCAAGAGCTTAAAGATAGCTCAAAACAATTAGAAGAAATAGCTGGCCTTGACGAAAAAATGCTTACTACTATACAAAAATATTTATCTAGTTTAAAGTAAAAAACTTTTTCAGGTTAAACATTTTAAATAAATTATGATTTCTATTAACTGGTCACGATTGTCTACCTTTGACTACTGGCTTGAAGGCCTACAAAACAATGCTGGTTCATATACGACTCCAACAATTCCCAAAGAAAGTAGTTTCTTTTGGTTATTCCTAAATGGTTACACTACTCTTATTTGTATCGGTATTGTAATTTTATTTGTTAAATCGCTTCTTCACTCTAAGCATCCGCTTCAGCTTAAGCTACCTTTTCTTGCTAATAATCTAATTTGGATGGGAATCATTGGGATATCTTGGTTTTTGTGTAGACAATTAGAAATCTGGTTACTCGGTAGTAGAATCTGGATCTTAGTTAATATTATATGGATCGGGGTACTATTAACTCTCTCTATAAGATATTTAAGTCAGTTTTACCCCCTTGAATTAAGATATTATCGCAAAAATTATAAAAATGAAATTTAGTAGTGATTCAATAAACCAAGAGAATAGCCGAAAAATTTTTATTTTCCTCGGATTTTTGTCAATTTTATCTGTCGTTTTTCTGTTCAATTTTGAATTTAGAACTCCAATTATTAGTGGTTTGGTCTTTGGAGTTTTAAGTTACCCAATTTATAAGTTTTTTACAAATAACAAAATATCAACTAATATTAGTGCCGCTTTAACTATCTTAGTTATTAGTCTAGCATTAATTTTATTTAGTAATTTCCTAGCTCAACAAATTAGTAAAGAGATTCAAAACATAACTACCAATCAAGATTGGATAAGTAATATCAAAAAAGTTGGAATAAATGAAGAAGCAATTCAGTATTACTCAAATTATGCTAAAACTCGACTAGATGAATACACTAAATTAGTTACAACTAGTGACAATATTAATCGTGGGTTGAATATTTTACAACAAATTGTTGGTAATTTATTTTCTCAAATTATTTATTTAGTAATCTTTCTAATAGCCTGGTTTAATAGTTTAATAAATGGTCATAAATGGATTGAAATAGTTTTTAAAATTCTACCTTTCACCAACTCCGAAGAAAACTTAATTCGTAAGGATTTATCAATAGGAATGAGAAACGTTATTTATGCAAATTTAATGAGTGGTTTATTAAATGCCTTAGCTGTTTTGATTATAATGCTAGCCTTTAATTTACCAACAGCTTTTGTTATAACTATTATGGCTTTCATAATAGGTTTTTTACCTATTAGCCCATCAGAAGCTGCTTACTTAATACCTTTATTAATGCTCGGTTATACAACTCAAAACTGGTTTTTAGTCTTAGTAATAGCTTTATTAGCAGAAAGTTTTATCCTATGGCAAAACTACGCTTTATTACCAAAAATTGTTCTTAGCGGAACTAAAGGTAACCCTTTGTTTCTAATTACAGGCGTAATTGCTGGAATAAACTTCTTTGGGATTATGGGCTTCATTATTGGTCCAATTATTGTGATTTTTACTAGCACTATGGTTGATATATTGCTAGAAAGAATAGAAAAAATTAATGTTGATAAGTTAAATTAAAACAACTTTCTTTACTAAAAAAGCAATGGCAATAACACTATTTTTAGCTTGGTTAAAGGTTTAAGTTTATTAAAAAAGATGGAGTGTTAAGACCAATTAACAAATAATCTCCAAAAAATGTAAAGTCTTTTTAATTTATTTTTATTATTTTACATAAAATTTACTCTCTAATTATTTAACTAGAGAGCTTTTTTTAGAAAATTGATCAACATTATTATTCCTCTATTGAGACAACTTCAAGTTCATCAAATTCGTTTACTGTGTCACTTATCTTAGCTGCTACCTCTGGAATAAAACCAGTGCCACAAGGAATTAATTGTCCTAAAATCACGTTTTCCTTCAGTCCTAACAAATTATCTTTACATGAGCTTAATGTAGCTTCAACCAAAACTCTAGAAGTTTCTTGAAAAGAAGCGGCTGAAAGGAATGAGTCAGTTGCAAGAGAGGCACGTGAAATTCCACAGACGGTAATTTTATATTGGGCTGGATTTTTACCACTTGCGATCAAATCGCTATTAATTTTTTTGATAGCAGAAGTTTTAACTACATCGCCAATGATTAATTCACTATCACCAGAATCAATTATAGCTGATTTTAAAGTCATTTGCCTGACTATTAACTCAATGTGTTTTTCATCGACGTCAATACCGTTGCTAATATAAATACTATTAATTTCTTTAACAATATAATCCATTACCCCATCTATACCTTGGGCATCACAAATTTGCTGTAAATCAAGAGAACCGTCCGTAAGAGGTGAACCAGTAATTATTTTACTACCTACCTTAACTGTCAAATAACTACCAGCAGTTGTTGTGTAAGCTTCAATGTGACTACTATCTTGCTCAACAATAAGAGATCCATCTTTGTTAATTTGTAAGATTCCACTAATCGGTGTAATAACCGACTCGCCTGTATCATCAATAGCAAGTGATTGACCACTCTCTACTTTAATCCCACTAATAGCATCTTTGATTAACCAGTTTGCATCTTTAATATTACTACTTAGCAATGGAACTACGTTAACGACTGATTTAATCATTATATTATATCCTTGCTCTAGACTACCAGAAACTTTTATTACTTCGCCATCAAATTTCGCTACTTCAGCTACGTATTTAGGAACTCTCGCTTCTAATACCTCTTCCACTCTTGGAAGTCCTGTTGTGATATCCGACTTAGCACCAATAGCTGTTCCAGCTTTTACAGAAGAAACTGCAAGTTGAGTTGCGGGCTCACCTAGACTTTGAGCTCCAATAACTCCAACAGCAACACCTAAATTAACAACTTTATGAGTACTTAAATCAACTCCATAACATTTTTGACAAACGCCACGAGGCAGTAAACATTTTGTAACTGTACGTATTACTAACTCTCCTACACTATTTTCACGGAACAATTCCACTAACTCTTTTGTAATGTAGCTATCTTTCTTAGCTAAAATATCACCTTTAGAATTTAAAACATCTTTTACTAAATATCTTCCGTATATTCTATCATAGATAACTTTGTTCAAAACTGCACTGTTTTTTGTATTTACAATAGCACCCTTAATAGTCCCGCAATCCTCTTTCATAATAACTAAATTCTGAGCTACATCAACCAGCCTTCTAGTTAAGTACCCAGCATCAGCAGTTTGTAAAGCTGTTCCTGCCATTCCCTTACGGTGACCTTTCATACTAATAAAGTACTCAATAGGACTTAAACCTTCAATAAAACTATTAACGGCAGGTAATTCGATATACTCACCACTAGATGCAATTGTTAAACCACGCATACCAGCCATAAAATTAACTTGATTCAAATTACCACGAGCACCAGAAGAAATAATAACTCCCAAATCACCATCTTTATCCAGACAATCCTTAGTTAAATCAGAGACTTTTTCGCTTACTTTACGCCACTGACTAATAGTTTCTTTATATTTCCCTTGGTTACTTAAGAATCCTAAATTATAAAATTTTTGAATTTTTGTAATGTTGTTTTGTGCTTCGGTGATAATGGCATATTTATCTTGTGAAATGATTAAATCACTAGAAGAAAAAGACAAACCAGAAAATGTTAATACCTCAAACATTTTATTTTTCACATTGTCTAAAACTTTAGGAAGAGATTCATAACCAGAATTATAAAATACTTTAACTAAAAGTTTTCCATATGAAGATTTATTCACTGATTCATTAACAAAATTAAAATCATCTGGTAAACATTGATTAAAAATAATCCTTCCTACAGTAGTCTTTATAATTCCAGTTGTATTTTTGTAGTTGTTGAATCTAACGTAAACGTATTGATTTAAATTAATTACATTGCTTGAATAAGCTGAAATTGCTTGTTCGGGATCAGTATATACATGTAGTTCATTCTTTGATTCTAAGTTCTTTGGAACGTAAGTCAGATAGTAAACCCCTAGGTCAATGTCTTCCTTCCCTTCCATAATTAGCTTACCATTAGCTGGAGTTAGTAAGTTTTTGCTAGATGCCATATAATCTCGGGCTTCCTGTTGACCTTTAATTGTAATAGGTACATGAACAGCCATTTGATCACCATCGAAATCAGCATTAAAACCACGACAAACCATTGGATGGATTTGAATAGCCTTACCTTCAATTAAGATTGGTTTGAAAGCCAAAAATCCTAGGCGATGCAATGTTGGAGCACGATTTAAAAGAACATATTTATCTTTAATTACTTCATCTAATGTATCATAAATAACTGGTAGTCTTGTTTCAATTAATCTACGAGCTGAGTGAATATTAAAACACTGCTCACTTTCAGGAATGGTACCAGCTTCTGATTTGGCAATTAATCGTCCTATCAAAAACGGTTTAAATAATTCAAGAGCCATTTCTTTAGGTAGTCCGCACTCGTCAAGATTTAAGTTAGGTCCAATAATGATCACACTACGCCCTGAATAATCTACACGCTTTCCAAGAAGATTCTGACGGAAACGACCACCCTTTCCTTTTAAGGAATCAGTTAACGATTTCAGAGGTCTTTTGATTCCGCTAGACGCCATTACTTGTTTACCGTTACGAGTTGTGTTATCAATAAGGGCTTCAACAGCTTCTTGTAACATGCGTTTTTCGTTACGAAGAATAACCTCTGGCGCACTAATTTGAATCAACTTACGCAAACGGTTATTACGATTAATTAATTTACGATAAAGATCATTTAAATCAGAAGCAGCAAAACGACCCCCGTCTAATTGCAACATAGGACGCAGTTCTGGTGGTAAAACCATAATTCTTTTGAGAATCATCCAAGACGGATTAGTGTCATTAGTTAATAAATGTTTAATTAATTTTAGCTTTTTTGAAAGTTTCTTTTTTAATTGAGTCTTACTAGACAAAATTTTAACTTTAACATCCTCAAACTCTTGAGCTAAATTGATTTTAGTTAATAGAGTCTCAATAGCTTCTGCACCTATCTCAGCTTTAAATACTGGACCAAAACGCTGGGCTAATTCTTGGTGTACATTTTCGCTAATTACATCCTTCAATTGGAGACTCACAAGTTCTTTACGTGCCATATCAGCAACAGTTTCAATTTTGTTTATCATTTCAGATTGCTGAACTTTCAAAATTTCTTTTTCACCTTCATACTGATTTTTCAAATCGTCTACTTCAAACTTACCGCTACTTTTATTAATCTGGTATTGCTTTCCTAAATCCTCAAATTTTTTGTCATAACTAGATTTGGTATTATTGACACGATTTTCGCACTCACTATCTATACGACGTAAATATTCCTGTCTCATATCTTCATTAATATCAGTAATTACATACGAAGAAAAATAACAAACACGGCTTAAATCAGACCCTTTCATATCAAGTAAAATTGCAATACGAGATGGAATGACTCTAAGCATCCAAGGATGAACACAGGGAGTTGCTAAGCTAATGTGACCCATACGTTCTCTGCGAACTGAGGAATGAGCTACCTCAACACCGCATTTATCACAAATCACACCTGCATAACGATAGCGTTTGTATTTACCACACTGACATTCCCAATCTTTCGTAGGACCAAAAATAGCTTGGCAAAACAAACCGTTAGCCTGTGGAATTCCAGTACGGTAGTTTATAGTTTCAGGAGTTAAAACTTCTCCATAACTCATGTCTAGCATTTCTTCTGGCGACATTAGCTTAAGATAAACTGACTCAACATTTTTTAAAGTGGATGGTATTACTGGATATGGCATAATGTAAATTTATATAATATATAGTTAATTTCTAATCTTAATACTTGCTATGGGATTTATATCAAACTTATAATTTCCCCTCTTCTACGGACAAGGTTGCAAGCCCGTTATCTGTTTTGTCATTTGCTTCAATAACTTTAGCTACAACTTTAATACCTAAGGCTGTAAGCTCATTTGCAAGCACTATAAAAGAATTAGGCAGATTTGGTGTTACAACTGGCTTTTCTCTAACTATTGATTCAAAAGCTGAATCACGACCTGTTATATCATCTGATTTAATTGTTAACATTTCTTGCAAAGCATGAGCGGCGCCATGAGCTTCTAATGCCCACACTTCCATTTCTCCAAATCTTTGACCTCCCGACATTGACCTACCTCCAAGGGGTTGTTGTGTAACTAGAGAGTACGGACCAGTGGAGCGAGCATGCATTTTATCGTCGACTAGATGATAAAGTTTGTTAAAGTAGATATAGCCAGCAAGAACATTACGATCATATTTTTGGCCTGTCTCTCCATCAAACATCTCAAGCTTTCCATCAGTTGGATAACCTGCCTTAACGAGCTCTTTTTGAATAGTTTCAATACTAATTTCATTTAATGGTTGAGTTTCTGCATATTGACCTGTTTTTTTGCAAACTAGACCTAAATGAGTTTCTAGAATTTGACCCAAATTCATACGGCTAACAACCGACAGCGGGTTCAAAACCATATCAACAGGAGTACCGTCTGCTAAATAAGGCATATCTTCAACGGGCAGCACCACCGAAACTACACCTTTATTACCGTGTCTTCCAGCCATTTTATCTCCTGCCTTAATTTTACGAGTTGATGCAAGCCATACAATGACACGCTGAATAACATCATTAGGCAACTGATCACCTTTATCACGATTTAAAATTCTAATTGAAACTACTTTACCGCTTAAACCATGTTCTAAATAAAGAGAGCTATCTTTAACATCTCTTGAATACTCTCCAAATAAAACTCTAATAAGCTTATCCTCTGGAGTTAAGTCAAACTCACTTTTTGGACTAATTTTACCAGCGATTATGTCTCCAGATTCTAAATATGAGCCTAGGTGAACAATTCCTTGTGAATCTAGTTTTTTTAATTTATCCGTGGAAATATTTGGAATGTCTCGAGTGATTTCTTCGTTACCAAGACGAGTTTCATGAACATCACAAATTAGTTCGTAAATATGAGAAGAGGTGAACTTATCTTGTTGCACAAGCCTTTCTGATAAAACAACAGCATCTTGATGGTTAAAACCTTTAAACGGTAAGAAAGCTACTAGTACGTTTTGACCAATAGAAAACTCACCATTGTGAACACCAAAACCTTCAATCAAAATATCACCTTTTGAAACTTTTTCACCTGCCGATACTCGAACTCTCTGATTAATAACAGAATGATCATTAGAAATAATAAACTTCATTGGACGATAATTATACTCATTACCTTTTAAATCCTGTACGATCACACGAGTGCTGTCTGAAGCAATAACTTCACCGTCAACTTCACTAATAATAATATATCCACTGTCTCTAGCTACGATTTTCTCGTATCCTGTGGCAACTAAGGGTTGTTCGGGTCGGATTAATGGAAGAGCTTGACCTTGTTGATTAGTACCAATAGCAACACGAAGCCCATCGGTTTGGGCCACAAAAGGAATCAGACAAGTTGAGAGAGAAAAGATTTGAGTTGAAGAAACATCAATAAACTCTAAATTTTCTACTGAAGCTTGAATAGGTTCTCCACCCTGTCTAGCGGGAATGTTTGCAATTAAGAAATGACCCTGATCATCTAATTTATTAGTATATTCTCCAATTAAATATCTAAGCTCTTCATCTGCATTTAACCATTGATAATCACTTGAAACAAAAGCTTTAACTGGAATCACTAAATCGCTATTAGTTTTCTTAAGAGATTGAATATTATCAGATGTCATCAATTGACCTTTTTTAATGACTAAATTTGCTTTGGAGTCTAAAACTTCTTTAAATGCAGTTCTTCCAACAAGTTCAGCATCACTAATCTTGAGATTACGCTTAATTTTAAAATACGGGGTCTCTAAAAATCCAAGCTTATTGACTCTTGAGTAAATTGCCATGTGTAAATTGATACCGAAGGAAGATCCTTCAGGTGTGTTAGTAGGGCAAATACGGCCGTAATAACTAGGTTGCACATCACGAATATCAAAACCAGCCCGCTCTTTAACGAGGCCACCTGGACCTGTACAAGTAAGGAACTGCCGTTGATCAATTTCGGCCGATGCGTTGATCTGATCCATAAAACGACAAAGCTGAGAAGTGTTGAAAAAATCCTCTACCATTGTCGAGAGAGGTCGCATATTAATAACTTGAGCAGGTGTAAAATTAGTATTTTCGCTAATTGTCATTTTGTCTTTAGTGTGCTTAACAACGCGTGCAAGACCTGACCTAAAAGTATTTGATATCCACTCACCAACGCTACGAATCTTACGATTTGAAAGAGAATCAAGACTATCTGGCTCTAGTTCCATGCTAGACATTTTAATAAGCTCTTTGATAACTAAGATAATCTGCTCTAAATCAAAGATTTTTTTATATTTTTCATTAATGTCATCGATTCCAGAATTGTATTGTAAACGATGATCAAATTTATAACGACCTACAATTCCAAAGTCATATTTATCCTCATCTAGAAATAAACTTTTAATGTATTTCAAACCTTTCTCAATAGGAATAATATCTCCTGGTCTTATACGTTTGTAAATCGAATTTACTGCCTCTGAAACTCCGTAAACTGTGTCTTTTGCGAGAGTTGCTTGGATATATGACATGTTGGGATTAGTATCCACATCATTAAAAATTGAAATGATCTCGTCATCTTTTAAATCAAACAGCTTTAATAGTTGTGTCACTGGGAATTTTTTCTTACGATCAATTCGGCAATAAATAGCGCCATCAGGATTGCAAATGAAATCAACCCAAATTCCACGAGTTGGAATAACTTTAGCAGTGTATTCAAAACCAGCCTTTGCGACTTCTCTAGTATAAATCAAACCCGGAGCTTTCACTAATTGGCTAACTACAATTTTTTGGACACCATTGATAATAAAATTTCCTTTAGATGTCATTTGAGGAATATTTCCCACGAATACTTTTTGTTTCTTTTTTTCCTTAGAAATTAAATTTTCTACTTCAACGTCAATGTACAAGGGGCTTGAGTATGTCATTTTCCTAGCAAGGGCCTCATGTTCGCTTAATGATTTATGAGTTTCCAAAACAAAATCTGGGCCTAAACGAACGATGAACCTTTTGCCAATATCTTCTATAGGAGAAAATTCAGCCAAGATTTTTTTTAATTCATTAGTCCAAAAGTTTTGAAACGAAGATTTCTGTACCAAATTTACATCTGGAACATTAAACGTGCTTACTTTACTCCCGAAGGTGGAGCGTGTTATCTTATTAATGGCCATAATACTAACTTATAATAATATTAGCCTACTATAATTAGCTTTTGTCAAGTAGTTGTCAACGAATCAATTTTGTTTCCTCAAATTCAAGATCTAATAAATTACAAAGTTAACCAAGATGCTTATTAATAACCTATTTAAATTTTACACTAACCTTCAAAGTCTCAATCATTATCATATTTCTTTTTTGGATGATGTAACCAGAGGAGTAAATCAGTTAATACTCATTAAAGGTGATTATTTTGATATAAAAATAATAAAAAATAAAGAGATTTTTTCTTGACAAAAAATAGTTTTTTTAGCTTAGACTCTGTTGCTATGGATTTATAGCTCAGTTGGTAGAGCAGAGGCCTTTTAAGCCTTTGGTCCTGGGTTCGAGTCCCAGTGAATCCACCAAGTCAAAATATAAATACAAATTG
>JAYVFR010000010.1:0-4088 GCA_043772945.1 Minisyncoccota bacterium | reverse complement strand
CAGAGAGAAGTTTTTTCAAAATTCCCAGAGAGAAGTTTTTTCAAAATTCCCAGAGAGAAGTTTTTTCAAAATTCCCAGAGAGAAGTTTTTTCAAAATTCCCAGAGAGAAGTTTTCGTTGAAAATGCCTCCGCAGGAGGTGAGGGTTGCTGGTAAGAGAATGTTATTCGGAGATTATAGTTATAGTAAAAAGCCAATTTAATAAACACTTTTATTTCCGCTGTGCCCTCCAATTTTTAATAATAATAACACCATCTGATTATTTTTATATTCCCAAATAATTCTGATGTCACCAGTTATTCTAGCACTCCAAAAATCACCAACTTTGTGTGAAACCCTTTCAGGATTCTCTGATAGCTTTATCAACGCTACATCTATTCTATTTTCTAAAGTTTTGTTATTTTTAATTAATTTTTTGTACTGCTTCACAAAATATTGAGTAAATTCTACTTCAAACATACTAGATTATAATTATTCTTTTAATTTCTTAATAGCTTCACTCATATTTTTTGTTTTGGTAGTTTGACCAGTTTCTACTTCATTTCGAGAGATATTTAAATCACGCAAATCTTCTATTGATAAACCGTGTTCTTCTAAATACGCTTTAGTTCCTTTAGCAATTAAAAGTTCAATACATTTATTAATATTAAAAATTGGATATTCGGATTGTAAGCTAGAAACAATCAGGTTTAAATCGCTATTTAAAGTAACTTGAGTTTTAGTTTTAATTAAAGACATAATATGACTATATAATATATAATACTACTATCTTTGTCAAACTAAAAATATAATTCCCCTTGTGAAGTTTTTTTCAAAAATTCCCAGAGAGAAGTTTCATACTGAAATTCCCACTCCATGATGGTATTCTCATTCTGAAAAACCACACTTTGTTTACAAAGGGGGTGGGCGCGTAGCGGACGGGGGTTGCTCTGGGAGTACCTATGCAACTGTTCCTAATTATTAAAATCAAATTAACTGATACCCACAAGGGGCATCTCTACTTTCGCTAGAAAGGGTTGTTTTTACTGAAAGAAAATACCGTTACACGATGGCATTTTATTTATCATCGTAATGACCCAGAACAAAAACCTGTATATTGATGCTTTAACCTTTCAAATTGATAAGTTTCATTATAAGGATTAATACATATTTCATCTATTATCAAAAGAGCTTTGATGATTAATTTTTTATTTTTGCTTAAAACTTCTAAATCTTTCTTAGCTTTTTTAGTAATATTAATTTTATACATTTGTAGAAGCTTTGAGTTTATTTAAGAATTTTATAGACTCTTCGTGATTAATCAAATCAGGGTTGGCTATATAGTCATTTAGAGCTTTTTCTTCTGCTTTATCTGGTTCACGAATAAATAAATTATTATTTTGTTTGTAAAATCCTCCCACTGCCATTTTAACTAAATCGGTTTCTTTAAGGAGAGGAAAAACCTCTTTCATTTTAGACAATATAAAGCTAAAATTTTCATCTAATGTAATTGTAAGTCTATTGTTAGCTTGAGTTGTTGTAGCCATTAATTAAATTAATAAATTTGTAATAATATGTAAATATTACACTATTTTACTATTTTTTGTCAAAAATTATCTCTTTATCAGGGGAAAGTTTTTTTACATTCTCAGATAATCTTTAATTTCTTTGCTCTACGAGCTGAAATAATAAATATCCTTATTCCAGTTAATTGGGTTGGATTGAATGTATTCTTTAATTCTGATGTAATCGCTATCATCTCTAATAATATGATCATAATAAGATTTTTGCCAAAATTTGTGGAAATTAAAACTATTTTTTTGAAGTTGAGATTTTAATAATGGCGAGACTGAGCTCGCCTCTACAATTTTCTTTTGTGCATTAATTTTAAAACCTCTAATAATCTGTGATAAATTTTTTGATGTGTCGGTTAGCTCCAAAATAAAATGAATATGATTCGGCATAATTACCCAATTATGTAAACTAATATTAAAATAATATTTGTGTAAATTAATCAAACACTCCTTTACGACAACACTAGGCGTAGAGGCGAGCTCAGTCTCGCCATTTTCTGCTTTGTCATTAATTGTTAATGTATTATTAGATTCCAAAGTGTCAAAAACACAAATATGATTATTTACACAAATTGTTATAAAATAAAAACTATTACCCAAATATAAATTTGAGCTTAATCTATTATTTTTTCTGATAAATCGTTTCATAATTAATGATATAAATGTTATTATTATATTTGGTAAAATTATTGAGGCGAGCTCAGTCTCGCCGTTGTTTTCTTATGTTATAATGTGGCGACACGGAGGTCGCCTCTACGGTAAAGTTAAGTTAAAAAAAAAGACCACCAGTTCAAATTATCAAGGGATAACGAACGGGTGGTCAAAAGATTATAAAAACAATCAACAAGGATGAGACTCAATCGGGTGAAAGAGCCTCAAAACAAACGACTAGCCCGCCTTGCAGGTTGGGAAACCTGTGTTATCACCCCACTCGGAAAGCGGCCCAGCAATTGCTGGGTTCCAAGTGCGGACAAGTCCGCGACCGGACAAGCCGCCCGTGAAACAAGCCTGAGATAGGCTTGGGGGTGGATTGAACGCAGGAGGAGTCGAAGGAGGAGGAACTTCACGACCAGGAGGGGTCGTGGGTTTGCAGAGGCTATTGCGGTTAGCAATAGCTTCATTTCGTGCTTGTTTCCAAGCATTGGGCTTGCTCATAAACTGGGCATCGAGATCTGCCATGGTGGCAGAAATATCAATGCTCAACCCAGAGCGCTTAGCGCTCTCCAATGACATTTGAATAGACGAGCGGGTGAAGCTGTAAGAACTTCCTCGTTCTGCTGAACGCATCAAAGATGCGTGCAGCATTGTGATGACTTGCTCTTGGATACCTCGTTGGGCATCCTCGAACTTTTGGACAGAACCATCCGCAGAGATAGCAACGCCAAAAATGGCGAAACCTCCCTTGCGAGATTTTAGCACTGGGCTGACCGTTAAGTCAGCCTGGATATTGTCGCAGTCATCCCGAAGGATGTAGCGATCTGTTCCAGGAATGACAACCGCGGAATTCTGGGCCAAGTTTGGCGCAAAAACTCGATTGTCGTCTTTGCTGACTACAGTTGTGGACGGAGCAAAATTTACTTTGCCGCCAGTAGCATCGGCAGAAGCGCCCCCCGTTAGCACTTTAAGTGCTTGGGAGTTATTTGCTGAAGCCCACGACGCGGAGTCGTTTGATAGTGTAACTCCGATGGACGAAGCAAAATTACTAACAGCTTCAGATGAAGCGTTAGTGTTGCTTTGCATCCAATTACTCATTTTTTGCTTTTGCTCAGGGTTCATACTCTGATTGGAAGTTTGGTTGAACGAATTGCACCCGCTATTGCTAGCGGAGTCGGAACCATCGTTTCCGTCAGCAGTATAAGTGCCAGGGCTGTTGACTGGTTGAGCGTTACGCTTGCCAGTGCCGCAGTATCCTGATTTTTGCTGGTCTTGTCCCACGGGGGACAGGGTACCAGAAGTGCCAGATCCGCTCGCTTGACCGTTGTTCACAGTCTTTTCAACCACGATTGGTGGTTGTTGGGACGGGTTAGCATCCGTAGCACGAGCCGAGGGTGCAATTGCACCTCCAGCCAAGACGGACAAAAGAACGGTAGCAGAAGTAGCGAGAGAAATGTTAATTGAACGCATGTCGGTTGATCCTTTTTTACGAGTGGTTGAAACCAGAGCTAGATTTGAGGGCCAGCTCTGGAGTGAGAACAGTACATATTATCATAGTTAGAGGTGTAAACCTCAAATGGAAGAAAGGATATATAAAGTCCTCTACACCAATAACTAATAATAACAAGTACCTAGATGGGATCTATTAAAAATTCGTAGAGGCGACCTCCGTGTCGCCATTTGATATGTATAATTATCGAAACTAGTGGTGACACGGAGGTCGCCTCTACAATTATTACATTTTTTAAATCGCATTTAGGTACTTGCTAGAATTAGTTATTAGTAGAAACACGTTGCACTAAACTAGTAGTTTGTTTGTTTTGTTGATTGAATGTAAATCTAAGCGAAAGTTACTGCAGCTGATTGCCAAAACGTTTCTGTTT
>JAYVFR010000009.1:0-40255 GCA_043772945.1 Minisyncoccota bacterium | reverse complement strand
CAAAGAGTTAGCTGTTTCTCGGCTGAGATATAATTAATTATAGGCGAGGCTTTAGCAAGTTTAATTTGAAAACTTATAGTTAAAATAAACAAAAACCCTCTAACCGTTAGATAGAGAGTTGTTTGAACCACTTAGAAGCTACTTCAAGTCAATTTGACTCTTAGAAATTAGCTTATCATTTTCAAATATTAGGCTACCACTAGAGTGAAAACTTTCACCTTTGAAAGTGTACATTTTAGTTGTAATAGTTCCAATAGTGTTTTCTGAACTTAGCCGACCTTTACCAATCAAAGCTTCAACCTCTGGCAAAGTTTGCCCTGTTTGAATTTGATTAAAAGTTGCTAAAGTTATCTTTGGAGCATTATCAACTGATTTAACTGCGCTTGTGCTAGTTGTCATTGTAGTTGCACCATCAGCTTCCTTATTATTACCGCTTAGCATTGAGCCAGCAACACCTAAAACAATGAAAGCCACGACTATAATTCCGATCCGCTTAAAGATTTTACCCATATATGAAAATATAAAATATAAAATATTAATAAATTTGTTAAAAACAAGTCAATCTCTGGTTTAATTAGGCAATTGTCAAGTATAAAAAAGCTAGGTCATATTGAAAAGAAAAAAGTAATGAATTTACACTTTCAGATTATAAAAGCTCCAAAAATATAAATATTATTGATAATAATACCAAGATTAGAGTTGCTTATGTGGAATATTTTGATTTCTTATATAAAGCTGATAAAATCAGGTTACATTCTGATGTTTTAGTTTAAAATTATGTCAAAGCGTTTTTCTAAAAATTTGGTACTTAGAATAATTTACATTTCAAGGTCTAAAGCTGAAACATCAGATAAACGAATTGATTCGAGTGTATCAGGATTATATGAATTATACATTAAAGTAATTAATTGCTCAGTGTTTAGTAATTCAATTTTAAGATCAAGAGACGTCATACGGCTCATTACCTGATCTACACGGGCCATCATAATTTTACGGTTTTTTATAAACTCTTCTTGTTTTAGACGGATTATTTTAGCGGGATTAAGAGCTCGCATAAATCTGCCAAACACTCCTGATTTGAGAGATACTGGCTCATACCCGACAATCACAAAAAAATTTTTATCCATAATATTAACCTGTTGAGACATTAATTGAATATATTCAATATATTCTTGCATTTTTTTACGCAGTAAATCATTTTCTTGTTTGTCTTCTAAGCTTTTAAGATTTTCAATATATGGAGTTAAGTCTAAACGGCGAGATTGGACTAGGATTTGGATTGGGAAATCAATCGAGTTTAAAATTCCTTGGAAATTACCAATAATTAACTCTTGTTCCTGGTTATTTTTTAAAGCAAAATTTGCTGAAGAAACGGCTAAAACCCCACGCATCTGCCCTTCTCTGAGAACAAGCGTGCTGTCACGAATTTCAGCAATCTCGACAAAGCCCAAGGTTGAATTAGATTTTTTGGAACTTGTTGATTTAGTGGAGGATTTAGAGTCAGGCATTTTTATTGTTATATTACTCTTGAGTGTAAACAAAAAAATTTCTTTTGGCAATTTAAGTTTGACAAGCTAATTAAAGTCGCAAACTATAAGTTTATTATAACCTTAATCAACAACTTGAGTGTATGAATAATGCCTCCAACTCCGCTCAATCAATTATAGCCAAAAAATTTGCTCTTAAGCATAACTTTAGGGCCGGTGCAATTGTCTGGGTAAAAGATAAACGAAAAAATGAAGATTATTATGTAGTTCTTCGATCACTTACTAGACCCCTTAGAGGAATTCAGCTTCCAGGCGGTCGAGTAGAAAAATTAGAAAATGTAGCAGAAACAGTAGTTCGCGAAGTATACGAAGAAACTGGAATCCAAAGTAAAATTTTATGTCCTTTAGGGTTAATTTATTTAGACAACCCTCTTAAAAAATACTCCAGAGTCGAGATTTATTATATCGTAAGGCCTGTTTCACCTATTAATATAGACTGGAAATGGAAACATATAGATCATGATAAATCCAAACAGCAACTTGAATGTTGGTGCGTTTCTACCAATCAAACTCCTAAATTCTTGACAGGTGGTCAAGACCAAGCAGTCAACATGTTTAATCAGTGGTTATCAGAACACAAAAAACCAGAATATTATAATTTTGATGTTGATTTTGGTTTGCCTGACATTAAATCTAATCCAAACTTCAAACCTCTTAAATTCTAAAGCAATGACAACGACTTTATTACTTGGTACTCATAACAATGCCAAAATAGCACGATATCAAAAATTTTTAACGATACCCAATTTAGAGTTAATTATAATTAAAGATTTGCCAAATTATGACAAAATTCCTAACATTTTAGAAAGTGGGAATAGTGAGTTAGAAAATGCTCAAATTAAAGCTAAAGCTTATTACCATTTCTTTAAAATTCCTACAATTTCTGAGGATAGCGGTTTTTATATTGAAGGTTTAGAAGATAACATGCAACCCCGTAAAGACGTCAAAGGAACAGCAGGGGTTACCGACGAGTTTGATTCACAAACAACTTTTGATCTGATGACTAATTATTATATTAATGTTGCTGATCAATTTGGCGGTCAGGTTCCTGCTTATTTCCTAGATACTTATTCTATTTATGATGGTGTAAACTTTTATAATGCAACAGCTAAGCGTCACTTAACTTTAACTAATCAAATTAATGGTGTGGATTTAGACTTTCCTATTGCTTCACTTTATTTAGTTAATCAAAAGCCTTATCACAGCTTATCAGATTTAGAGATGGGAATCATGCTTAAACCCTCTTTAGATGCGATGAATAAAACTATTAAAGATTTTTTAAGTGACTACAAAAAGTTATAACCAGATAAATTAAATTTCTTTCCTGTAGTGGTATTAGTAATAGCTGAAATTAGCAGTAAGGTTTGATTAGCACATTTTAAAAATTTTGACTTTTTAGTCCAGATCCATTGCTGATTTTGATTTAAAACATCTTGATTACTATCTTCTTGAAATTGAATTTCCTGACAAATATCAATTCTCATATTTTGTTTAAAATATTGATCGTAGTAAGTGGTTTTCGGGAAAACTTTGTAAGCGCGATAATGATTAAAAACTTGCTTAGCAGTCATCTGATTTAGATCAACTAAAGAGTTTTGTTTTGACAACATTTTACTAAAAGTGACTTGATCTTGGTTTTGTTTAAAAGGGGTAATTAGGGCAGGCATTATTTTTTGGTTAAGGCTAATCTTTACAAATTTCTCCATTAGGGCAAATAAGCTCACCCCGAACAAGCCACCTTTGATAAGGCCAATAACCTTTCTCTGGTCTATAACTAACAACAGAAGTTTGTAGCGTAACAATTCTCCTGCTAGCGCCGTAATCTTTGTAAGCTTGGGCAGTGTCAACTTCTTCAATTAAAGCAGTATCAAAAGTTCTAAATTTAAGCTCGCGTCCATATAAGTCAAAAATAGTAAAATCTTCGCCAATTTGTCCATTTCTTTCAAGGGGCTTAAACACTTGGTTATAATCACTAATAATAAAAGCATAGTTACTTGAATGACCTACAATATAACTATTTCCTATCTCTCCTGGAAGTGGTGTAAAGGCTAAATGAACTATCCCACCTTGCAGTTTCTTTTGGAGGGGGCTATCAGTTTCTGACGTGTCATTGGTAGTATTAAAATCAATATTTCCATCTTTAGTTTGAAATAAATCTTCAAAAGATGCATAAACTATCGGGGCATTTATGTTATAATTATATCCCATTCTGAAATAACTTTTTTGATTTGAGACGTTATCCTTTGTATAAATTTCATCGAGAGATTTTGGAAGTTGTTTCTTAGCTTCGTTAATTTTTTCTTTTATGCCTTCTACAATTTTACTCTCCACTGGTAATTTAAATCCTCTATTAATTATTGATTCAGCGCTAATATAACCAGCTTTAATACCTCTTTCTGATAAAATTTTTTGGAGGTTAAGACCTGCTAAATCATATTTGATAATTGAAGAAACGGATGAAGATACAGCAGATGAAATTTTAGGTGCAGAAACTTCTTGTTTTTGAACTTTTTGAGCTAAAATATTTTGATCTACTACATTATAGCCAATTGTTTGAATGTGATTTGAAATATTATTCCCACTAGCGTAAAATAGCGGAGGCAGGACTAAAATAGCTAAAATAGCATAGACTCGAAATCTTTTTTTCCAAAAATACTGAAAAATATTTGTTTTGCGTTGTTTAGCTATTAGATTATTTCTGTACGATGGCATTTTCTTAGAGTAAATTCAAATTATATTAGTTATATTATTATTTTTTAATTAATCTAGGTTTAGCAAGTTTAGAGATTTTGAAATTAACTGATGCGCTAGGATTAATTTCCATCCTTTCTTTGGTTTGAGGATTAATTCCCGTGCGTGAGGCTCTAAGTGTTCGTTTAAAAGTCCCAAAATTTGCTAAACTGACACATTTATCAAGACTAACTTGATCTAATATCCAATTTTCGTACGCTTTAATCACTCTATCTAGTGTTTGTTTATTGATTCCAAGTTGAATTGACAGGTCATCTAAACAAATTGAACGATTAACTCGCATAGGTTTAAGTTTAGCTTTGGTTATTTTTGGCATAGAAGCTTACAAAAGATTATAAAATTTGTGAAAAATAGTTTGAATGTTATCTTAAACCAATCGGACTCTAGATTCTTTGTCAAGAATAAAAACAATAAATAAATTGAAAACACATAAAAAAATTCCTAACTTAATAAAGCTAGGAGAGGTGCGAAGTTGGGTTCAACCTATTGGTTATTACGGAGACAAATATTGAAATTTGGCATTCCTAATTCTATTTAAATCGACAACATCGACAACATTAATATTCAAAACTCTTTGAGCTTGATCTCTTAATATAGAATCTTTGGGATTAGTGTCTGCCCAAGCAGTTCTACCCATATTGATAATTCCACCACAAGAATTTTTGTCACAAAGTAAAAGTCTAGCTCTTAAAATTCTAAGCGATTCAGTATCCCAGTTGTCTAGGTTTATCACTTCTGGATTTTTAGCTAAGTAGTTTGTAATTTTAGATTTATAACCCTCCTGCTCAATTCGTAATAAAATATCTGCACGGGACATTTTTTGTAAAATTCGGTAGTTTTGAACGAAAACTCTAAAACTTTCAAAACCAAATTGAATCCAAACGTCAGGTGAATTAGCAATCAGCTGAGGAGTTTCGTATTCCCCTAAGAATGAAGGCAAATCTTTCATTCCTGAAGTATAGCTAACTGCTTCGCTAAAATGCCAACCTTTAGGATAGAGAAGTTTAAAAGATTTAAGTTTATCACTTTTTTTTTCAAATTCAAGCCTTTAATTAAAGCACGCGCCTCGGCTATTTCCGGAGAATTATTATTATTAACAATTCCTAAATTAAACTTTCCATCCCCTGGGTCCCGTGCTCCGAGAGCGTTAGAGCCTAGAACGATATTTTCAGCAAGAATATTCTCATGAGGAGTTTTGTAACCTGAATAAAAAGATATATTTCCTTCACCTAAGCCTCCTATTGTAGGAACTAAGCCTCTAGGCTTATCAAACTCTTTAACTGGGAGCCAAGTTTGGACTTTAAGCTGCTGAGGTTTTTCGTCTAAGCTTTTTGGAATATTTACAAAAGTTGTTGGAAGTACGGGACGCATTCCACCTTTCTTAGTTTTATCAGTCCAATAAATCCAAGCATTATCTGCAACTTTAACCATTTGAAAGTCTTTTTCAAGCTCCTCTAAAGTTAAAACTTTTTTTTGAATGCTCTTCTTGTTTTTTGAGTTAACTGGGCTTTTACGATCTTCTAATTTTCCAACTTTCCTAGTTGTTTCACTGATTATTGAAGTAGAAGTTTTAAGCAAGTTTGCAAGAATAATTTTACCAGCAGGGACTTGAGTCAGAAAAAAATATCCAGCACTTGATACTACGATCCATTTCCGGGTACTCATGGAACTCATAGATTTTTCTCCTGTTTTTTCAATATTATTTGAAATCTACAACTGGCAACCAAACACAAAAACAACCTATTAGCAAGACTAACCTCTTTTTATAAATTATTTTTTTAGTTATTTTTAATATGCAAAGTTCTCCAGCCTAAATTAATTGATTGAGACTGGCTTCCGCTGAATTTACTTCTAAGGGAGTTCTCAAGCTCAAAAGTGGTTAACTCACGTACTTCGTCAATCATTTGTGTCATTATAGTTTGCCGCCAAATTAAATCGTATAATTTCAATTGCCTAGGATCTATTAATCCTTTGAGGGAAGACGGTGTTCTCAAACAATTAGTTGGGCGAATTGCTTCATGAGCTTCTTGGGCATTTTTTGATTTATTAGCATAAACCCTAACGCTAGATTCTAATAGTGCTGGATGGCAGACTGTTAAATATTCACGAATTTTATCAATCGCTTCTTTGCTAAGGGTTACACTATCAGTACGCATGTAAGTAATTAAAGCCTCTTGTTGGCCATTAATTTCCACACCCTCGTATAATCTCTGAGCGAGTTGCATCGTTAGTTTTGGATTTAAACCTAAGTAACTACTAGCCGATTGTTGTAAACTAGAAGTTGTAAAAGCGGGCTTTGGTTTAGTTTTAATTTGTCTTGCTGACACATTTGTAACGACGTATCTAGTGTCTTCAATTAATTTCTCCTTAATTTCAATAACTTCACTTTCAGAATTAATAGTCTCTGGTAGTTTTTTTCCATTCACAAGGATTGGCTTAAAGGCAACTGTTTCTTCTATTTTTGATTCAGTTTTTAATTCTAGTTTCTCTCTTTTAAAAGTTATTGTAGTTTTCAAGATTGATGCTTCTCGAATCAATTTAATAATTTCTTTGGATTTTTGACTTGAATTTTCTGAATTTAAATTAGACCAAATAAGCTCTAACCTGTCTTTTAATTCTAAGTCTTCGATAAGAGAAACTTCAACCCCGTTTTGACTTAAATATTGAATTAAACTAATTTTTGGCATAATAAATTAAGACTTTAAATTTTTTGGCTTTTTTGATAAACTAAAACAGGTAATTCCTTATAGTCAAGATGTATCTTAGAATGCAAAATGTTTTTATTAATTATACTGATGAAACAATTGACGTTATTGGGAAGGCTATTTGTGTTGTATGAACGCCTAAAGATAGCTAAAATACGGCGGGAAACCCTGTGTCTATGAACTGATTTTTTGTGAATTTTTTTTGAGACGCTAACTAGAATCCGAAATTTTGGGATTGAACTTTGAGACAATTTGATTTGTAAATCACCGTAAAAAAAACGTACCCCAGACGATAAAGTTTTTTTAATATCTTTATCTTGAACGAGGCGATTTTGTTTTGGTAACATTTATAACTCTAGACGTAATTTACTTTAGGAGTAAGCTGCCACCTTCCCTTTAAGCGGCGTGACTTTAAAATGTGTTTTGCCTTGCGATTGCGAACTAGGAAACCTGTTTTACGAGCTCTTTGTTTCTTTTTTGGTCGGTAAGTAAGTCCTTTAGGTTGCATACAGATATTTAATTAAACGGAGTAATGAAGATGAGAATAAAGATAATCAACCTTAAAAAGTCAAAATTTGTCAAACAATTGTTTTTTGAGACTTGCATAAACCAAAAAAATGTGCTAGATTGTAAGTAATTGAATAACAAAACTTAATACTGTGATAAATCTTACAACGCTTGAAAAGCCAAGTGTCTCATTAAGTAACGGCGAGACATCGCTACCTAGAAACCTGGTAGTAGGTTTTAAGCGTCCAATTTTCCCGCAACCACGTCAAAAAATGACAGAAATAAGACCAGTTACTACCGAACCAACCGCAATCCCTAATGAATTAGCAAGCGAATCTACTAAACAATCAGAGCAAAAAACCTTATTCTTGACTAGCCTAAGAGCTGGATTAGGAGCTTTAAATATTTTTAGGAGAGGGGAGAAAAGTCTTGAACAAAAACAATTATCTTTCGGTGAGAGGCTAAATGCGAAAAAACGAGAAAATCCTCATTTGTTAGAAAAAGGATCCAACGCTCATAGAACTTATAGCACAGAACAAAATTCGAATTAAGATCTAAAAAATTAATATAAATTTCAAAACCAATTGGTTTACAGAGACACTATTTGTTATTTTGAATATTTAGTGTTTTTTTTGAGTGTTTTTTTATAAACTTATCAAATAAAATGTTCTACTATACATAAATCAAAAAATATATAACAAGTAATATATGTCTCAATATCGTCCTAAACCGCAATCTAATTTTAGCTCTAAACCTACTAGCAGTGGTAAATATCCAAGTAAATATCCAGCAAGTTCACAAGCCAGTAGAGGAGCTAGACCGATGCGTATTCCAAAGTTTATGGATGTCGATTACGAATTAATGATCAAAAAAGCAACTCCACAAAAAATCAAGGATTATAGCGCTTCTAAAACTTTTAAAGAGCATGGTTTAGTGGACGCAGTCCTTAAAAATTTAGCTTATAAAGGTTACACTCAACCAACAGAGATTCAAGACTTAGTAATCCCACACATTCTAAAAAATAAAGATGTTATAGGGATAGCTAATACAGGTACAGGTAAAACCGCGGCTTTTTTATTACCTCTTATTGATCAAGTTTACAAAGATCCAAACAAAACAATTCTAATTCTAGCCCCAACTCGAGAGCTTGTAAATCAAATCCTTGCTGAATTAACCGCCTTTAGTCATAAGAGCCGAATTACTTATACAGGAATTATTGGAGGGGAGAATATTCACAAACAAATTACTGCTCTTAAAATTAAACGAAACTTTATTGTCTCCACAACGGGACGTGGCCTTGACCTAATTGATAGGAGGATTCTACCGATTAGAACTATTGATACGATCGTGCTTGATGAGATGGATCAGATGCTTGATATGGGCTTTATTAATGACATCAAAAAAATTCTTGATCAGGCTAAAAGCGTTAAGCATCTTTTATTTTTTTCAGCTACAATGACAAAGGATATTGAGAAAATTGCTTTAGAAATTCTTAAAAATCCTGTAACAGTATCAGTAGCTAAAGGAAACACTACAGACAATGTAAACCAAGATGTAATTCACTTAGAAAAAGGTCAAAACAAAATGGATAAACTTCACGAGTTATTGTCTACTAAAGAAGTTAAAAAAGCCATAATCTTTGAAAACACTAAGCACGGAGCTAACAAAATTGAAATTGAATTAAATAATTTAGGGCATAAAACTCTTGCAATTCACGGTAATAAAAACCAAAATCAACGCAACAAAGCTTTAAACGCTTTCAAAACTGGACAAATTGACTATCTAATTGCAACTAATGTGGCAGCCCGCGGTCTTGATATCCCGAAAGTTTCTCACGTAATTAATTATTCTCTTCCAGAGAGTCGCGAGGATTATATTCATCGTATTGGTAGAACAGGGCGGGCTGGTGAAGAAGGGCACGCTTACACATTCGTAACTCATGATCAAGTACCTAAGGAGCGAGGGGGGCGATATGGAACTAGAAGGTTTTAGCCACTACAAATTTAGCTAAATCGTGATAACAGGTAACGTTTTGGCATCAGTAATTAAAAGTTTGACCAAAATCTATTAAAGATTGAGCCTTATTAAGGCCATCTCTAATCATAATTCCATCTAGTAAATTAGCTCTAATTCCTTGAGCTTTTTTAGCAAGGTTTGCGTAAAGTTTAGAAACAAAAATTTCTGGTTCATAATTTGGCTCATAATAGACTAAAACATCTTTAATTTCTAATTTTCTATGATCTTTGTCTTTCATCAAATTTAATATATCGCTGGAAGTCAATCATTTGTTTATAACGAGTTAAAATAAATATGAATCATTTAAACTGCGAATAAATTAAATCAATACATACTCAAGTACAAATAACACTAGATCAAACTTAAAATTACTATTTACATACCAATTTATTATGACTGAAAAAAATTTAATTTCAGAATTCAAACAAGCCAAATGGGCTGATTACACAGATAATCAACTACGGATTAACAAGGGGGTATTACCGATACAAATGAAGCATAGTGATGGAACAGGTTTACCTCTTGTTACTTATGAAAATTTTGGGGCAGATATAGTAAGATTCCCTGCAGGTAAAGGCGTGGGAACGCATACTCATATTGGAGCTCACATCCTCATTGTTTTAAATGGTGAGGGGTTTGTAGAATACGAAGGTGTTGATCACCCTTTGCTACCTGGTATAGTTTACATGATACCTGGAAATATTAAACACGCAATTAAAGCAACCACCGAGCTCATCTTAATTGCTGTTGGAAATGATCATAAACCTTTAGAAAGTGAAGAAAGATTGCAAGTTGTTGAAAAATAATATGTTTAAATTCTTTACAAAATTCACAATTGCAGAAATTACCTTTAATTTGTATTCTGATTTTGATGCTAGAGAGTTAGTGTATGATATTCAACCATATAACTTAAATGTTAATTACTTGCTAAATCTCCAGAAAGAAAGTAACCAAATTGTAAATATTTATATTAAACATAGCGATTCTAGACTATCAATAAATGAGAAGTTTGAAGATGGTTTATTCAACTATTATATAGAAGGTGATTATACTCCTATGTTTAAAAAGGATTATAATAAACAGTTTGGGCTGTTTGGTAACAAAGGTACAGTGAACAGAATCATTCTCCACTCTTTAGAAAAAGCGGGCAACATTATTTTGCATGGGTGTGCGGCTATAAGTAAAGATAAAAACAAAGTAATCATAGGTATAGGTTCTAGTGGCTCTGGTAAAAGCGTACTAACATCAGCTGCAGTCGAATGTGGCTGGAGCATTGTAGGAACAGAACACATAATTATTAGCTCAAATTTTGTGTTGTATAAAGGTAATAAGATCGATAACGCTTGTGTCCAATCGATTGAAATAATTAAGAGACAGTTAGATAAAGCTAAAATTTACCAAGATAAAATAATGATAGAGCCAACTGCACAAAAAGTAGTAGTTGATTATGATAGTTATATGATGGAGCAAGATAAACTTTCATTAACTAAATTGGACTATCAGATTGTCATTGTAAGCTTTAAGAATAGCATTTGTGCTAAGCTAGAAGAGATTCAAGATAATGACTTTTTGCTTAGAATGATTCAAACATCGGCTAGTGAAAAAATATGCACACCTATTATTTATGACAACTATATTCTGGATCAGGAATTGAATGGAAATCCTGAAAATAGATCAGTAGTTATAAACAAGCTAATCAATAAATCAAGTTCAAATTTAGTTATAGGAGGCGATTATAATAATTTTAAGAAAGTATTAAATTCTTTAGCATGAAAAAAATAGCTTTAGAAATTGAACAGGTGAGGTCTACAGTAATTGCTAAATTACTTAAGTATACATATTTAAGCCAGGATCAAGCTAAGCTGGTTGCAGAGCAAATTATTTACGCTGAAGCATCTGGAAAGTTTACTCATGGATTGATTAGAGTCCCTTGGTTTATTAATAAGGGAATAAAAAATCATAACTCACCTAAATTAATTAATGAGGGTGGGTTTGATCGTTTTGAATGTTCAGATTCTATTGGTTATATAGCAGCTGAAGAAATTTGTGAAAATATTACCAAACAAGATCAAAATATTTCGATTGCTGTAGCGGAAAATATATTTCCAACTGGTGTGTTAAATTACTACATCAAAAAATACTGTGGAGATAGTTTATTTTTAATTTTTGGAACAACTCCAAAGCTAGTTTCATATAAACCTAAATCTAGTAAAATTACGGGAACAAATCCTTTTGCATTTGGTTGCAGTTTTGAGAATGAATTTTTTGTAGCGGATATTACTACAACTAAATCCTCATTTGGAGATTTACTACTTGCTAGTAAAAATCTTGTAGAGTTTAATCCCTCTTCTTATTTGGATAGTAATGGTAACAACCCAAAGTATTTATCTGATTTAATTGATAGTAAAACAGGAGAGTTTACAGGAAGCATATTCCAACCTCTAATTGAGAAGCTGGATTATAAACTTTATAGTTTTAATATTATAATTGAGTTATTAACAAAGCTTTTTGCAGGTAAGAGAAGTTCTAAAGGGGATACGGTTTTTATTAAAATGAGTAAAGAGTTATTTGGTGGTAAGAAAAGAGTAAATGACTTATTTTTGGATTTTAAAAAATCAATGAACTTCGAAGAGTTACCAGGTCAACATAGTCATAATCTTTTTTTAAAAAATATTCAATCGAATTTTATTCATGTCGATTATGAAATTTGGGAAGATATAATCAATCTATAAATATTTATGAATACGAATAGAAATATTTTTAGCACTAGAAGATATTTGATAAATAAATTAGAGTCGCTTGATTATGAAGCGGGTAAAGATGAGTCAAGCTTTTTTACAGATCTAATTTTGGCTACTAGACCAGTTTATAAAAAATACAAATCTAAAGAGCTTTGCCTTAAGCAGTTTTTCAAACAATTAGAGGATTTAAGAATTATCGACCTTCATTACCCCGTATCTGGTTGTATAGTATGGCTGGAAAATGGTATGCCATTTAGAAATCTGTTTATTAAGCAGATGACAGATGCTTTAAGATCTAAAGAGTATTCTGAGGTCTTATTTCCAAGTCTAATCAGTGAAAAAAGCTTTGATACACTTAGGACTGCTATTTATGATTTTAGTGATGTAGTTTTTAATGTTGAAAAGAAAAAGTTGAAATATATACTAAAACCAACAGGAGAGACAGCAATTTACCCGACTGTCGCGAGATGGCTAAAAAGTGGTACAAAGTTGCCAATCAAAATATTTCAAAGCGGGCCATTTTATAGGTATAAATCAAAAGTTAATTCATATTTAAGCCCTCTTGAATCTAGTTTTATGGTTGAAGCACATGGATTCTTTTCCACAAAAAGCGAGATGGCATTAGAGTTTAAGCAAGCGTTAAAGATTTGTTCTAAGTGGTCTAATTTGCTATGTTTTGATTGCTTAGAAGTTGATCGACCAGTTTTTTTGAATAAACCAGTAAGTACTAAAACTATTGGATTTGATACAATTGTTCCTTGGGGGCAGACACTTCAAACCTCAGTGGCCTATATTCAAGATAGAATTTATTCCAAAGCCTTTAACATTTGTTACCCAAATAAAAACATCGGAGAAGATGGAAGTAAAAATATTTTTCAAATAACATTTGGAATTTCAGAAAGAAATGCTTTAACATGCCTATTACTTCACAGCGATCAGCTTGGTATGAGAATGCCTTCCAATTTAGCACCAAGTCAAATAAGTATAACAACTAACAAAAATGATAAAAAAGGATCTAAAATAGCCAATGAATTATTTAAAAAACTAGTTTTAAAGGGTTTTCGTGTTAAGCTGGTAGTATATAATAAAATGACAAACTGTTTTAAGCGGGAGATAAATTTAGGGACTCCAGTTCATATTTGGCTTACCAAAAGTATGACGCTTAAAACCAAAGCAATTATTTTTCAAAGGCATAATTCTGAAATAATTGAGTGTGAGTTGGGAGCCATTGAGAAAATGTCACTAGAGGCTTTAGAAAAAAGTGATCTGGTGTTACGTATAGAACAAAGTAAAATTAAACAAGAATCTCAATTTCAATTTGGTGACGAAGCTAGAACAAAGAACAAAAGTGTAATATCTGCCTTTATTCATAATAAAAAGAGCTGTATTAATAAGCTATCAGATCAGGGGCTAGGAGAAATTATAGGTTTTGACTATTTAAATTTAATTAGTAAAGATAAAAAAAAATGTATGGTCTGCGAAAAATCTAGCTCTTCAGTCCAAAAATGTTTTATCGCTCACCGAATTTAAAATACAATATGAATATTCAATTTTATAATAGTTTAAGGAGAAAAAAAGAGTTATTTACTTCATTAACCCCTAACATAGTTACAATCTACACCTGTGGTCTAACCCCCCAAAGTAATGCACACTTAGGGCATGCAGTTGCAGCAATAAGATTTAACGGAATTAGAAATTATTTAACTTATTTAGGGTATGAGGTTAAATATGTTGAAAATGTAACTGACATAGACGATAAGCTTATTATCAAGTCAAAAGAAGAAGGTAGAAGCGTTAAAGAGATTGCTGAAGATAATTATAATGCATATCGCAAATCTTTAAATATACTCGGTGTTAGGCCTCCCGATTTTAGCCCAAAAGTTAGCCAATATATAGATAAAATAATTAAGTATATAGAAAAACTAATTGAAAAAGGGTATGCGTACTCAACTAACTCAGGAGACGTATATTTTGATATTGCAAAGAAAAAAGACTATTACAAGTTGTCAGGAAGAAGCCCTGATCAAAATATTGTTGGAACACGTATAAACGTTGAGCAGAATAAACATAATGCTGATGATTTTGCACTTTGGAAATCATCTGATGATTTAGATAATTCATGGGATTCACCTTGGGGCAAGGGCAGACCAGGGTGGCATATTGAGTGTTCTGTTATGGCAAACGATATTTTAGGTACTTCAATTGACATACATTGTGGAGGTTTAGATTTGCTATTTCCTCATCATGAGAATGAAATTGCTCAGTGTGAGGCTCATAACGGAGTTAATTTTGCTCAGTTCTGGTTACATTGTGGACTTTTAAATATAAACGGAGAAAAAATGTCAAAGTCACTTAATAACTTTGTAACCATTGATGAAGGGCTAGAGAGATATGGTGTTGAAATATTAAAATGGGTTATATTAAAACATGCATATAGATCAACAATAGATTTGAGTGAAAAAATTTTTCTTGATGTGATTAACCAAATTGTTGATTTCTATAAGTGCTTTAACGACGATCCAGCTGTATTCACCACTGACAGTTTGGATAAAGTATTAAAAACAACAAAAGTATTGAAGCTAATTAGCGAAGTGAATATAAGTTTAAGCAATGACTTTAATACACCAGAGGTTATAACATTGTTGGCTGAAGCTCTTGAAGAAGCACGCAAACTACAAAATAATAATTTGGTTGATGAAAGCGTTGCTTTAAAACAGGTCGTTTATTTTTACGGAAAACTTATTGGCTTGTTTAATTTAAGCAGTACAAGAGTGGTATTAGAGGAACTGTTAAAGTGTCAGCAATTTATTTTTGATATTCCAGACTATTATACTTTATCACAAGTTGAAAGAACAATCTCAGAAATTGAAGAAGCTCGTTCAATGCAAGATTATTCAAAAGCCGATCATCTTCGAAATATACTTACTGTTCGAGGATTAAATTTAATCTATGAAAAAGAAGGTTACTCATGGAAGTTTTTAACAAAAATTACTTATTAATTATGTCAGAAAACGCACTGTATATAGCTTTTGAAGGTATAGATGGGAGTGGCAAGTCAACACAAATCAATGGTGTATCTGAGCTGTTAAAAACAAGCAACTACACAGTACTGGCTGTACCATTCAAACCATTCGCCTCTCAATGCTTGAGAGATTTTTCTATTTCCATAACCGGAGATAAAGGTAGTATGAGATCTATATTTGATTTGTCATATGTTGAATATGTACATGCTTGCGATCAGGTATTAAACTATACGAATCTAATTAAGCCAAATTTGGCTGAGTACGATTTAATAATACAAGATAGATCAAAGTTATCGAGAGTGGTTAATGCTAAATATGCGAGGACTCCGATAAAAAATATTGAGAATATATTATCAACTATTCCTGATCCAGACGTCATAATTTATCTGAAAATAGATCCCAAAGTATCTCTTAGACGATTAACGAATCGAGGTAAAACAACTGCTGACGAGAATTTAGAGTTTTTAACTTTTGCATCTAGCGAGTATGAAACTTTGCTAAGTAGCAAAAACTGTTTAATAATTGATGCAAATAAATCGCAAATAGAGATTTCTAAGGAAATTTTTGATTATATTGTAAAGCATATTAGTCAAAGACACAAAAATAACAATTTTATATAATTTATCAAGCCTAGTATCACATCCCACCGATTACAAGAATTTAGCTAAATTGTGATAACAGGTAATGTTTTGACACCAGTAATTAAGAACTATTCGAATTTATTTTGACAAAACTCTCTATTAGAATTAGACATTAGTAATGTATTATATAACAACTTCAAGACCTTATACTAACGCTCTTCCTCATTTGGGGACTGTGATGGATCCAATTTATGCGGACGTTTACACTCGCTTTCGTCGCCAGATGGGAGATAAAGTATTTTTTAGTATGGGAACTGATGAGCATAGCTTTAAAATCGCTAATCGAGCTGTTGAGCTTGGTCTTCCTCCTCAAGAGTATGCTAATAATCAATATGAATTATTTGATATTTGTTTTAAATCGCTTGATATTCAGGCAGATAATTTTATCCAAAGCTCAGATCCTAAACATAAATGGACAGCTAATTTAATTTGGAATGTTTTGGTAGAAAAAAATTTAATTTACAAAAAAAAATACAGTGGTCTATACTGTATTGGCTGTGAGGACTTCTATGCTGAAAGTCAGTTGGCTAAGGGTAAGTGCCCCGTTCATTTTAATCTGGAGATTCAAAACGTTGAGGAGGATAATTATTTCTTTAAATTAACTAGTTTTAAAACAGAGTTGATTGAATATTTGAATAAAGTTAAAATTAATAATCCAAGTATTAAAATTGAAATGTTAAATTTTGTAGATGATTTAAAAGATATCTCAATTTCTCGAGATAAATCAAGACTCGAGGTTGCGTGGGGTGTTGTGGTTGAGGCTGATCCTACTAATTTAATGTATGTTTGGTTTGAGGCACTTATTACTTATTTGACGCCACTAATTCCTGATGAATTGCATGAAAATTATTTAGAATCGGATAGCGATATCAAGACAACTATTGAAAAAGAAATTTTTAATATTTTTAAAACCGAATTACCACAAAAACTTCAAGTAATAGGAACAGATAATTCTAAGTTTCATCTAGTAATTTGGCCTGCAATTCTAATTGCGCTCGATCTCCCACCAATTGAGTCGCTAATAATTCACGGCATGGTCAACGACTCCGAGGGAAAGAAGTTTGCTAAAAGTTTAGGAAATGGAATTGAATACCAAGAAGTGGTCGACAAGCTTGGAGTTGAGGGTGTAAGATTTTTCGTTTTAAATTACTGCAATTCTAACAGTGATACAAATTTTGATTGGAATAAATTAATTGAAAATTACAACGCCTGTTTTGTGAAGAATTTGGGGAATTTAGTTATGCGAATTACTACACTAATTGAAAAAAATTTAAATGGTATTATTGATATTGAGATAGACTTTGTTGCTAATATTGATATAGATATTTCTAAAATTTATTCTGAGCTAGAAACTTTGCGACCCGAGAATGCAAGTCGCCAACTATTCATAGAAATTAGTAAAATTAATAATTATTTAGAACAAACTAAGCCTTGGGCATTAGCTAAAAATATGGAGGAGAATCGAAATAAAATTTTAGAAATTCTCAGCAGTGCATTGTTGAGTTTAAAAAGCCTTCTACCTGCTTTAAGTATTTTTTATCCCAAAGCTGCAGAGCGTATTGATTTAGTTATTTCTAGTGATTTAATTCAAAAATCTGAAATACTTTTTGAGCGTATCGAACAAGTTATTTAATTGCATGTTTGACTATTTTCAAAAAACAGTTATACCTTGTGAATAAGATAACCTAAATACTACTCTAAATTAACTTAATTGCAATTATGTCCCTAGAAATTACTATTTTAGACGAAAAAAAAGAAATTAAACAAATCGCTTTTGAGTCATTAAACGATTACGAAGTCCGAGAAGCCTTATTGGCACAAGTCATTCGTTGTGAACTAATGAACGAACGCTCAAGTATCGCTCACACTAAAAACCGCGGTGAAGTTCGTGGAGGAGGTAAGAAACCATGGAAACAAAAAGGTACGGGTCGTGCTCGTCATGGGTCTATCCGCTCTCCTTTATGGGTTGGTGGAGGAGTAACCTTCGGTCCCCGTAATGAACGTAACTGGCACAGAAAAATTAATTCATCTGCACGCCTTTCTGCTCTCAAGTCAATTCTTAAAGACAGGCTAAACAACAACGCTATTTATCAATTGCCAGAATCCTTTGATTACCCAAAAACCAAACAAGCGATTCAAATCGTTGAGAAACTATCGGAGATGACTAAATTAAAACCAAAGAGATTGATGGTAGTTTACACAACAGAAGAAAAAATAAACTTATCAGGATTTCCAAATACCGAAGTCCAGATGATCAATGCAAAGCATTTAAAAATTCACAAGCTTGCAAATGCTGAGAGTTACATCTTAACACCTAAGGCTTTAGAAATTTTGGAAGCCAGAGTTAGTGCATAATTTGCCAAATTTAGACTTTTGTTATAGATATTAGTGCTCTTTTTTTGAGTGCTAATTTTTATTATAAATATTAAAATTTTTTATGGAATCAGTCAATCATCCTAAGTCAAATATTGCTAGTATATTTGTCGCTTTACTATCACTAGGATTAATTTTTTTTGCTGTTATATTGCTTAACCAAACTTTCACTAATAGAATTAGTTTAGCTAGCAATACTAGTTCTAAGTCAAATAGTTTAAGTAATAAACTTGACATTAGCTCTAGTGCAACTGCCACTAATAATCCAAGTGGTTCAAGTAGTTTAATTAAATCTAGTAACCTAAAAATAGAAACTGCAATTGGAGATGGTGCAGGTGCAAACCCAAATCAAAAATCTAAAGAAGAGTCAAGAAGTATCGTTATAATTACAAATCCTAATATTAGTTCAAATGGAAACTCTTCTGCTAGTTCGCTAACCAAAATTAGCCAGTCTTCATCAACTAAATCTAGTGAAAGTGGTAATCTAGTTACTGGTGAATTTATTGCTCAATATATTGGTGGAAATAATACTGAAGGTAGTAAAAATTTTCAAATAATTAGTTGTAATATTAAAGATCCTATTAGGTGTAAGCTGGGAACAGAGTTTTATTATTCCGACTATAAAAATGTTAAAGAAGGGTTTGAATATAAGTTTGTTAATCCTAAAATTGAGGACACCCCCGATAAGTTTAGCATTGAGGGTGAGAAGTTAATTGAAAGATAGTTATATATTTTATAATTTATTCAACAGCATATTTGACAACAAAGCCAAAAAGTTTCAGAAATTGGGTTCGAAATAACAATATTTAACTTATTTTTTTTATGTTTTCACTAATTGGTACTATTATTTTTGGAGGAATTGCTGGATTAATCGCAGGTATAATCCGTAAGGGTAAAGGCTACGGCATACTTTGGAATGTAATCATAGGTATAGTCGGAGGAGGGGTTGGTAATTTTATTTTCAGTTTACTTGGTTTTAATACCTCTGATTCTAATTGGGTTGCTAGTTTAGTAGTATCAGTAATTGGTTCACTGGTTTTGCTAGTATTAGTAAATATGCTTGGTAGAAAGGATGTTTAGTTTTAAAACTAATTATTACCTGTCAATAGATCTGTAATTATAGGAGTGGCTTGGAGTGCTAGAACTGCTATAACCATAGCAATGATAGCATTAAAGATTATGCTTTTAGCTCTCTCCTTGCCATTTTTAGTGTCAGTCAAAAGAACAAAAGCTCCCCAAACAAATCTAACAACTGCAAAAGTTAAAATAACATAAGCGAGAGCACTTGCAACACAATAAGCGAGTTTAGAAATATCACTAAAGCTTGAAATTTTACCGCAGAAATTTACAATACCATCGCTATATCCAAATCGTTCAGAGTTTTCTCTAATACAGCTACTAGCCTGATTACCACCAACTTTACCGTTACCACAGGCTTCTGCGCTGTGTACTAAAATTGTATCATTTGCACTTAAGTTTTTGATAGAAGGAATATTATTTGCCCCTAGTGAAAAAGTTAAAATGATAAATAAAGCTATCGAAGTAATTCTTTTAATTATATTTGTTAAATTAGAAATATTAGAAATATTAGTAAAGTTCATAGACGGTTTTTTTTTATGAAATAATATATCTAATTATAATCTATAAAACTACATTTGTAAAATTTATTTTATTTATCACCCCATTTGATAACAATTCTACCTTTTTCTTCGTCTCCATAGCATTGCATGAAGGCATTAGGAATAGTCTCAGTTAGTTTGTTAGCCCGTTTTATATATTCTGGAGGTAGCTTATGACCTATAGTTCTAAGAGGGAGTGTGTCATCAAGGATATTACTTAAGTTTTGAATTAATCTGATCATTTCTTTGATTGATAAATCTTTTTCAACAATTGCTTTTGCTACTTTTAGCTGAATTTCTGGATCGAGACCTACTAAATGCCTGGCATGACCTTCGCCTACTTTATTTGGTTCCATGATTATTTTCTGGACTTCTGGATTCAGGTTTAATAAACGTAAATGGTAATAAACGTATTGTTCTGATTTGAATATTAATTCAGCAACTCCCGCTTCATCTATTTTGTATAAATCAATTAGCATTTTAAATGTTCTACCTAGTTCAATTGGATTTAGGTCGTTACGAGCGATATTTTCTGTTACACTCATTAAGGCGTGTTGCTTCTCGTTAACCTCGTCTTCATCTTTAATAATGGCTAAAATAGTTTTCCAGCCTAATTGTCTAGAAGCACGTATACGTCTTTCACCTGCAATCAGCGTGTACTGGTAGGGGTCAATAATTTGGTTTTTATTTTTTTGAATTCCGGCTTTCTCTCTTATTGATTCTATTTTTTGATTAATTTCATTTTCGACAGATGTAGTGCTAGTTTTAAGTTTTCTAATTACAACAATTGGTTGAATTAAACCATTTTCTTTAATACTGTGGGCTAATGAATTTAACTCTTCTGTATTGAAGTAAATACGAGTTTGAAAAGGGTTTACTAAAATATTACTTAAAGGAATCGTTTGAATTAAATTTTCAATTTTTTTGATTTCTTCTGAAGTTGTGGGAGCTTTAGTTTGAGTTAATTTATCTTTTTCAATTTTGTTTTGAGATAGACTTTGACTAACAGATTCAATTTCTTCCTCACCAAAATAGTTATTTAGGATATTACCTAGAGATTTACCTAGAGCCATTTGCAAAAAATTTATTTTTAGAATTGTTTGTTAGAGATAAAAATACCAAAGCGTGCTTTATGTCAATGTACTACCAAAAACTGTTATCTCTAAAAAAAAACCCAAAAGACAAAATATTAATTCTCGGACTTGGAGTTGAGAATAAACAATTTCTAGAATGGCTTGTCAGATCTGAATTATCTTTCCCTGTAAATCAAATTATTTTAGCAGATTTAGTGACTCCTGAATTTGAAAGTTTAAATATTGATGATTATGAAATAATAACAGGTAAAAAATATTTAGATAGTCTAAAAAGAGAAAATATTAAGATGGTTATTAAAGCTCCAGGTATTTGGTCATTTAAAAAAGAATTAAAAATTTTTCGAAGAACTAACGGTAGTGATAGTGTTTTATCAAGTTTAACTTTTTTCATGGAAAAATATCGCCAAAAAATTATTGGAGTTACGGGAACTAAAGGCAAAACAACAACTTGTAGCTTAATTCATCATTTATTAAAAGATGATTACGAAATATATTATTGTGGCAATACTACAGGGATTAGCCCTTATCGTTACTGGAATAGCTTAAATGCTTATTTTGTGATAGAGCTCTCATCCTTTCAATTACAAGACCTTGGAACGGCTAAATTAAGCCCTAAATACGCTGGCATCACAAATTTATTTATTGATCATTTAGATCAGCATAAAACTGTTTTAGAATACCACAAAGCTAAGGAAAATCTCTGGAAATACCAAAAACCTAACTCAGGAGATATTTGCATTTATTCAAGTCAAGTTGGAGACAAAATGGCAGAAATGTATTCTAAGGCTGGTAAATTAACTAATTTAAAATCATGCAATGAGGTTAATCAAATAAATATTGAAGGACTTAAAAATATTTTTAAAATTAATTTAGCTGGAGATCATAATTATATTAATCTTTCAATCGCTGCTTCGCTTACTGAGATTATAAATTCTAGCCCGAATGATATCAAAAAAAATCTAAATTCTAGTTTATCAAAAATTTACACTAGAAAAGAAATATATCAAAAGAAATTAAACAATTTTCAGGCACCCCAAGGAAGGCTTGAGCTAGTTAATCAAATTCTTAAAAATGACATTACAATTAGTTTCTATAATGATAATACTGCCACTGAGCCTGATGCTGTAATTGCAGGAATTGAGGCTCTCAAAAAAGAAAATAGTGTTACAGTTTTAATTCTGGCAGGTAAAGTAAAAGAGGGGGATTACAATAAATTAGCAGAAGTAATTAAAAAAAATACAAAAAATAATTCCATAATAGATGTGAAATTTTTTGGAGAAATTGGTTCTAGAATGAGGGAATTAATTAATCCTAAGTCTGTGTATAACGGGAATTTAAAAGATTTTTTAATTGAAGAAAAAAACTATATAGATGAAGTTGTAAAGCTCTTACAAAAAAAACGAACAGAGGAACAAAATCAAATTGGAATTCAAAATGAAATAAAAAATATTAATATTCTTTTCAGTCCTGCAGGCTCATCTTTTGATGAATTTAAAAACTATTTAGAACGCCAAGAATTTTATTTAAACTGGGTAAAGGAGCAAGTTTTAGAGGGTTAGACTCTAAGATAATTTTGGGTAAAAATTAACCCCCATTTTACTGGAGGTCATCCTTAACTGGAATTTATAAAACAATTCTATTTCGTCAGCAATCCAGATGAAAGGTATATTGTTAGAATTATAAAAGTTTTTCAAGCAGTTCTTAATAAAATTAATAAATAGCAATCCACTAAAAAAACTAGCCAAGTTAACGACTAGTCTTTTTTTGTTAGGAAGTTTCTAATAAACAATTATCTTACTTCACGCCTGCATCTTTTGCGATATCATCAGCATTAAATGTCTTAGCTTCAGTTGCGGAATCATTAGTTTCTGTTTTGGCTTCTGATTCTTCGGCTGTTGAGTAAATTTTTTCTCCAGCTTTCATCATAACATTTTGAAGATCTTGGGATAGTTTATCTAGTTCTTCTTTTGGAGTTTCAGTGTTCTTAATGGCTTCATCCAAAGTAGTTTTAGCTTCTTCAATTGCCTTTTTGTCTTCGTCGCTAATTTTTTCTCCGTTATCACGAATTAATTTATCAGCTTGAATTATATTGGACTCTGCTTGGTTTCTAGCGTCTACACGAGATTTCTTAGCTAAATCTGCATCTTTTTGACGTTCTGCTTCTGCAATGGCTTGTTCTTTTTCTGAATCTGACATATTACTTGATCCTGCGATTGTGATATTGGCTTTTTTGCCTGTTCCTTTGTCAATAGCAGTAACAGTTAAAATTCCGTTGGCATCTAAATCGAAAGTCACTTCAATTTGAGGAACTCCGCGAGGAGCTGAAGCTATTCCAGAAAGTGTAAACTTACCAAGAGACTTGTTATCACTTGCCATTGGACGTTCTCCTTGAACGATATGCACATCTACTGCACTCTGACCATCTGCGTATGTTGAGAATACTTGACTTTTTGAAGTCGGGATTGTAGTATTGCGTTGGATCATTTGATTAGCAACACCGCCCGCTACTTCAATAGCTAGAGTTAAAGGCGTAACATCTAATAGTAGGATGTCTTTAACTTCACCTTTCAAAACAGCTCCTTGAATAGCAGCACCCATAGCCACGACTTCATCGGGATTAACAGTTAAGTTTGGTTTTTTACCAAAAAACTCTTCAACATATTTCTGGACAAGTGGCATACGAGTCATTCCTCCAACCATGATAATCTCATTAATTTGTTCTTTGCTCAAACCAGAATCTGAAAGAGCTTTTTTAACTGGAATCATTGTTCGCTCGATAAGTGGCCTGACTAATTCTTCCATTTTTGTACGAGTAATGTTCATTAATAGATGTTGTGGCTGCCCATCGGTTCCCATAGTGATAAATGGTAAGTTAATTTGATGTTCACTTTGAGTTGATAAGTCATGCTTACATTTTTCAGAAGCATCTTTGATACGCTGCTTAGGGGCTGAGTCATTGCTTAGATCAACACCAGTTTCTTTTTTAAATTCTGCAATAATGTATTCAATCAATTTAGCATCGAAGTCTCGTCCTCCTAGATGAGTATCTCCTGCGGTTGCAAGTACTTCAATAGTTTCATTAGAAACTTCTAAAACAGTAACATCAAAAGTTCCTCCTCCTAAGTCGTAAACTAGAATTTTTTCGTCTTTACCTTTCTCAAAGCCGTATGCAAGAGCTGCTGCCGTTGGCTCATTAATAATACGTAAAACTTTCAAACCAGCAATTTCTCCAGCATCTTTAGTGGCTTGACGTTGCGAGTCGTTGAAATAAGCTGGAACTGTGATTACAACTTCATTAATGCTCTGACCAAGTTTTGCCTCTGCATCAGTTTTTAATTTACGCAAGATTGCGGCGCTGATCTCCTCTGGGGAGTACTTCTTGTCATCGCTAAGGGCAAACTTTATTTTGTCATTATCACCAACTACGCTGTATGGCATAAATTTAGCATCGCTTTGAGCCTCTTCATCATTAATCATGTGACCAATGAATCTCTTTGCTTCGTAAACTGTATCTTTGGGGTTTAGCACACTACTTCTTTTAGCCACTTCTCCGATGGTTACGGATTTATCATTTTTGTTGTAAAAAAAAACTGATGGAGTAGTGCGAGCTCCTTCGGCATTTTCAATTATGACGGGCTTACCTCCAACAACGTATGAGATTGCCGAGTTAGTTGTTCCTAAATCTATTCCTAATACTATGGACATAAAATTTTTAAAATAAATAATAATTAACTTTTATAAAAAAACAATACTTCAGTTTAGTTTGCTAGTTTTAGTTGATAAATAAAAGCTAAACGAAACATTTGGTATGTGTTAATTGAACATAACATTAGCAATGTAACTTGTCAAGTGCTAATTATTCGAAATTATTTATAACTTCTCCAAAACCTTGACTTCTCCATTTGATTTGAAGCTAATCCATGAAATAGTACTTTCAAGGCCATTTATATCAACCGCTTTAACTTTGATAGTGTGATAACCAAGCTTAAAGTCTCTAATTTGTTTATAAGCTATATCCCGAATAATCTCAAACTATTTTCTGTTTTGCCTATCTCGTTTTCCTAGCAATAATGTCAGGTTTTTTTTGACCTGATATGAAACTAATTTTTTATTACTTTCCTAATCTTCCGTAAACTCTTTGTTTCAAGGTCAATAAATTTACAAATGGGGTCTCGTTAATATACTGCTGACTCGCCCTTCCAAATAGTGCTGGAGGCTCAAATAATTAATGTAAAACTCTTTGACAAAGTGCTTTTTATTCTGATTTTTATTGTAGTTTTCTAATACTTCTAAATACATTTGTTTATACTCTTTAGCTAAATCTCTAGTTACCCATAAATCGGCTGTTTCTTTAGCATTTTTAGTTTGGGTTTCTAAAAGTTCTTTGTTTAAATATAGTTTTTCACAAAAATAAACAAGACTAGCTAGCTTTTGGTAATATCCATTGTAATTATCTTGGATCAAATAATCAAAAGCAATATCATTAACACAAATAACAGGTAGATTATTGTACATTGCTTCAAGCGGAGTAGTTGGTAAAACTTCAGAGTATGATGTTAGTAGCTTAAACTTACTAAATTCACACAAGTTTGATAAACAGTTTCGGGAATATCTACCATAAAAAATCACTTTGTCAGTTAGTTTGTTTTTTACGACATATTTTTTTAATTTTTCAAGTTCAGGCCCATCTCCTGCAATAATGTATCTAATGTCAGAATAATGTTTAAAAAGCGGTTCTAATAGCTTAATGCTGGCTAAAAGGTTTTTTTCTTTCGCAACTCGCCCAAAGGTAATAATATTAAAAGTTTGATTTAGTTTATTTAACGTAATAAAATCTTGAATCTCGTTATTTTCTTGATTAGAATTTGTATTAGGTGGGATAAAAATATTTGGGAGGTTATAAATTTTATTTTTTACTCCAATTAGTTTTAAATAACGTGTAATTTTGCTAGATAAACAGACAACAGCATCATGTCCATTACAAACTATTTGGCTATATGATCTAATAAATTGTTTGTAACCCATAAACTTAAAATAATCGTAAGTTTCTATTAGCGTGTGGTAAGTATGAATGCAAGGAATGTTTAGCTCGGTGGCTAGTAGAATTGTTTCCATGCCTCCCATCATGGTGTCTTGGCTGTGGATTAATTCTATTTTTTTTTGTTTTAAAAAATCCCGAACTTTATCATCTATTATTGGTATTCTGATTTCACCAGACATTATTCTGGGAGTTGGAGTAGATAAAACCGGGAAAATATTATCTGAATATTTCGTATCTTTAATTCGAGGAGTAATTATATAAACTTCAAATCCTATTTTTTGCATTGCAAGCTCTAAATTTCTGACCGCTATACTTACGCCATTTAAGTTTGGAGGATAAGCGTTGGTTATGATTGCAATTTTCATACAGTACCTAACAGCTAGTCTCTTTGCTCTAAAATGTCAATAGCTTTTTTAACCAAATCAATCAAGTTTAAACTCCCCCAATATTCTTCTTTTTTAAGGATACTTATAGTTGCTACAATTCTACTTCTAGAATAACCAAGGTTTTGAAGTTTATCTGTGAATTCAGGTGCTGTGTATTTATCTTTATTAGCTCCCATGTCATCAGACCTCAATGTGCTGATTACTTCATCATCGCTTAGTGATAGTAGTTTTTCTATAATTTTGTTACTAAAGTTAGGAATTTTTTTGAGGTTTGTTTCATCTTTGGTTGCAATCATTTGCCTTAATCTGTCAGCTCCGAATTTATAAATAATTTCAATAGTTTGCTTAACGGTTATACCGTGTTTAATTAATTTAGTTGTCATGACATAATCTTCAAACGATGATAATCCATATAAAATTTCATTTTCTGAAACTACATACAATTCAATTGTTTCGTTTATGTTATATTTGAATTTAGGTGTAATATGCACAAAATAGCCAACCCCATTAGGAAGTTTAACTACTAACTGTGAATCTAGGATATTAATTATTTTACCTGATAGATAGATGAACATAATAAATATTAAACAAAAAAAAACTATTATCTGTCAATTGACAAAGGTATCTAAACAAGTTTGTTTAAAGTTTGCTTGTTTGTATGTTTTCATTTTTGTTAAAATCTCTTCATTCATTTGGGAGAAACGTTTTAGTTTATTTTGCTCCAATAATTTTAATTTTAGTTAGTGTTAATTTGAATGTAACTAGTTCAGATATTTATAAAACCTCATTAGTCCAAAATGACTTTTATAATAAATTATCGCTTCAAGCGAGCCAAATAGTTAATCAAAATGAGCAAGCTAAAAATGTCATCGGCAAAAATTTTGAGTTTATTACAAATAGTGAATTGCTTAAAAAAAATACAGAACAAAATATTGATAGTTTAACATCTTATTTATCTGGTAAAAGTTCAAATAATCAAACCTCTAACAAACCCCCTCTTGAGAATTTGCAGACTCTAGATATAATTTCAAGTTTAAAACCTGAACAAATTAATATATTTAAAGACAGCTTATTGCAAATTTCTAATCTCAACGTTTCAAGTTTTTTAAATTGGCAAAAAATCCCAAGTATTCAAACAATTCGAGATTTAATTCAAAATTTTAGATGGCAAATTAATTTTCTAGCTTTCTTGTATTTTCTAGCTTTGATTGTCGTGGTGCTAATTAGTCCGCTTTTTACAAAAAATTTATTTTACGAGCTTGGAACGATATTGTCTCGAGTTGGTTTTAGTACTTTATTTGGGATTGGAATTTTTTTGAGCGGGATACTAATTACTATGTGGAGCGGGAGCTTATTGAATCAATATTTACTTCCAATATTGAATGTTCGTCCTGTAATTGAGTTAATTTCTTGGCAAATATTTTGGATTAGTTATAATATTTTATCGTTTGCTGTCTATTTTGGAGGGATTTCTCTTGGGGGTGGATATGTCCTTAAGAAACTGACTCCTTGACATTTCTTGTCAAAAAGCTTTTTTTGAATTACAATTTGTTTTGTAAAATATTTTTTATATATATGTTTCTTAAAAATTTATTCAAAAATGTGTTTTCGGTTGTAATGCTTGCAATCGTAGGAGTTAGTATGTCAGTTGCTATCGTATCAGGTACTGCCCCAACCAATAATGGTTCCGTAAATACTTATGCTGTTGGGACTGCGACTCTCAAAACTGCCGATGAGCAGAATGGTAAAAATAAAACAGCATTCGCTGGCAACAACGATTTAATTTCTGCATTCTGTGGTAAAGTTACAGCAGGAATTGCTGGAGTCGGTGAAATAGCTGGTTGTATCGCAGCCGTAATCGCCTTTGTTGTGCTTACAATTGCAGTTGTATATATGGTATATGGTGCATTTATCTGGCTTACAGATACAGAGAAAGGTGCAGAGAGAGGTCGAAAGATTATTTTCAATGCAGTTATTGCAATGGTCGTAGCTGTACTAGCATTCGCTATTAGTGCTCTAATTACTAATGTGCTTGCTGGTTCTGGAGCGGCTGCTTAGTAAGTCATTAAATTATTTATTTAATTTAGAAAAAGTCAGCTTTACAATAAAGCTGGTTTTTTTTATACTTAAAAATATTCAAGTAATTCTCAAATAAAATACTTAAACCTAAATTCTTGTTTCACTTTCTCTCTTAATTTTATGTTTAATTTAAATTCTTTTCTTAATAAGACTATCGCTTTTTTCACTTTTTTTGCTCTAATTATTAGTTCTCTCAGTGCTCTACCGATTCATGCAGCAGAATGCACCAAAAAGCAAGATCTTCCGACAGCTCGAGCTTGTATAGATGCTGAGAGTAAGGCTAATGGAACGGATAAAAGTTTTGTTTCAAGTTTCTGCGGTCAGATAGAAGGCGATGATAATCTTAAAAATATTGGTGAGTTTGCTGGTTGCGTAGCAGCGTCTTTAGCTTTTCTTATACTCGTGGGTGCTATAGTGTTTATGGTTTATGGTGCTTGGATTATTATGACCGATGCTGAGAAGGGGACTGAGCGGGGCCGTAAAATTATTTTTAGTGCAGTCATGGCTATGATTGTGTCAGTTCTTTCTTTTAGCTTTGCTGCTCTCATTACTAGTGTTCTAGCTGGCGGGGCTTAGCAAACATTTGACTCAGTGATTTTTTTCTTTTGACAATTGTTTTTTGATTGTAATTAATTACCGCATTATGCCATCAAACAACATCGCAGTAATAGGACTTGCGCCAATGGGAAGTAATTTAGCCAAAAACATTGCAAATCATAATTACAAAGTTGCGGTTTATAACAGAACTTTTGAAAAAACTCAGGAGCTACTAAAAGAAAATAACTTAAATATTCAAGGCTACAAACATTTAGATAGTCTTGTTGCAAGCCTTGAGCTTCCTCGTAAAATTATTATTATGATTAAAAGCGGTCAACCAGTAGATAATTTTATCCAAGAAATTTATCCTTTACTTAATGAGGGTGATATTTTAATTGATTGCGGTAATAGTAATTGTAAAGATACAGAGAGAAGGCAGAAGCAGCTTGAGCAGGGGGCTTTCTATACACTTGATCAAATTCTTAGAGAAAATAAACCAATGAACAAAAAAATTCATTTTATAGGTTGTGGAGTGAGTGGTGGGTGGCTTGGGGCTTTGACCGGTCCTTCAATTATGCCTGGAGGTGACGAGAGTGCTGTGGATGAAATTTTACCAATTTTAAAATCTATCAGTGCTAAAAGTTTCGATGGAAATGATTGCGTTGTGAATATAGGGCTTGGTGGGGCAGGGCATTTTGTTAAAACCGTACATAATGGTATAGAATATGCCTTAATGCAAGGGATAGCTGAAATGTATGACATTTTAAAAGAATATTACCCAAAGCAGGAATCACTTACAGATATTTTTAAACAATTGAATAAGGGTGTTCTTGAGAGCTATCTTTTAGACGTCACAATTCAAGCCTTAGAGAAGCGAGACGAGAAGGGTTTGATACTTAATAGAGTCGATTATAAAGCTGGGGCTAAAGGAACTGGTGCTTGGACGGTAGAGTCAGCGTTAGAACTGGGAGTTGCTATTCCTAATATTACGGCTAGTGTCATGGTGCGAATTATGAGTAATCAGAATCAATTCTTTGGCGTTGATTTGCTGGAGCGAGTTTCTCATTTTTCAAATGACGAAGAGAATTCCAATATTCAAATTCCAGATATCAAATATTTCTATAAAGCTTTGGAGGCTATTTACTTAACTTCATACTTGCAAGGTCTTGATTTAATTCACAAAGCTAATTTAGAATATCATTGGGACATTAACTTGTTAGAAATTTTAAGAATTTGGCAGGGTGGTTGCATAATAAGATCACAAATGTTATTAACTTTAGAGAAGTATTTTTCATCAGAAGGTTCTGTAAATTTGACTAAGATTATTAAAGAATCAAAGCAAGATTTGATAGATTTTTTTAATAATGTTGTAACAAAACATTCTAGAGCTATTGATATTTTAGCTGTTTATAATGCTAGTTTAGATTATTGTAATTGTTTATTAACTAGTAGTTTGTCAACTAATCTCACGCAATTGCAGAGGAATATTTTTGGCGATCATGAGATTGTTATAAAATAGTTTTGAAACAGTTTCATTTTAAGAGGACTCTTTACAAACAAACTTTTTTTATGTAGGTTATTTTTTGTAAATAAATATAATTATACTCTGCTCAAATTGTAAAAATGTCACGCTAATAATGAGTGTTCGCAATAATATTGAGATCGACTATTGCCCAAGTTGTAGGGGTGTTTGGCTTGATAAGGGTGAGTTAGATAAATTGATAGAATTATCAATTCAGTCTGTACCTGTTAAGCGTGTTCAAGAATTTCAAATCAACCAAAATCCTAGTTATGAAAATCATCAAGCTAGAGATTCTAATTCTCAGAATACTCGCCACTACCAAGACCAAAATCCTAGTTTTAATTACGAATATCAGGATAAGCATCATCCTAAAAACAAAAAGAAAGAAAGTTGGTTAGGAGAGATATTTGATTTTGATTAAAAGTTTTACTAAAATTTTACTTTTTGTTTAATTTTACTTTTTTATATAAACCGGGTCTATGAATTGACAAAATTAACTAAAATTGTTTTCAATAGTTTCATTGAATAGATTGTAATAGAATTATGTCAAAACCTACTAAGATAAATTACTACCAGCAAGCAATTGCAAAATGCCTGAATTGTGGCAGCCAATACACTTTGGGTCTAACTACAGAAACAATAAGTTTAGAAATTTGCTCCAACTGCCATCCCTTTTATACTGGGCAAGAAATTTTACTAGATACTGCTGGTAGAATTGAAAAATTCGAAGCACGAGCTACCAAGGCCGTGACGGTCAAAAAAGTCAAAAAAATTCGCTCTCGTAAAATTACTCAAATTTTAGAATCAGAGCCTGAAGCTTCTGAAGTTAAAGAGGTTGAGGACGGTAATGAAAGTAATTTAATGAATGTTGTTAAAAAATAAAATAATTTAAAATTATGGCTAAAATTGTAAAAAATAAATCAACGACTAAGATAGGTAAAGCTTCCAAACTAAAGCAAAAATTTCCTATAGTGAGAATTTGTCTAAAAGCTACTCCTAATAATAGTATTGCGGTCCTAACAGATTTAGAAGGTAAAATCATTAGCTGGGCTTCTTCTGGTAAAGTGGGTTTTAAAGGAACTAAAAAAGCAACGCCTTTTGCATCTCAAAAAGTAACTGAGGATATGATTGAAAAAGCTAAAATGGTAGAAGCTGTTACTGCACACGTAGTCATTAACGGTGCTGGTGCTGGTCGTGATTCCTTCCTTAGGACACTCATGGCTTCACACTTACAAATTGAATCGATTAAAGATACGACTGGCTTCCCATTCGGAGGGCCTAAGCCAGCTAATCGCAGAAGAATTTAGTAAATTAACTCTCAAAATTAAAATAAAAAATTATATGTTAACAATTAGATTAAAACCAATGGGTCGTAAATATAGAAAATTTTACCGTATTGTAGTAGCACAAAAACATAAGCATACAACCAAAAAAAGTATAGAAGATTTAGGGTGGTATAATCCATACACTAAAGAAAAATCTATAAAGCAAGATAGAATAAATCACTATGTAGCTTTAAATATTGAAATATCAGATACCGTAAAATCACTTTTAAAATAATTTTTCTTCTTTAGTTTATATATGACTGATACAGTTGATAACTTAATTGATTTAAAACTTCTAACTGATATTTTAAACAACTTAGTGACTACTCCAAACGACTTAAAAATAGATAGAGAGATAGATGAAATGGGAGTTTTACTTTCAGTTGTAGTAAACCCACAAGATATGGGAATTGTTATTGGTAGAAATGGCGGTATGGCCTTGGCGATTAAAACCCTCATGCGTGCGATTGGTAAAGCAAATAACTTGAATGTTAGAGTACAGTTTTTAGAGCCAGACGGAAGCACTAGATTTAATAAAAATTTTAACGAAAATAGTGAATTTCAACATAACTTTTCTAATTTTCAAAAGCCTGATGAATACGCTTTGAATTAAAAAATTTAAATAACTTGACTACTAGTTTTACAACCTGGAACGTAAATGGAATTAGAGCATCTCTTCGTAAAGGTTTGAAAAGAAAAATATCCGAAAATAATTGGGATATTATTTGTTTGCAAGAATTAAAGTGTCAAGATGAAGATATGTTAAGAATCTTCCCAGAAGAAAAATTTAGTATTTTTGATGACAATCATAATTCTAATTTTAATAATGAAAATGTTCTTGAGGATTATCAAGCTTGGTGGCACACAGCTAAGAATCGTAAAGGCTATTCAGGAACAGCTGTTCTAATACGCAAAGATTTAATTAAAAATTCTACTATTGAAGTAATTGACTTCGTTAAAACTTTAAATTTACATGAATTTGATATTGAAGGGAGGGTCACAGCTTTGAAAATAAAAGTCAATAATAAAATATTGGTTTTGCTAAATTGTTATTATCCACAAGGTGGTAGAGAAGGCAGAGTTGATTACAAAATCAGATTTTATCACGAAATATATAGTTTGTGCTCTAATTGGCTTAAGGAAGGGTATGAATTATTATTATGCGGTGATTTCAACAGCACACTGAAAGACATAGATTTAGCCAGACCTACTCAAAACCGTAAGACAACGGGCTGCCTCCCCGAAGAGCGTGTCGCTTTCAGTTGGCTTTTAAATAAGAAATTCTTTGAGTTAGAGCAATTGAGAATAAAAAATGAAGACTTTAAATATTTAGATATTAATCCAATAGAATCATTAAATTTGACTGATTTATATCGCAATTTTTATTTCAATGATGTTGATAAATATACTTATTGGGATCAAATTACTAGGGCTAGGGACAGGAATGTTGGGTGGAGGATTGATTACTGGATTGGATCCCAAGGTCTTTTAAAAAATATTATTGATGTTAAAATCCGAAGTGAAATTTTAGGCTCTGATCACTGCCCAGTTACCCTTTACTTTAGTTAGAATTTATATTACACTTGCATTTAATATGTTAAAACAAAAACAAAAAATAGCTTACCTATGTTTAGAATTTGGAGTTGACAACAATTTGCCTTTTTACGCGGGAGGTTTAGGAATTCTAGCTGGAGATATTATTAAACAATCGGCTGATTATGGTGTTAGTATGATTGGAGTCGGGCTTTTTTATCAATGTGGTTATTTCAAGCAAGAAATCTCTGATAATTTAACTCAAATTGAAACTGATGAGAATTTAATTAATAATGCTGGTTTAGAGTTATTGCCTTTTAAATTTAATCTTATAATTGCTAATCAAAATGTTGTAGTACAAATTTGGAAATATACTTACACTAGTAATAGCACAAATAATAGTTACATTTATTTCTTAGATACTAATTTGGCAGAAAATTCAACTGAGATTTGTAGAATTAGTTCTCATTTGTATATTAATGATGAAAATATTAGAATTCAGCAAGAAATACTTTTAGGCTTTGGCGCTGATAAATTATTTAGATTAATTAATTACATTCCCGATATTATTCATTTAAATGAGAGTGCGGCTTGTTATTTTTTGGTTAAAAAAGATAATTACCCTGATAGTAAGATTATTTTCACAACTCATACTCCAGTACCTCATGGACACAGAAAGTATAGTGTTGAATTTTTAAAAAAGAATCTAGAAGACATTGATTATCAGAAGATAGTTAATTTTACTAAAGATTATCAGACTTTTAATGAGACACAATATTGTTTAGACATTTCTGATAGAGCAAATACAGTGTCGATTAAGCATAATCAAGTAACTAAAAAAATGTTTCCGAATTACAAAAATGAAATCAAAAATGTTACAAATGGCATTCATCTGAACACATGGATTTCAATTGAGCTTAAAGAACTGCTGGGAAAATATAGTATCGATTGGATGCATGATAATCAATTAATGAATTTATCTTACAGGGTTAGCCTCAACGAGCTAGAATTAGTTTTTAACAAAAAAAAGCAAGATTTATTTGATTTCGTAGAATTTCAATCTGGTGTTAAATTAGATAAAAGAGTTTTTACAATTGGTTTTGCTAGAAGATTTGATCCATATAAAAGGCATGATTTTTTAATTCAAGATTTAGAAAAATTAAATATGTTAGCAGGAAAATATAATGGTTTGCAAGTAATTTACGCTGGCAAAGCGTATTTTGGTACTGGAGGAGAAGGTAGTGATATCAATCAAATTTTAAAAGTTACAAAAAAAAACTTCCCTAATTTAAAAATTATTTTTATTCCTAATTACAATATTGGTGTTGCCCAAAAATTAGTTTCAGGAGTTGATTTGTGGCTCAATAATCCTGAAGTTGGTAATGAGGCTTGCGGTACTAGCGGTATGAAGGCTGGGGTTAATGGCGTACCAACTTTGTCAACTTTGGATGGTTGGTGGTATGAATTTAATTTGTCAGCAATGAATGGGTTCGTAATAAACGGAGAGTCTGAAGAGCAAGAACACATTAGCATTCTTAGTCAGTTAGATTTAATTTTAGACTTATATTTTTATAAATATAGTAAATGGTTAGAGCTTCGTCGCAGTACTATGGCTTTGACAGGGGGATATTTCGGGGCTGGAAGAATGCTTAATCAATATATTAATAATATTTACAACGCTTGATGCTCAAGTAACAAATACCCAACTGTGCAAACTACATTAGCTACATTTAAACTTTCTTTCAATCCTTTCATTGGTAAATGGACTTCACTTTTTAATAATTTTATTAAACTTTTGTCTAAGCCGTGGATTTCATTTCCAAACCAAATTATATTTTCTGCGTCTTTTAAATTTGCATCTTTTAAAAAACTAAAAATATTTTTACTAGTTTGACTTATTTCAATTCCAATATGATTATATTGATTACTAGAATAGTGTTCAAAAACCTGTTGATAGTGTTCAAAATGTTCCCATTTTACATTATGCTCAGCACCTATTGCTGTTTTATTTATTAATTTAAGGTTGCTATTGACTGGTCTGGGAGTGTATCCCACTAAAATTAAACTAGCACCTAGGCCATCACAACTTCTTATAATGGATCCAACATTCCAGGCGCTCCTAATATTATTTAAAACTATATACATGTATTGATATTTTTTAAAAAGTTTTTTATACTTTCAATATGAACCAAAAATTATACTCTAACCCTAGTAATAAATCTAATTATTTTTCTGACGTAGAACCTATGAGTATAGGATCTTGGAACTTAAATGGTTTAGAACTAATCTTAATAATATTTGGTGTTTTAGCAATTGTTATAACCAGTATTTTTGGAATTTTAAATCAGAATGAAATAAACAGAGATAAGCAAAGAGATTTTCATTTTCGCCAAAATCTTATACCTGCGCTAAATCAATATTATAATAACAGTGGAGCTTTAGCTGAAAGTCGTAAATATCCCATTTTTAGATGTAGCGGATTTGCTAACGAAGTAGATTATGAGTTAACACTAAGAAATTTATTGACAGGCTCCGTATTGGAAGTAGAAAATTACCCTTACATTTCCAAGGATAAATTCCCTATTGATAATTATGGATCATACAGTAAATCTCTAGTAGATAAAGAAAAATTAAAACTAGAGTACAGATGCCAGAATTTATTACCTCTAGGGGTTATATCAGATAAAACTAAAAATATCTACGAGAATTTTGAATCTTGTAATTTTAAAGTTGCGAGGAGCTATCGTAAGTGTTATTTATACACTTCTAGTGCTACTGGTGATAGTTTCACTCTTTCTTATTACAGTGAATCAAAAAAATGTTTTGTAATCTTTAATCAACTACGTAATCAAAAGTATACTGAATCGTGTAAGATATAAAGTATACTATGTTTGAGTTTTTATATTAAACAATCATTTGAGTTAGTAGAGGACGATGAGTTGGATGAGTTATTGACCATATTAACTAGTATTGGGTCTAGCTTTAATGTCCCCCAAGTACTTGGCGTATTCCAGATTGTTGCAGCGACCATACCGTTATAGCCAATTGCGCTATCACGACCACTTGCTCCACCATCATTATCATTGACTTGTATATCAAAACCAATTGCTTGATTGTCCATTACGCTTGGACTGACTTTGAGAGTTGACCATGGGATTTTGGCATCGATTCTGTATCCCCCGTCAATCAAGGTAGAGTATGTTTCCACTCCAGCAGTATTGCAGGTACTAGCTCCAAAACCACCGAAAGTATTATTAGCAGTACTTTCTCCGTATACAAGAGCTAATTTGCAATCATTCATACCATCCATTGTTAGTCCTTTGGAATTATCAAGATCCAACATTATCTCCACGCCGTCTTGATTATCTGCGGATAAAGTACTAGAACCAGCTGGATTAACTACATCATCTTTAACTTCTACACTAAGATAGAGATTATTTCCGTCCCATAATGGTTTGAAACTAGCTGAAAGGTCAGCTGAATTTGTTATAGCTCCTGCCCCACTAATTTAATTGGCTATTACAAATGAATTACCTTGTGCTAGTGTATCGATTGCGGTATTATTAATAGTAATTGGTGAGCTTACCTTTTTGGCTACAGCTCCACTTGCCACAGGTGTTGAACTTGCTGATGAGCTAGCTGGGGTGCTTGTAGTAACGGAAGAGGCTACTGAACTTGCGACCGTGGAAGAAGCAATGCTAGAAGCCACTGAACTTGCGACGCTGGATACTAGCGAGGATGAACTAGAAATTGCCGAGGTGCTAGACATACTAAACGAAGAAGAAGCGCTTGTCGATGACGAGATTGATTGTGCACTTGATGAACTAGATGGATTTAAGACATCTGGAGTTACTTGCCAAAGTCTAATTTTTGCTCTAGTTACATCTATTTGGCTAACAGTATAAGTTCCATCTAAATTTTTTACAGCTCGCATAGACTTAGGTCCGTCTGGTCTATTAACCTGATCGTCAGCAGGAACATCTAAACCACCAATATAACTACCATCACTTGTACGATATACTCTAATAAATTCATACGGACGACCGTTATCTGGTTCTTGATTACGCGACATAAAAATAAGATCGCCAACTTGGTAGAATGTAGAATAGCTAGTTGAGTTGAAAGTAAAGTTATTTGGATCATATACAAAAGGGACATCTTGTTCCCAAACTTTTGTTGGATTGCCGCTCATCCAATTATCATACCTAGCCATTCTTGTTCCGTTCCAACCCCATAAATCTGGGTTATTTGGTCTCGGTTTAGCCGAAGTCCAACCTGTAATATAAGCCGAATCAGTGGCCTTGTCATACCAAAATCTTTCTAGCCCTGTTTGACTCCCGTCTGGGAATTCACTTGGCGTATTAAATTTTTTAGCATTGGCAAAGTTATATATCGGATTGCCACTTGAATTTAACCCAGAAGCTGGTAAATAAATAATACTTTGCTTATTAGCTGCCCATAAACCACAATCATCATCGAACTCTCTAGCCCAACCGTTAAGCATATTATTTCCTAATCTGTTGTAATCTGCTTCTGTCATTATTGTAGTCTCCCCTGTATCTCTTGTTTGATTATTGTTAGCATCTGACCACCATCTTAATGTTTTTTCATAATTTGGCAAAGAGTCCCACTCTCCAGGTTTATTCCAGAACCATCCTTCCTCCCAAGCATTTTTATCAGGATTAATTTTTGCTCTAGGTCTACCAATGTGAAAGTAACCTGCTGGTACTGCTAACTCTCCATATTGACTTGGTACAAATTTGGTAAAGCCCATAGTGGTATCATTATTTTCAGAATCTATAACAAATTTTTGATTGTTAACATAACAGACTTTTACACTATTTGCTAAAGGTGTTGTAAACTCACCTGTGTGATATTGATCATTTTTGTAATCATTTGGAAAAGTTTTCGGATCGTATATTTTTGCTAATACTCGCCACTGATCCCTAGGTTTTGACCAATCAACTTCATACTTATAATCAGTGGTATATAAAACTTTGGGATCTCTTGGGTCGAATACACCCGGCCCTTTCCAATTGACACCGTGCTTGAACCATTGGAACACTCCACTAGAATTAAATTTGGATATGCCATATTCGTTCATTCCGACTATAAGGTTATCTTGAGAGTCAACACCTACACCACTAATACTCTCTAATTTATAATCCCCATAAGCACCTTTGACCGCACCGCCAAAAAGTCCGTTCAATTCACCGACAGTCCTTACAAGGGTTGGAGTGGAGCTTAATCCAGAGTAGTAAAATACTTGAGATCTATAACCACCGTCCCCAACCACAAGTTGATTTTGAGAATCTACGGCGATATCTGAGGCTACTAATTGAGGGTCATAAATTTCTTGACTTTGCTTATCACCATTTTGATTATATTTGACTATCCTAGTGGGTATATCCCTAGATTTAGTGTAGTATTTCGAACGATTAAAATTTGTTTCACCAATGATCCACAAATTACCATCTTTGTCTATCGTAATTTTACCAGGCTTATTAATTGGAAATTCTCCTATTTTTTGCATTGTTTCTGCGTCATACTTATATACCTTATTAGCTAAATAATCACTAACAAAAAGAGTAGTATCAGTGGCTGCCATACCAGAAATTTGTGGATAAGGATTATTCAAATTTCTATTAAAAGTAGGGTTCTGATCATCGGTTATTTTTACAAAGTTACCTTTGAGCCCTATTCCACCATTAAATGGAGCGTGTGCCGGTGAGGTTACGTTGTTTAAAAACCTTTCAAAACCAAACCAACCATTAGCACCGTAAACCGCAGGGTCGGCATTTTTAATTGGGACAGAACCTACTGGATATTGTGCAGCATCTCCAGAAGACATAGCCGCAAGTCGCCTAGCCATAAAAGTGTATTTAGTATTACCTGTGATTGATTCACCAGCATCTTGATCATTAAAAGAAAAATATGTTTGCTTTTTATTCCCATCTGTGTCATATATAGAGCCGAATTGATACCCTTCATCAGATCTTTGAACAAGATCAATATATCCACTAGGTCGGACATAGATATCCTGTACGCCCGGATTGATATTGTTGCTACAATTATAACCTGCTGTATTTGTACCACAGTTAAATGCAGTACCTTTATTGGCATTCCCTTGCCAACTAGGCTTTGAGGTTATAGACGCCGGTGGAGTAGCCCCTTTGGCTACCATCAGATTTTGATTGTTAAATAAAGCATTGCCCGTAATCATTGTAAAGAGACTAACTGCCACAATTATTATAATCGGCGTGCACTTTAATTTTTTTATTTGGTTTACGAACATATGTTTGAATTGAATGTATTTTAGTTCAATACAATCAGTATAACTGAAGTTTTTATTTCTAGCAACAAAAGATTCCTGTTTTAATCTCAGTGGGAAATCCAGGTCTTATAGAAGGAAGGTTTTAATAACTGATTTTACATCTACAATAGGATTAGATGAAAAACTAATTAAAAAAAGATATGCTGAGCAACAAGGTGAAGAAGAGACTGGCTGGCAGAGCTTGTAGAACTTTTACTCTAGGCACAAAAAAACCACGCCTGTAAAAGCGTGAATTTCTATAAAAGGGAATATGATTTAGATTGGTTTTGCAATTTTTTGCTCAAATTAATTACGAACTTTAATTTTATTTAATTTATGTTTGCGATATGCAATTAAACTAATAGTTAATCCTGATAATAAAACCGCAGCTACTGTAATATTTTCAGAGGCACCAGTTCTCGTAGTTACTTCTTCGGATTTACTACTTGTCGAGGTTGCTGTAGGTTTAGAAGTTGTAGTCACTGGACTACTTGTCGAGGTT
>JAYVFR010000008.1:0-12824 GCA_043772945.1 Minisyncoccota bacterium | reverse complement strand
TTTATGATTGAATTTATGATTGTTTAATACGCTATTTTAGTCGTAGCATAACTTTTAATCTTAAATTTTAAATTGTAGAAAAAAGGCACAAAAAAAATAACCTCGCTAAAGGTTAAATTTGGTAAAAAAAGTGTAAAACAAAAAACACTATATCTTAAGGTTAAAAATTAAATACACTCTGTCAAGAGCAACCTCCTTATTGTATAGTTTCTAAGCTTGTTTACTGCACTAAAATAGCACAACTATTATAAAAATTTGATCGATATTCATCTAGAACTGATTTAGATTAGTGCAAGAAATAGAAATTGAATTGTTAAAAACTTAAAAACTATATGGCAAAACTTACAGTCAAAACAAGATTTGGAACAACACCAGTAACACTATTAAATGATAAGGATCTAAGCCTAACAGCTAAAGGATTATACGGCTATTTACAATCAAAACCCGATGAATGGGATTTTAGTATAAGCGGAATGGCAAGTCAATGTAAAGAGGGGGAGAAGGCTATTAGAACTGCAATCAAAGAGCTAGAAACAACAGGTTGGCTTATTAGGCATAACTATCATGGAGAAAAAGGAAAATGGGCTTGTGAATATGAATTACAAGATGTCCAGCTTAATGATAATCAAAGAAAAGTATTACAACCGTATAGCCCTCACGGCGATACCGTCAAGGGAGTACCGCTAGAGGGAGAACCGTCAACAGGCACGCATAGTAATATAGATATAAGTAAAATAGAAAAGAATATTATTATAAATAATAATATAAAGAAGACCTCAAATAGATTTGATGCAGAGACTTATATTTTTTCTCTTGATATTTCAAAGGAGATGAAAGATGCTTTAGCAGGACTAGTTGAAAATAGAAAGATAAAGAAAACAGCTACTACTCAAACATCTATTAATTTGATGGTTAAGAAGCTTAATGATTGGTATCCTAGTGATATAAGTCAACAAATAGCTTGTATTAATCAATCAGTAATGAATGGCTGGACAGGAATATTTGAATTAAAAGTGGGATCAAAAGGGTTAGTTCAAGCAAGTTTGTCTAATGAGAGATATCAGAGTGTAAATGATTATATCTTAGGAGAGCCAGAGAGAGTCATACAGAGTATTTCTAGTATAGTTAGGGAGAATCCTCTTGTTTATACAAAGAAACAGTGGAATGAGCTTGTTATGAGATGTGAGGTGGAAGGTAAAGAGCTAGTAGCAGATCCTTTTGAGATGAAGTATGCGGAGACAAGGTGGGGAGAAGGGGTTCAAACTTTCAATTAGAAATTTCATATTGATTCATTTAAAAAAAGTGTTAACAAATTTTATGTTATTTTATACTACTTTCTTTTAATAAAGGCTTGCTTGGAGTTTTTATTTATTTTTTTTACTGCCTTTATTGGTCTTTTTTTAGAACTCTGCTTGTATGTGGTATTTATCTATAAAAATAAGGTGAGAGGAGGGGGTCTAAGAAGTATGAGGGGTCGATTTGTCTTGGTTAACTACAAGTAGGTCTGGTTGTTAGTGGTTTTCTTTTTCCAGAGTTTAAGAAAGGAGAATATCTTGGGTTTTTCAAGTCAATATCCTATTTACTTAGTTTGTTATAAAACTTATCAAGCCAAGGAGTAATAAGAGTAAATTTATTAAGTTTTAAGTACTTTTGATACTGTGCCAGATACCACTTTGTTGGCTTACCTTTGTATTTATACTTTCTATATTTTTGTGGTTTACCATTTTTGTGAGGCTTACCTTGTATTGTCATACAAATATCTTTCAACTCTAAGCTTCTTCCAGACATAAGGATATTATTCCTGTCATATTTAGAAAGCTTTTGGCTACGGTATAAATAGCTTTTTGGTCTTTGAGTGAGTTGTAAATTACAATCATCAAAGTAAATAACTCTGGTGTATCTATTCATACTGGGGTTGTAAAAGAAATATTGTAAACCTTTGTTTAGATTGGTTGGTTTGGATTTAATAGTGTAATAATCTTTATTCTTTAGACTAAGAATCCAGTTTTCATTTCCTAATTTATATAAACTATCTAACTCAAGTTTGAATCCGCCTGAGAGTGTATAATCTTGTAGTTTAGTCTCATATATCTTTGCTATTTCTAGTTTTTTAATTACTGGGGTGATGGCATTTACATTGATTGAATAGATCATAAAATAACCTAAATTTCTAAGGAAGAATTGATAGTAGTTTTACTTCATATCTCCATTTTAATAGAGACAATAAAGGTACTTTTTCTTAATTTAATTAAGTAAGAAAACTTGAATTCCATTTCAAAGTGCATCTTCACAAAGAGGTATTTGATTAAAGACTTCTTCAGGGGTTTGATAATTTAATATTTTTCTAGGTCTAGAATTTATTAGTTTAACTACCTTGTCTAATTCTTCTTGTTTAAGAGTTTTAAAACATGTTTTCTTAGGCTCCTATTCCAATCTAAAGTGCAACAACTAATTGATTTCTATTAAAGATAATATTTAGGTAAGTATAATCTTAATCAGCAATTTTAAGTTATTTTAGGAGCTTGTGTTTGGATATTAGTCCTCTATTATGTTGCTAAATTCATTTTTAAAAAAGGCTTAAGAAAGTTTGAAAGTAATGGGTTGTAGGTTGCACTTTTACCAACAATCAAGATTAGTGCAAGATGTAGGTTTTGCTATATGTTCGTTTAGGGTTAAAGCCCTAATTAACACCTGATTCTAACTTACTTAGTTAGTTAATCTATAGCTAATTCTTAATTACTTTTCAATACTAAATTTATTTATCAAAAACTGAGTATTTTAAAATGTAATTTACACTCTATCGGCACAAGAAAAAATTAAAAAATATAAATTTTCAATTGTTGAAAAGTAAACAAATATTAGCTATATATATGCCTAAAGGACTAGCAGTAATACCAGAAATTAAAGAAATTATAATTAAAAGAGCTAAATCAGGAGATAAAATAGATGGTAACGGTTTTTATAATTGTAGCGAAGGGGGTATTTTCATTAGTTGTAGTAACGTTGGTTCAGGTAATTACTATACTGCCAGTTGCTCGGGTAGTGATTTAGGTTATTTTAGTTGTTCGATTAGTAACTTTGGCTAGCAAAAAACAATTAACTGTTTTTAAAATCCACTTTTTCTACAGTCTCGAAAATAATGATCTATTTGTTGCTAAACCAACCTAATAGAAGCTTAATTAGAAGGGTGATAAGCAGTGCTGGATTATTCCAAAATAATTTATGAAAGATAATGATTAGTGAAGTGCTCAAAAAGAGGGGTACCCCTAAAATAAAATTGTAGATTTTTTTATTAGTAGAAATTCTCAATAAATTTTTGGTTATTTCTTGATACATAAAAGAAAAAGTATTTAATTAAAGATTTTACAGGCAATAAAAACTAATTTGAACGGAAAAATTTATTAACTCATTTTTAAGTAAAATAAAAAATTTCAGAATATTTATTGCTTTAGAGGGGTTGTAGTAATAGGCGTTTTAGTTTTTTATAATGGGCCTTATACCGTAATTATAAAATAATTAATATTAAAGGATAAATACAAATAAGTGTTAATTAAAATTAAAATTTAGCTATATCTTAATATTTACTTAGCTACTAACTGAGTTGCTAAGGGAGCTTATTTATTTAACCAAGTAAATAGGTTTGATTATTCAGGCTCTAAAGAAAGTAAAGCAACCTCATAGGAGCCATAAGAAAGCATTTCTAATGTAATAACAGGTAAAACGTTAGTTTATACTAAAAACCAATAGGATGAGCCTACAGTGGGGCGTGAAGTGGATGTTAAGAGTTAATCTTCAACTCTAATGAGATAAAGCTTACCAAACAGAAATAGAGTAGAGAAAAATAGATTAGTAAAAGTGAAAAGTAAATTTTGGTCCTAAGAAGAATAACGGATGATAAAAATCATGCCTGAAAAGTTACATTTTTACCCTTATTTTCTAAAAATAAAAAATTGACCGAAATAATACAACTAGTTTTATTGTGTACACTAGTTAAACCCAGTCCCCACTAAAGTGCGGGAATTTAGTAACAGGCGTCTCCCCTTAAAATTTAGAATAATTATTTTCGTATTATTTTAATATTTCGTATTATTTAAGATAATTTTAAATTTTTTAACGTATTTCTAGATTTTTACAGACTTACGTATTGACTTAATTTAATAATCAAATTGTTTTATTCGAATTAAACACGAAAATTTTGCAATTTATCAATATGTCCACGTCAAAGATTAATTTAGCAATAGTTGGGGTTGGCAACTGTGCCTCTTCGCTAATACAGGGTATAGAATACTATACACAAAACCCAGATGCCTCTGGTTTGATAAACAGGCATATTGGTGTCTATAAAGCATCAGATCTAAATATTGTTTCTGCTTTTGATATAAATAAAAACAAAATAGGTAAAACAGTTTCTGAGGCTATTTTTGCAGTTCCAAATTGTGCCACTATCTTCTGTAGAGACACCAATTTCGCTAGTTTAGTCTCTCCATCACCGCACTTAGACGGTATTTCTGATAATGTTGCTGGGGTTGTAAACCCGCATGATATTCAAAAAAGCTTAGATGATTGGAAAAGTGATATAATAGAAGAACTTAGAAATAAAAAAGTTGATATTCTTGTGTCATACTTACCAGTTGGTTCTAAGTTGGCATCAGAATTTTATGCTGAATGCTGCCTTGAATCAGGTGTAGCTTTTGCTAATGCTATTCCTGAATTTATATGTTCAGATTTGAATTGGTCTGACAAGTTTAAACAAAAAGGTATTCCTTGTACTGGTGATGATATAAAATCTCAGATAGGGGCGACGATTGTACACAGGGCTTTAGTTGACTTAATTAATCAGCGAGGGCAGTTTGTTAAAAATACCTATCAATTAAATGTAGGTGGAAATACTGATTTCTTAAATATGCTGGATCAAAATAGATTGATTAGTAAAAGAATTAGTAAGACAGAGGCAGTTACTAGTCAAATTCCTTATCAAACAGAAACTAGAATAGGTCCGAGTGATTATATTCCTCATTTAAAAGATAATAAATTAGCTTACATTAATATTCAAGGTACTCAGTTTGGTGGTTTAGATTTTTCAATTGAATTAAAGCTTTCAGTCGAAGATAGTCCTAATAGTGCTGGGGTTATGATGGATGTGATTAGATTGCTAAAAGTTGCAAAAGATAATGATTTGTCAGGCTATCAAGATTTTAGTGGGTATTACTTTAAACACCCACAAAAACAATATAGAGATGAAGTGGCACAAGGAATTGTAACGGATTTTTTAACAAAATATGATTCAAATTCAAAAAATTAATCTTTTAATCAAGGAGCTTAATTCAAAAAATATACCTGTTATTTTTTTTATTACTGGTACAAACTCAGTAGGAAAAACAGTTTTTACTAAATTCTTATTACAAAAAATTAATTTTTATCAATCTTATAATCTAGGTTTGATAAGTAAAACTCTAAACTATTTTAGACCTGATTTAAACAAGGATTCAATTGATAATTTTTATTCTAATACTGATATTTTAAAAATTTTTACTGATCTTATTAAAAATCAGACAGATTCATATTATACAAATGGGGTAAATGCCATTTTTGAAGGTGTACAAATTGACACTTTGAAACTATCTTCTAACTCAAAGGTCTTAGGCGGGGTAATTTTATCAGTAAATGACAATTTAGCCGTATCAAGAGGTTCTAAACCACCTACGCATTTTAACAGAGTTGTGTCACTGAAAGATATAGAGGCGGTAAAGAAAACTATCGATTATATTGAAAGTGATAAATTTATAAAAATAAATAATAACGATAGTTTTGATTCTACATCTGCTCAAATACTAAATCACCTTGAAAAATTATTAATTCAAAAAATCAAATTATGCACCAATTAGATATTGTTAAAATTAGCCAAAACATTCGTAACTTGAAAGATGAAGCTAAAAAAAATGTAAAAAAAGGCTTTTCGTTTGTTAATTCATTGCAAGAATCAGATGTAAAAATTGTACTTCCTAAATATTTATTTGAAAATGAATATGATTTAAGGGCAGACATGCATTATTGCAACGGGTTTATTATTGATTTAAAGGGAGATTTGGTGGTAGTTGATCCAAGCACAGATTTCTACTCACGATTAATTAGCTCGGGATATTCTGCATTGCAAATCAAAGCTATAATTGTAACACATGAGCATTTAGATCATATAGACGGTCTCAATATTTTACTAGATAAAATAATTAGAAATGGAGATTTGAATGTTGAATTGTATTTACCTAATTCTGCTTATAATGGAAGAATACCTGAATATTATAAAGAAAAAATAGCCTCAAATGACAAAATAAAAACCACTTTACTCGACGCGAATAAGGGACAATTACAATCAAGCATACTTTTGGATAAATATGAGATAGAATTTTTAGAAATGTTTCATGGATGTCCTGATACTTTTGGATTTAAAATTAAATTTCCTGACTTTGACCTAGGTCATATCACTGACACTGGCTATGCAATTACAGTCCAGACTGATTTGGGGGTTCTACCCGTTAAAGAGGTGGTAGGAAATTTTACACAAATTATTCAAAAACACTATTATATCAAAGATTTTTACAGCTCCGTCGATTATGCTATTGTTAATGTTAATGACATAGCTTATAACAGACACTCTAAGTACCACCTATCGGCGTATGACTTGCAAGATATCTTTGAAGGATCTAAGCTTAAAAAATTGATATTACAGCATTTATTACCTATAAATATAGAAGAAGAAGACAGTAATTATCTTTATAAACTCTTTTTTTACGATCAGAAGTACCAGACTATTATACCGCATTACTTGAAAAAAACTATATTATTATGACACCAGATTTAAAACAATTTTCCTACGACTCCGAAACAAAATTGTACTTGCCTCATAGATTAATTTCAAATATAGCATCACTAGTTGCTAAAACTGGAGTTGATAAATCTAAAATGTATCAGCTTACTGGTCAAAATTATGATCATATTTCTAATTTTTTCACTAATAGAAATCTTGAAAAATCAAGCTTTGTTGAGAGTGAGATTTGTACACACTTAACTAAAAATTTAGCTAGTGATAGTAGAATATTGGATATTGGTTGCGGTTCAGGAGTGTATAGTCAATTCATGGCTAGGCAGGGGTTTAGTGTTACTGGTATTGATATATCAGCAGCACAAATTACTAATGCATTAAAAAATGACCTTGAAAACCTTACGTTAATTAATGAAAATATAATTACTTGGGATAATGAGGGTCGTAAATTTGATGGAGTTTTGATGAACTCAATGTTGCAATACATACTTAAATCAGATGTATTAAATTTACTATCTAAAGTAAGAGGGATGTTAACTGAAGATGGTAAAATTTTTTTGATAGTGAAAATTAATCAAGAATCAACTGAAGATTTTGTTATTAAAAGATCACATGATAAAGCCTCATCAAAAATAATTTCTAGATATACTTTACTAGAATATTTAATGTTGTTTGAGCAAGCGGGTCTCGATGTTTTACATTCTCAAAAACATCCACATGATAATCATCCAGATCAACCATTTGTGCATATAGTATTGAAAAAGAAAAAGCAAGATAACTAATTATAAGAAATGAACTCACGAGAAACTTTGAATCCCAAATCGCCTGAGACGGCTCTGTCCACATTGGTAACAAAAGTTGGAATTTATAGATTGTTATGTAATATAAATTTTAATGGCTCTGTACCTGTCAACCGTGATTACTTAGGAGACTCGCAAGGTGATAGATACAATCCAAAGCTCTTAGATCAAAGATTTAAAAAATCAAGAATACTTTGTGAAAATCCAGATTTAGATTGTAAATACGAAGAAGGTCATATAGATTATATTTTTACAAAGCCTTTATTATTTCTACCGGAAAAAAATATAGTTAAAATAAATTCGCCTTATGAGTGTACTTATTATAACCCTGAAGCGGCATTGATGGTAGTTGATATAAGGAATCAGATGGATTTAGTGTTTGGAATAGGTAGAGTCAGTGTTGGGTTGTATGGTTCTCAAAATACTACACTAAATCATGCAAATTCGGATTTTGATTTTGTTATTACAACTGACTCTGAGATTCGTGAATTAGTAGTTAAGGAATTCAAATATTATGTTGAAAATATTGGTTTTGTTTCCCCTGGCCAACTCCTTCACAAGCATACTAGGCGTTATAGTAAAGAGTTGGAGATTTCAGAAGCTGCGGCTGCATACTTGGCGAAAAAAAGAAATAGATGGGTTAAAAATCAAATTGGACTGAGTTTACAGTGTTTAACATTTAGTAATTTAGAGGATTTTTTTCAGGATATTTTTAATTCTAGTAAGGAAAATTACAATATTACTCCAATTACAACCTATTGCAAGATTATAAACTCGAGTGATTGTTTTAATAGATTCAAAAAGTGGCAACTAGAAATTAATGAGCAAATTATCACCGCATTTAGTTTTAGTCATAGGCATCAAGGCATGGGTAGTGAGGCTAAAGCAGAGGATACTTACTCTTTAAGAGCTTATAAAATTGAAACTTCTGAAGAGAATTATATCTTTTTAAAAGATGAAAATTCTTACATACTGCCATCTAATCTAATTAATTTAAATTAAAATGAGAGCTAGCATAAAAATTGACGAATCAATAATTATTAAATCTTATGATATAGATAGTAAAATCCAGAAGTACTTTGAAAAACACTTAGATGCATATTTACTTTGGGTTAATTTAATGGGCTTTAAAATACCCAATACAGAATTAAAAATCAATGAAAATAAATTAGAAATTATACAGGGCATTATTCCCAAAACTCAAATAACCGACTATTATTTAATTTTTAATCATCTAATGCTTTTGAATGATTATGAAAACAATTACGGTTTTGATTCAAACCCTACAAACTTTATACAAAATCAGAGCGGAATATATTTTGTTGATTTTTATCCGTTTTTAATTAATGATAAAAACCTTTTAAAAATGCAATTTCAATATGATTTTAAAGAAATATATTCGAGATATTTTAAAAAGATAAACATAATTACAACATTTTTAATAAGATTGTGTCTAATTTCGACAATTATTTTTAAAGATATTCTTAGTTTAAATGTGACTTATTTTTTAAATAATTTTAATGAAATATTACCTAGAGAAAAAACACGGCTTTTAGCTTGTATTGATCACTGCTTTAATCAAAAAGTGATCGATTTAGGCTTTGTTTATAAACAATCAAAAACAATCAATTGCATAAGTAAGACCGAAAATTTAAGATTGTATAAAATACTTCAAGATTTAGGAGCCTCAAACGTTTCATGTATTTTGAAGGTAAAATAAAAAATTCCGCTGGCAAAATTAAATAAATGATAGTATTTTAAGACTTTTGTAGGACTTTCTTAATACCCGGTGAGTAAAATATGTCTGGAACAAGAGTTGTATGGGGCTCTTGCTGAGCTAAGTAAGCCTATTCTGAAATCTTTAAGAGTCACAGTATAAATCTAATTAACACTGAATTATAAATAATAGACATTTTTAGCTTATTTTACTTGCGTTAAAATTGCCCTATAATTGCTTTTTTATACTTTGCTAATTACTCTTTTAAAACCCTTAATTTTAGCAACCTCTAGTTAATTTTTGACTTTTTTAATCTTATCATTACTTAGCAATCTAAGAAACTCGCTTTAATTAAAATATATTTTTACTATTTCCCTTTAAACATTAACTTAAACTCTTATTATATATCTTAATTAAGTTTCGTATAATAATTGTTATACAGAGAGGGTGTGATTAGTTGTCAAATGTTGACATTTTAGAATTTAAAACATGAAAAACAAAAAATTATTAAATTCACTAATCATAATTTGAGTATTTTTTAGGTCCTTAATCATGGTAAAAGGTGATATATATCGTATTTACGCCCAAATTATGATTAGTGATGTGCTCAAAAAAAGGGGGTACCCCTAGTTCTAATTAAAAATTTATTAAAACTTAGATACTAATTTTGTAGTGGTACAGATAGTGATAAGTTAGAATGGTTTAGAACAATTAATATTGCAGGTGAGAAATTAACTGATCAAGAACTCAGAAACGCTGTATATTCAGGTTCTTGGGTTACAGACGCTAAAAGATACTTTAGCAAAAATAACTGTGCAGTTTACGGCTTAGGTGGAGATTATCTCACAGGCTCTGCTATTCGCCAAGAATATCTTGAAACCACTATTGACTGGATAAGCAAGGGCAATATTGAGAACTACATGGCAAAACAGCAAAATGAGCCAAATGCTAATGATTTATGGCTATATTTTCAAAGTGTGATTAGTTGGGTAAAAGCTACCTTCCCTAAGTATAGAAAGGAGATGAAAGGGATTGAATGGGGTGCATTATACAACGAACACAAAAGTCAAAAACTAGACCCTAAAGCCCTAGAAACACAAATAACTAGCTTGATGCAAGATGAAGATGTAACAAGTAAAAAAGGAATTTATGAATATCTTTTAACTGGTAAAGAGAAACATTTAAACATTAGAGCCTTTACACCTAATCAAAAGCGTGAGGCGTATGAGAGACAAGATGGAATATGTCCAGTATGTAAAAAACATTATGAACTAGATGAAATGGAAGCAGATCATACAACACCATGGCATACAGGAGGAAAAACTAGTAGTGAAAACTGTAAAATGCTTTGTAAAGAAGATAATAGAAGAAAAAGCGGTATCTAAAAAGTCCTATAAAAGTCTTTTTATTCCTTGACATTTACTTATAAAGTACTTATAATATAAGTATAAAACAATTATAATAATATGACTAATTCAACTACTAGTCTTTTTCAGATGAATATTACAACAGAGGAAAAAACTAAAGCTCAAGAACTTCTGAAAGATAAATATGGAATCAATTTAACTGATTATTTTAAAATGCAATTAAAAAAACTTTTAAATACAGAGTTATTAAATGTTGACTACACTTCTAACTTTAGAGAGCCAACTTTAGAAGAAAATCAAATAATTCACAAATTTGAAGAAAAATTAAAAACAGAAAATTTTAAAGGACAAACTTTAGAAGAAACTAAGAAAGAAATTGATTGGTTAAATTAAGTCTTATTATGATTGGGCAACAAATGTATACAATTATTCTTGATGAAGAAGTAATTAAACAACTTAAAAAAATTAAAGATAAAAAACTACAACTTAAAATTAAGTCTATTTTGAAAGAATTAGAACTAGATCCATATAATCCAAATAATAAATTTGAAAGACTTAAACATAATTTTAAAGGTTATTGCTCTAAACGATTAAACAAAAAAGACAGAATTATTTACAAAGTTGATGACAAGCAAATTATTGTTTTAGTAATTTCTGTTTTAGGGCATTACGAGTAAATTAAACTATCTTTGACAAAGGTTATATAACTATATAATTATACAGTCATATTATTATATAACTATGTCTAAAATAATTTCTTTTGTAGTCCGTAAAGGTGGCTCTGGTAAAACTACCTCCTCATTAAATGTAGGTTTCTATTTAGCTAGGATGAATAAAAAGGTCCTTTTAATTGATCTTGATCCCCAAGCTGATCTGACTGGTATGACAGGCTTAAAAAGTGACCAGGTTGAAAATGACAATGTCTACACTTGCCTTAAAAACAAGAAACTATCTTATTACAAATTAAATGAATATATTAGTATTTTACCATCTTATGAAGATTTAGATGATGCAGAGCAATTCTTTGCCTCGTCTCTAGCTCGTGAAAGTTTACTCAAAAATTTAATTTACTCAGTAAAAGATGAATTTGATTATATTATTATTGATTGCCCTCCATCAACAGGGTTCCTAACCCGAAACGCTCTCGTAGCTAGCGATTATGTCTTTATACCAGTCCAAAGCCAAGTTCTAGCTTACAAAGGGCTTGTAAAAGTAATTACTAAAATTAATGAGGTTAAAGAGGCTCTTAATCCAAATTTAAAGATTGGCGGAGCTTTCTTAACTATGCTTGATAAACGGGATGGTATAAATGTTCAGGTAAAAGAACTAGCCGAAAAAACCCATCTTGATTTAGTCTTAAAAACTCACATTAGAAAGAATGTTTCTTTAACCGAATTGCCACTTGTTTCTAAAGATATTTATTCCTACAATCCTAATTCAATGGGGGCGGAAGACTATTTAAACCTAACCAAAGAAATAATAGAAATTACTAACAACAATACAACTGTACAATAATATAATCACGTAAACTATGTCTAAAATTAATTTATTAACCGACCAATTAAACGCTTTTAGTGAGGGTCTAAAAGAGGTTACACCAATAAAAATAACCCCACAAGTTAAAATTTCAGAGTCAGAAACTGTTGAGAATGTATCACAAGCCACAAACCCTACAAACTTAAAAATAAGTAAAAAGAAAAACAAACTAAAAGAGGGTGAGACAGTGCAGATGTCAATAATTATCCCCAAGAAACTACAAAAAAAACTAAAGACTTTGTCGTTAAAAACCGAAAAAAAAGTCAACACCTTAATTCTTGAAGCAATAGAAACAAATCTACTTAGTTTATTGTAATTGTACACACTCAAGTTATTATATAATTATACAACTATATAATTATATAGTTGTATAATTTTAAATAGTGCTGTAAAAAGTATTTCTTAGTAATCTTTTTTAGGATTAGTAAAATTAACCTTATAACCTTGTTATTAGATAGGTATTGTATAAAAAGCTTTAGACTTGACTTTATGATTGAATTTATGATTGTTTAATACGCTATTTTAGTCGTAGCATAACTTTTAATCTTAAATTTTAAATTGTAGAAAAAAGGCACAAAAAAAAT
>JAYVFR010000007.1:0-98944 GCA_043772945.1 Minisyncoccota bacterium | reverse complement strand
CACCAGGCAATTCCACCAGCAAAAACCATTAGAGTTTGGTTAAAATCGTATTTGCCAAGGTAGACTTGCATTGGGTGGTGAAGAAAGTAAGCAAAAGGTAGATATTCAATTAATTTGAAATTAATCAAGGATAGTGGAATAAAACTTCCAGATAAAACCATCGCAGTAGTTTCTGAAAAAGACAACAAACCATCACTATTAGTAAGCCAAAATACACTACAACCAACAATAAAGTTATAAAAAAACTTAATTAAAAGAGCTAAAATTAAAAATACAAATAAATATAATAATCCCTGAAGTGAAAATTGTATTAAATTACGATTTATAAATAATAGTGGGATATAAAAAATAATAACTAAACTTACCTTACTAAGGTATGCAATTGCGTTAAAAAAATAAAATTTAAATAAGTTAATTGGTAAAATATACCGTGAAGAAAACTTACCTGAAAAAACCTCGTCAGCAAACCTCCAGTGATTGTTTAGCAAAAGCAGGCTTAAGAAAATATTTCCAATAATTAAATATGTTAAAGTATCCGTTGTATCATCTCTCTGGGAAAACCCCCATATTGCGATACTAATATAAACGATTATAGCTTGATTTAAGTAATAAAATAAATCAGAAAAGGCATATGCAGATGCAGATCTAAAATTAAAAACCATCACGTACCACCATTTATAATTCCGCCCAAGGAGTTTTTGCATAAAGGTTGGTTTGTAGGTTGCTGTTGTATGGGTCATATTTTATTATTTAGTTCGTTAGTAAGTCACTTGGGTAAAATTTATCAAAAGAAGCAATTTTGTAGTTATTTTTTTTGGCGATAGTTAGGCAAGTAATGTCAAAAAAAGATTGATTTTTATTAATTGATTGTTTATAAAAGCTAATAATCTCCGATTCAAGTAAAGCATCAAACTCAAACATATTTTGGAAAGTATCTTCAAATAAATTCAAGGCTTTTACAGCATTCTTTTGATCTAATTTCCTTGATAGAACGGTCATTAATTCGTATTTAGTTAAGTTAGAATATACAAATTCCCAACTAGAATATTTTTGAATTATTCCCATTGCTTTATCATTATTCATATCGTCTGCAATAAGTAGGGCCACAAAAAAGTCTGTATCACAAAGTATTTTTTTAGTCATAAATATCGTTGTGAGTTTCAGAAAAATTCATTTTTTCGGGTAATCCAAGTTTAATCGGTTTAAATTTAAGTAATTTATTTTGCTCTATTCGTTGTTTGTTGGATATTTGTATTTGATTATTAGAGAACTCAATTAAAACACTGTTACCATTTTGTAATCCAAGCTTATTTAAAAATATTTTAGGTAAAGTAATTTGTCCTTTACTAGAAATTTTTACACTTTTATTTATCTTTACTAAAGTTGACATATCGAAATTATTATAAAGTAAAGAATCTATGTCAAGTAAAGAATTTTTTTAATTTGTCAATAATTCGCTTGGATAAAATTTATCAAAAGAAGCAATTTTGTAGTTACTTTTTTTGGCTAGGAATAAAATTGAGTAATCAATAAATGAAATATTCTTTTTTTATAAGAGGCTCGTTTTTTTTACTCTTTTGCTTTTTTAATATTTTAACAATTCTTTTTGTTGTTCTTTTGTGTATCCTTCAATACAAACTAAAGTATCATTTAGATCAAAGAGATTTCTGAGGGCTGATTTTTGATCACAGTCTTCTGTTATTGCTCCATTATAATTATCAACTGCTGTAATTCCATAATCCTCAAACCACGCTCTAGTGGCGGTATGGCGACCATATTGAACTAGGAGAGGCTTATTCCTTGTTTGCAGGATTTGAAGCTTACGCTCTACAGCTCTACTATCAGCGTACTGATAAGTATAATGGCTGAAAGTAATTAAAGCCAGGTTTAAAAACAATATTCCACTAATCAAATAACAAAGAATACTTATAAGTTTACTTCTATAACTTAATGCATAAATTAGAATTATTGGAATTACAAACCAGAAATGCGGGATAAAGCGATATGTGTTTGAGGCTCCACTAATCAAAAAGCTCATTAAACCAACTCCTAGAATGTAAACTAGCAATTGAGTAGTATAAAGCTTATCTGAAGTATTTTTTAGTTGAGTATTATTCAAGTAATCATTTGATTTGATTGTTTTATTTTTTTTGATAAATTCCCAAATTAAAACTCCAACCAGAATTATAGTCAGGACAAAAGCTCCGCTAAACCAAGGTCCAAAACCTCCTTTTTTAAGAGAAGAGGCTACTTGAAAAGATTTAATTTCATCAGGGAGAACGCTAAAGGGAATTTTAAACTTAGCTGGTTCATTGACATCTCCATCAGAGTACGAATTATTACTCTCAAAAAATATTGAAGAAACAAAAATCTTTAGATTGCTAAAGTCTCTGTAATTAGAAGGTGTGTTTTCTTTTACATCAATTTTGCTATTAAATTGCGGGTAGAGTGGGTGTCCATTGTGAATTATATTTGTAATAAATGGATTGAAGTTTAGGACTAAGCTAAAAACAGCGACTAAACCAAAAGTTTTTAAAATCCATTTCCAATTTTTTAATTTCAAAATAAATAAATAAACTAAGAAAGCCAAGAGAATTATAATGGCATATATTAAACCAGTTGTTTTGATGGAGATTAAAATTACACTTGAAGCAAAAAGACCAAAGAGGTAAATATATTTTTTAAAATTTGAAATTTTGGTAGAATCTATTTGAGTTGAGCTTAAAACACAAAAACTAACAAGGATAAGAATTAAAGATGAAACTTGCCCATCTAAATTTAGACTAATTGCTTGATTAATGGTAATTGGAGTAACTGCAAAAATGGTTATTAATCTAAAAATCCATGTTTGACTCAAATATTTAATTTCTGACAAACAAAGCCAAATTGCTCCAAGGGAGGCTAGTATCCAACCAAGAGAAAAATATTTAACCCCGCTCCAAATCCCAAAAGCTTTGTAAAATATGGCACCTTGATACCAAGCAAGTTTAGGATAAGCATTAATCCAAAGGTCATGAATTCCATTGAAGCTTTCAGCTCTATCGTAAAGCGGGTTGTAACCTTTAGATAATTGTAAGATCGCTTCTCCATGATAAGCAAGCCCATCGTATGATAAATCAATAAAATACAAATTAAATAAAATACTTCCCAAAAAAGTTAAAACCAAAGCTCCAATTAGACAAATATAATGGTTCCAGAAGTTTTTTTTGTTAAAGAGTTTTTTAGTAACTACAGAGAGAAAAACTAAAGCTCCAAAGATGCTAATCCAGAAGTGATAGCTTGTAATTGAAATTTTAAATAAATATCCAACAAAAGTAATAATGAAAGCAATTAATCCAAAACTTAGTATAGAAACTACATACGCGAGAACGAAATTATATATTTTAGACATTTTTGTTAATTAATTTATTTTTAAAACAGACTGGTTTTTGGTTGTGGTTTCTTTGAAAACCAAGACTTTAATTTTTCATTTTTTACTTGATACTCTTTTTGTGAAATTACAAAGGGTAATATATAAATACAACTGACCAAAAGAATTGCAGAGCTAATAATTAACCATGAAATAATTCCAAAATTATCAATATTTACAAAAAATTTAGGAGAAATAATTAATTTACTAAAAATCAACCCAAAATAAAAAAAAGAATAAGAGAGAATCATATAAATAACTATTTTAGTCTCTTTAGAAACAGTTTTTGACTTCTGTTTTAAGCCAGCTGGTAACCACTGACTTGGCTTTTGTAAAAAGAAACTAAAAATAGCGTACAAAAAAGTAAAATTTTGAATTACACCAATAATTACAATTGAGAGATTGTCGGCAAATAGTTTTTTGTGATTTTCTAGAAAATAATTGTAGAAAACGAAAGGTAAAAAGAAAGAAGCTCCGATCAAGGTGATAGAGGATGGATACAAGAATACTAAAAAGAAAATTTGTAGAGATAAAATGATACTAAAGGCTTCGCTCAAATAAAAAATTCCACTACCTAAATAAGCAAGTTTACCAGATAAGGACATTTGAGCTCGATAAATATCCATGCTAAAAAGTGCTTCAAGAGCTCCATGACACCAGCGAATTTGTTGCTTAATATAAGATTCTAAATTGTCAGGACATCTTCCTCTACTTAAAATAATTGGCAAGTATTTAATTGTGTAATTAGCAGCTAGTAAATTCAAGCCTGTCTTGATATCTTCTGAATGTTCTACTTGCGGGAAGCCATTAATTTTATCTAAAGCACCTCTACGATAGAGAGCGCTTGTTCCAACGCACATGGCCCCTCCAAGCTTATCACGGCACGGCATAATAATTCTATAGAAATCCTCAACCATAGCTCCTGCTCCGTACTCTACTATTGACCGATTGTTAATCTCTTGGCTCATTTGAAAATATTGAGGAGTTTGTAATATAGCAATTTTTTGGTCTTGCAGATATGGGAGTGTTTCTGTGAGAAAATCACTATGTGGTACAAAATCAGCATCTAAAATTAGAATATGTTCACCACTTGAGTTCTGATAACCAAATTGAAGATTTCCTGCTTTTTTATTTACTCCTTTATTTGGACGTGTAAGGTAATAAAAATCAAATTCAACAGCCATTAATTTAATCTTTTCGTCCCCTGCATCATCCAGAACATAAACTTTATAATTAGAGTAATTTAAACTTTTTACTCCAGTCCAAGTTTCTCTTAAAACTTCAATACTTTCACCCGCAATCGGTAAAAAAACATCAACTGAAGGTGGTTTTATTTTTTGGTTGAACTCTTTACAGAATTTTTTGTGACGTGAGAGATTAAAATCAGGGTAAATTATCCCAAAGACTAGCGTAATTAATTTGTTAATTAAAACAATAACCGCAATCGGTAAAAAAACTAAATTAATATATAAATTTAATTCAAAGAATTTCCAATACCCAATAACAAGTAGCGTTAAACTAATAAGCCCAAGCAAATAATTTAGACTAATGCTTTGATGTTCTCCAGTATACAAATATTTGTTCCAAATGTTTAATTTTGATTGTTTGGCCATAATTTTTTTAAATAGTTTTTGTATTCTTACTTTGCGTGGTTTTTTTGTTTTGTTTTGGTAAGTAAGTTAATGTATATTAGTATTTACTTTTAGACAAATTCAAATTTTACTTTTAAAATCTTAAATTACCCTATTTTATTTAGATTATTTAAAAATTGACAAGGGGATAAATTATATGCTAACTCTTTTCCAGATATGAATTTAGTTAGAGCGCTTAAAATTTTTGAAGTAGAGGAATTGGCTGAGCTGGATTTAGAGAGTCTTAAAAAAAAATACATCAGTTTAGCCAAAAAAAAACACCCTGACAAAAAAGGGGGAAACTCTAAACAATTTAGTATTCTAAAAGACGCGTACCACCTTCTTAAAGAGGCGCTCAGAGAGGTGATAGTTCAAAATTATAAATCTCAAAAATCTCAAGGGCATTTATCTAAAGAGGAGATTTTAAATAATTATTATCGTGATACAAACGCTCTTCAATTCCGCTTAACCATGTTTCATGATGAAACCAAGCACACACTAAGTGATACTAGAAATCGTTTTGAAAATATTTGGACTGAATTTCAAACAGCCAGAGAAGACTTAAGAATTCAAATGGAGCAATCAATTCATTCACTTCACAACCAAAAGAATAGTTTTTTTAGTAAAGTTTTATTTTTTGTTCCAGGTTTAAATGCCAGTAGTTATCAAAAACGCTACGACAAAACTATAAATGATTTTAATAAGAGGTACAACGAGCTTGATATTGAATATTTACGCAGAGCGATTGAAATTTACGGCGGGGGTTTGAATAGAATTAATGAGGTTTTAACTTATGATAATGAGATTAACGATGAGGATGTAGAAGATTCTGATGAAGATAATGAGAAAAGTGAATCAAGAGTAAATGAAGATGTAGATTTGGATGAGAATTTAAACGAGGATTTAAAGATTATTACAAATGAAAAGTAGAGAAATAGTTTTAGTGATTGGTACTTTATTAAAACCTTGCTGTTGAGTTTTTACTGGACAAATAAATTTTAATAGAATAGTTTTATCTCATATGTCTAAAGCCCCTAATCTTTTGCAACAAATCTCGCTTAATAAGTTGCTTGCAACAATTTCAATTTTTCAAGCCAACGTTAAGGTCTACCATTGGCTAATGAGCGGCGACAATTTCTTTGTTCTGCATGAGAAATTTGGAGAATTTTATGATTTCTTAGGGGAACATCAAGATAAATTAGCCGAGCGAATACTAGCTCTTAAAGAGATTCCTATGGTAGGCTACTCTAATTACTTAGAGCATTCTTTCATTACCCAAACACAGGCTAAACTTGAAAGAGATTTTTTAAATGAATTATTAAATTCAATCGAAATTACAATTAAACTTGCACAAAAAGCCAAAGAAGAATCTACCAAGACAGGGGATGATGAAACTGACAATTACCTCCAAGAAATGATTTACGAATTGCAAAAAAATGCCTGGATGTATTCCAAACAAAACCAAAAATAGTAGCTCCACTAAAGGATTGTTCTATGTTAATCTTTGACAAATAATATTCACTTTAGCTTAATTAGAAAAATAGTTGGAAAAAATTAAAAAATAAATATGTTACTAAAATCAGAGAATTTAACTAAAAGTTTTACAGTTTACAAACGAACAGGAATTTTTAGCCGTGAAAAAAAAGAAGTAACAGCTCTTAAAAGTTTTGATTTAAATATTGATAAACCGATGATATATGGGTTAATTGGTCCTAACGGAGCAGGTAAAACTACATTTATTAAACATTGTCTCGGACTCGTAGAAAAAACTTCAGGTGAAATTCAAGTTTTGGGTTACTATCCTTATCTTCGTAAACCAGCATTTTTAAAGCAAGTAGGTTTAGTTAGTGGTCAAAAACAAAACCTTGATCCTAATTTGTCGGCAATGGAATCCTTGCAATTAAGTGGTTATTTGTATGATATGGTGGGCGGGGAAATTCAGAGTAGAATTAACGAACTAGCTAATAGATTCCAAGTTAGTGAGAAGCTAGATGTCCCAGTTAGACAGCTTTCCCTTGGGCAAAGAATGAAGTTTGAAATAATTTCTTCAGTCTTGCATCAACCAAAATTTTTGTTTATGGATGAGCCAACCCTAGGGCTTGATTTTGAGGCTCAAAATACCATGAGAGAAATGTTGCTTGAATTAAATAGAGAGCAAGGCTTAACAATTCTTTTAACAAGTCATTACTTACCAGATATTACTGAACTTTGTAGCAAGCTTGCTGTAATAGAAAAAGGTCAAAAAGTATTTGAAGGTACTATTCCAGAATTGATGGCTAAAAGCAGTGAGGGAGATTACCTTGGAACTCTTATAGAAGAATTAAGCAAAATTGCAATTGTTTAAAAAATTTCTGTATTAAATAATTCGCAAATTGTGGGCAACTTTAGTCGCGTCTCCTGCATTTAAACAAATTAAAATATCATTAGGTTTGATAATTTCTCTGATCAACTTCTCGGAATTAATAATATCACCTGATAAGTATTTGACAGGACATGTTACCAAATTAATTAATTTGTTCATATCTACACTACCTTCACTATCTCTTGCGGCGTAAACATCTCCTAATAATAAAACATCGCAGTTGCTTAAAGCTTTAGGATAGGCTTCAAACTGAGAATTAATCCTAGTGTAAGTATGAGGCTGGAAATAAGCTATAATTTTTCTACTTGGAAAGCTAGATTTTAATCCTTTTAAAACGGTTTCAATCTCAAATGGTAGGTGAGCATAATCATCATAAATATAAAAAGGAGATTTCTGCAATAACTCAAGGCGACGTGGAGCTCCATTATAATTATTTAGAGCAGTACAAATCGTTTTTATTTCTACATTTAAAAGATAGTTAGTTACAAAAGCAAATAAAGCATTTATGACATTATGCCCTCCAATTACATTCAACGTTACGCTAGCTATTTTGTTTTCAAGATTATAAACAGAAAATTTAGAACCCCCCTCAAAATTAACTACTTGGCGAGCAGACCAATTATTTTCAAATTTATAGCCTATTTTGATAAGCTTTGGATGTTGTATTTCTCTTTGAATTATTTCATCATCACCATTAACAATTAAATTTTCACATTTAACTGCAAAGTCTTTAAAAACCTGGTAATAGTCTTGTTTAGTTGGGTAGATATCTATGTGATCAAAAGTGATAGAGTTAATAATCCCAATTTTTACTTTTTCTAGACTTAAGAAAGTTTTAGCGTATTCATCAGCTTCTAAGACAAACTCTTTTACCTCTTTACTACCATTATGACCTCCTTTACCATGAATACCAACTAGATAACCACAATCACGATCAGCTGATAATACGTGTGAAGTTACACTGGTAACGCTAGTTTTACCACTACTTCCAGATACAGCAATTACATCTCTAGTAAGCGAGAGATTTTTAAAAAAATCATGCCTAGTAATTATTTTAATACCTTGTTTTTTAGCTTCAATTAAAAGAAGGTTATCGTTTTTAATTGCACTAGATTTGAAAATTAAGTCGGTATTTTCAAGAGCTGATAAGTCATTATCTAAGCAAACTTTAATTCCTAATGATTCTAGGTTGGCTGTAGCAATGTTTTTTATCTTGTCTGCCCCTACTACGTTGAATCCTTGTTGTCTGTAAATTTGAGCTATGTTACTAACCCCAGCTCCTCCAGCACCTAAAACAAGAACTTTAGTCATATATTAATTATGACTTTTTTCTAGCCCTTAGAGCAAAGTGGGCAAAGGCTTTGTTACCAGCAGCGGTTTGGTGAATGCTATTACGTTTAGCTACTGCAGGTCCTGTTCCTTGGTAGGATTCTACTAGTATTCTTTTTAGTTTATCAGTCATTGACATACCCTTAACGGATCGAGCTGCAGTGACAATCCAAGTTAATCCAAGTCTTAATTGCCTTGCTGGATAAGGCTCAATAGGTACTTGATAGTTAGCACCTCCTACACGCATTGATTTAACTTCAACTTGTGGTTTGACATTGTCTACTGCTAAAGTTAAAACTGCAATAGCTTCTACCTCAAGTTCTTTAGATGCAAATTCTAGGGCTTCGTTTACAATTCTGCTAGCGATAGTTTTTTTACCGTCCCACATGATTCTATTAATTAATCTGCTAATTAAAACGCTGTCGTGGGTTTTGTCTGCTAAAATAGTTGGACGCTTGAGTACTCGTTTTCTTCGTGGCATAAAATTTTAATTTGTGTAAAGATATTTAAAAGGTGTATATTAAGATAATAATCATAATTTCAGCAGAAATGTCAAATATAATTTTGAATTTTTCGATGTTTTTGACAAAGATACAAAAAATATAGGATGTTGGCCGTTGATATATGATAGAAAACTCACCAGAAAATCAACTAGACCAAACAAATCAAACAAATTTAATAATTAAAAAATTAAAAAAAACCAATTACATTCAATACTTGATAATTAGTGTGCTGTTAATAGTAGTATTTTTTGGGTTCAGTTATACATATTTACAAAAAATCGCTCCAAAAGCAGACATAAATAGTTTGAAAAACATAATTCAAAATCAATATATTGGTAAGTTACCAACGGAAGAAGAATATAATATAGGTATTAATAAAGGGCTTGTAAGTTCACTCAAGGATCCATACAGTGAATATTTAACTAAAGACGATAGATCTAAATTAAATGAAAGTCTAAACCAAAAATATTTCGGTGTAGGAATATATTTTAATACTTTTAATAAATCCAAAATTACTGTTATAAGCGTAATCCCTAATTCCCCTGCGTCTAAAAGCGGATTAATACAAGCTAATGATATTTTGGTAGAAGTAGATGGTAAAAATATTTTAAGTTTTGAAACCCCTGAACTACTTGTTGGAGCTATTAAAGGCCCTGTAAATACGGAGGTAAAACTGAAATTTTTGCGGAATACAGAAACATACAACGTAGCTCTAACTAGAAGTCAAATTAAAGTTGATTTAATGGCGTTAAGCTACAAAGACGAAACGGCTGTAATTAAGATTAATTCATTTGGTGAAGGACTTGATGCTATAATGGAAGAATTTGCAAAAGAAATTAAACAAAAACCTGAAATTAAAAGAATTTTAATAGATGTTACTGACGATGGCGGTGGTTTATTGCAATCGGCCGTTGATGTAATTTCTTATTTCGTACCAGCCAATCAAATTATTCTCCAAGAAAAGTACAAAGATAAATCAGAAGTTATTAAATCACTTCCAAAAAATTTAAATTTAAGTAATTATCCTTTAGCAGTTTTGATAAATGGACAATCTGCTAGTGCTAGTGAAATTTTAGCAGGAGCGTTGCGTGATATTAGAGGCTGCAAGTTGATTGGATCAAAAAGCTATGGTAAGGGTGTAGTTCAACAATTAATGCCGCTTGCAAATGGTGATAGTGTCAAATTAACTATAGCTGAGTGGCTAACACCAAATGGTAACGAAATAAATAAAAAAGGTCTTGAACCAGATATTAAAATTGATTCCAAAGACAATCTTTTAGAAAGAGCATTAAAATCAACTTTTTAAACTTAAAATAATCTTAAACGCCAAAATAAAATCTAACTTATCAGATACAATATAGCCAAAATAACATTGACAAAATCAATCTAATATAAGTACTTTCTACTCGTATGTAGCTGTAGCTCAGTTGGATAGAGCGTGGGACTTCTAATCCCAAGGTCACAGGTTCGAGCCCTGTCAGTTACACCAATTAATCTAAATCTTAAACTTAAAATTTAAACAATTAACAGTAGCTATATGGCATACAAAAACCCTTATCGACTATCGGGTCGAAGACAAGGAGAAATCATAGGTCAAGTTTATAAGCTCATTGTTTGTCACAGTGATTTTTTTGTACCTAGAAACCGCGTATACCTTAAAGATGTTGCTAAAGTGGAGAATACTATTTACTGGCTTGAAAGTCCAAAAACTTCTGAAATTACTGCTCTAACACTAGTAGAACCTAAGTATGCGCTTGAGTTAAATGACATAAAGCTTGTAGTAATAGGGCATACATTATCTAAGGTCCGTAATCAGATGCACAATATTTTGGATCATTTATTCAGCGACTACGTAGATAGCAATATCGCTTTCTTTCTTCGTGAAAGTTTTGGGGTTGCTCTCATGCTTGAGGAAAAATATAACTTTGTAAAGATAAATTCAGATGAAATTAATCATCTTTGGCCAGAAGTAGCCTTAGTCGAAACCGATTATTTTAACTTACCATCAGGAGAGCGTATTTCACAAGGTATGGCTCGTAAGCAGCATTTTATTTATCTTCGATTAACAGAACTAGATAAGCAAAAACTTACTAATAGCCATTCTAGTTTAGTTGAGTTTATAACTACCCGTCAGCAAGAGATTGTGAAAAAGGAGCAAGAAACATTAATGGCAGTTCCTGTCTATGCATCCAATATTAACTAATTATCTTGATCGTTTTACTAATCTGAGCTCAAACCAAGCTACAAATTCAGATACTAAGTTTTACACTAATTACTCTACAGAGGAACATTACTCTAAGCTTCCTTATTTATACGACATAGAAAACTTTTGCTTAAGGCTTTACAAGGCTTATAAAGAAAATCAAAAAATTTGCATTTATAGCGATTACGATACTGATGCTATAACAGCAACGGGAGTTATGTATTGGGGTTTGATAGAGTTTGGGTTTCAAAAAGAGTTGATCAGTTATTATGCACCTGATAGATTTATTGAAGGTTATGGAATTAATTTAGAGGCTATAAAAAAATTGTCTAAAGATAACGATTTAATTATCTCCGTTGATTGCGGGATTAATTCAGTTACTGAAGCTGATTTTTTGTTGTCAGAAAAATGCGATTTAATAATTACTGATCATCACTTACTAGTCGGAGAAATTCCAAAAGCAATCTCAGTCTGTAACCCTAGACTCTCAGACTATTACAAAACTGAAGAGCAAGGCAAAGAAATAAACAAAGTTTTGTTAAATCAATTCCCAGAGGCAGTAGAATGGTTAAATGAATTAAAAAAATCCCCTAAAAATTATATGTCTCATTCGGTTACAGGAGTAGGTGTCGCTTGGTTTGTTTTAGTGTGGTATAAATATTTTTTAGAGTCTTTTGACTTATTCTAATAATCTTTTTTTAGTATTTTCAATTAACTTGTATGAATGAAGTGAGTCTTTAATTATTAATAGAGTTTTTGAATTGTTATTTTTAATCGCATCATTTTAAATTAAAAAGAAAGTTTAAACTAAATTTATTATTTTCTAAGTTAGTATAGCTACGAAAAAATCCGTAACCTCACCAAAAATGTGATAAATAATATTCAAAGGATGAATTAATGCTTTACAGAGTACCGTGTCTAAAACACTCTTAAACTGGTCTATTTGTTTAGTCATTTTAACAACAACAAAATTAAAATTACCCGTTTGGGGATTGGGATAAATTTCTAGAAGTTTAGAATATTGTGAGAATGAGAAATTATAACCAATCATTACAGCCGATTTAGATTTTTCTCGTAATTTTAGTAGCCTTAGCATTTGCTAGTAATTTAAAGGCAGGAATAAGTTTGTTAAGAGAGTGCTCACCTTGTTCAATTACAGCTATTAGAATTTTAAAGTTAGTCATATTTAAGTGTTAAACAGTTTTTTTGTTTATTTGATTAGTGACAGTTTCAAAAACTTCTTGATGCAGGCTTATAAATTCTTGAGCGTAAAATTTATTAGTCTCGTGATACATTTGAATTAATTTCAAAATTAAGTTTTCTTTAAGTTCACATTTACTAAAATCTCTAGCATTACCGATAACCGCAAAATATATAGTATCATCATTGCAACTATCAATATAAGGGTAAAAGATTTTTCTCTCTCCTATTTGTGTATAATTATAAATTGATAGCAAAGATCCAAAATATCTATTAAACTTTTCTTTGCGAATACGGTAATCTTTGTCTTTTGCGAGTGCATTGTAAAGCAAATTTAAGTAACCATTAAAATTAAATTTACCTTGCTCTGAAAATAAAATATAAGTGTTTAAGTCAGCATCAATGTCCATTTCTGTAATTGTTTGATCTCCAAAATAATCTCTTTGGCGGTTAGCTTCTTTCATATTTGGCTTCATATTCTGAACAAACTTATGGTGTAATTCATCATGCATAATCATAACTTGGACGAATACAGGATCATGGTTAATTACAGCCTCAAGCTCAATAGTTAACTTGTTTTGAGAATTAATACACATAATCATACCTTTTGGTAAAGGTTTAATGTCAATATTATCAACTAAATAATATGAATCTAACTTCTGCATTTGCATAAAAACTTTAATACTTGAATGCAGTTCTTCAAGCCAAAAATTTAGGACTAAATTATCAATTTTATGTAAATTCATGCGTTAATAATTAATTTACTTTGAAAATTTTAAGCCAAATATTAGGAATACTATTTTTAGTTTTCAAGTCTAATTCATGTATTTTAAAATCTAGATCATTATTAGATTCTTTTAGTAGCTTAATGCACTTTATAATTTCAGCCTGGACTAGATAAATGAAATTATCAAGAACTCCGCTATCTAAAAAATTAACAGCATTACCGTTATTTAAAAGATGAAAGTTATGATCTTGATTGTAATATTTGTAAATTTCAGTACTAGTTTTTTCAATTTTAAAAAAGCTTTCTACTCCACTAAAATCAAATTCATCATCACTGGAAGTGCAAGAAGCTAAATAGCTATTAGTTTTGAGCTTTGTTAAATCATTAATATTTAAGCTCTTATTTCCTGTAGCGCAAAAAATAATATCGCAACTTTTTAAAATAATCTCTTTATCCACAATTAAACATTCGTTATTGAGGGCGCTAATTTGCCTAATAGGATTAATGTCATAAACAAATGGTTGATTATTATGTTTTTGTACATAATCTGAAATTCCTTTACCAACTTTACCGTAACCTAGAATTCCAATTTTAGAATAGTTAAATATTTTATTTTTCGTTCGCAATAGTTTATCAACTGAAAAAGCGATTGAATGTCCAACTAGAAAATCTTCATTTTCCTTTAATTCACTTCGTGCAACTGATAAAACAGGTACGTTTAATTTAATTTTTTCGTATTTTTGAATACCGTTTTCTGTATCTTCCACAACAACTAATAGGAGGCCTGGATAATCATTTTTTAAACTATTTATAATTTGACTAAAATATCCACCAATATCTACAATAATTGTTTTACGGTTAATATCTAATTCTGTCTTAATGACCTTGTAATTTTCTAAATTTATTTGTTCTTTTTTTAATGCACTAAATTTGTAATTATCTTTAAGTAAATTCAATACCGATTGTTGGATAGAATTTGGTTTTGGGATGATTATTTTAACGTTTCGAATATTATTTAAACTATCAATAAATGAAGGAATATTTTGGACGATATGAGTAACAAGAATAATATCAATTTCTTTAAAAGTTTTTTCAGAATTTGTGAACTCTCTAAAAAACTCAAAACTCTTATCGAGAGCTAATGCACGGATCTTACCCTTAATTCTATCGGCTCCGCTTAAGTTAACAATATTTTTCAAATCAACCCATTTGAAACCATCAAGCTCGTCTTGGCTATAAGTTAAATTGGTTGTCTCATCGCAAGTAAATAAATATCGAAAATCGTGGTGATAATGCTCTACTTCACCTTTTTTAATATTTGCTGGAATATAGTGTCTATCAATATCAATGGGTAAGTTTAAGTAGTTAATATCGAGTGGTAAATATCGCATATTAGACAGCCCGAGTTCTTCAAAAATTTCTCTTTTGCAAGCAACGAGCGGGTCTTCATTCGGGTCCATGTGACCGCCAGGTTGTAACAACAAACCTAATTTTTTGTGTTTAATCAGTAAAACTTTAGTTCTGTCAGAGTTTAGAATTAAAGCTGAGGCTGTTAAGTGGCCGTTAAAATTTCTATGTGAATCTAGTTCTACAGGTTCACTTTTAACTTGTTTTAAAAGTATGTGCTTATCATTTTTCTCTGATTCAAATTTGTCAAAATAAACATCAATGATCTTTAGAATTTCTGCTGTTTGCGTGGGCATAATATGTGAAAATAACTTGATAGGATAGTTTTTTGGAGCTTTGACAAAAGCAAATTTCAATGTTAGTTTATATATTATAAAAAGCTAAATAATTTATTGCCAGTATATATAACTTACGATTTAATTCGTAACCTGTCAATTCATAAATTATTCCATTAGTGATAATCCCTAAGTCTTTTATTAATCAATTAAACAACAGTGTTTAGATTTTTTATTTCAACCTATAAGCACTACTGATTAAATATGTTATCTTACTATAAAAGCCGCGTTGAAGTTGCTAATCAATTTAAAGTATCAGAGGGAACAATTCGTAACTGGATCAAGAGAGCCCTAACTAAAGAGTTAAATTTGGAATTAGTAATCGTTAAAGATAAATATCTAATCGTTCGTAGCTTGAAAAATCAGGCAATTATGGAGCAATTAACCCAAGACGGCAAAAAATACAAACCACCTCAACCTCGAGAAATTATTATAGTCCCAGAAAGTAGTTGCAGTCATTTAACAATAGAGCAAAAAACTTCTTTAATAGCCAATCTGGAAATTGATAAATCAATATCTCAAAAATTTAATTATCTGAATTCTGGGGGCGAAACATTGGAGCAAATTTTACCAAACTTCGTTAGAACAAGGAACTTACAGCATGGCATTAAGTGATTTGTATTTTTTTGAGAATGCTTTTAATCTAATTAATGATCAATTTAGTAATTTTAGTAAAATTAACATTGTGGATATAGGTGTTGGTAATGGAAGTCCTGCTTTACCGCTTTTAAAAAAACTAGAATCTTTAAACAAGCTCAATTCATATACGGGACTTGATATTAGTCAAACAATTCTGGACACTGCATCAAATACAATCCAATCAAACAGTATTAAAGCTCCATGTTACTATCATATTATTGACATTGAGAATCAGTCGCTTCAGAGCATTTTGTACAGTCTTAAATACTCAACTAGTGAGCTATACCCAACTTTAGTCTTGTGCCTTGGCGCAACCCTTTCTAATCAAACTAATGTTATTCATTCAGGATCTAATGTAACGGACGGTTTATTACCAGAGGATAGGCTTTTAGTTACAAGCGGTTTCATGGCTGATAAAGAAAACAAAAATCATTTTAATTCCTCAAGTTCAGTTAATATCTTTTACACCTGGTTTACAAAAAGTTTAGGTTTTAAGGATAAATATGTGAAACAAGAATTTAGCTATAATCCAAAAACTGATTTTAGAGAATTGAATTTAGTCTTTAAACAAGATACAGAAGTAAAATTCACTAATCCAAATAAGACACTCTTTTTTGATAAAGGTGATAGGATTAAAATTCGCCAGAATAAGCGTGATACTTTTACAACTATTTCAAAACTTGCTGATGATTTACACCTAACTCTAAAAATGGTAATTAAACACCCAAATTATAATAATATTATGTATATGATGGGTAAAGGGTAGCGAGAGGTTTTAGTTATTTGCGGTAATGTTTAAATCAACAGAAGTCTGAGATTGGCTAATTGGAGAGGTTGAAGAAACTAAAGAAGTTTGAATGCTTTGCGCTGGAGCTGAATCCTCTCTAGAGACTATTAAATTAGCTTTATGCAAGTTATTAGTTACGAGCTTACCAGTCTCTAACTCAATTTGATTAGAGATTAAATCAACATTATAAATACCTTCAGTGGTTTTTTCGGGGATATAAATGTCTAGTATTAATTCAGCGGGAGAGTCTTTTTTTAAATATCCCAGGCCGTTTTCAAGCTGATTTGGAATAATAGAAACCGTTCCTAATTGTGTGTTAATGCTTGAGGCTGGAATGTTTTGGATTTTGTCAGCTTGAATTAATCGCATTGTGCTGGCTACAATTTGTAATTCTTTGTTCACTTGTAATTCAAGATAAAGATTATCTTTGTCAATTTCAGTCTTAATTGGAATCTTGAGCGAAAGAATTTGGCGAGTTTTAATTTTGTGAATTGTTGTATTTATTTTAGTCTCGTTGGAATTGTTGGAATTGGTTGAGAGAGTAGAGCTATTAATGGCAGATTGAGTATTGCTGATTTGGTTAATAGTAAAACCCGTGAAATTATTTAAATCAATGTAATCGTAATTTTTAGTTTTGTTTAAAGTTTCATCAGTAGGCTTATCGTTGGTAATTAGATTTGAACTTAAAATTTGACCTTGGACTCTTTGAGGGGATGAAAATGCGGGGAAAACAAGCCAAAAAATTGTAGTTAATAATAAAAATAAAAAGATCGAACTAATTAAAATTAATTTACGTTTATCATCCTTATGAACATTACTGAAGGTAAAACTATTAAAATTAGATTTTAGTCCTTTTAATTTATCAACTGAAAAAGAGTTATAAGAGGGCATCTGAGTGAATTGTTATTTTTATTTTTAATTTTGTGTCTCTGATTTTGCAAATTGTACTGGATAAAATATTTTTTGACAAAGCAAGTTACTAATGTTAGTTTATAGTTTATTATTTTAAATTAAACTTTATGTTAGAAAATATAAAAATTTCTTGGGAAGAAAAAAAGCCGCTTTGGATAGTGGGTATAGTGATCTTTGTAATTTTATCAATTATTGTTTTAGTGATGATCTTTAACAAACCTAAACCTAAAGTTATTTCTGCAATTCCAATTTCTTTGATTTGGTGGCAAGGTGGAGATGTTAGTTCAGAGGTTATGACCAAGGTTACAGAACGTTTTAAAGCAATTTCGGGGAATGGAAGTGTTACTATCAATATAGTCCCCAAAAAGATTGACTCTAATTATTACAATGATTTAATTTCTACAAACGCCAAGGATCAGGCTAATTTAGCTCCAGACATTTTTACACTTAAGGATGATGATTTAGCAGCTTATCAGGATTATTTAGCACCAATTGATAATATAAGAGACTCTGATTTGGTTAATTATGAACAAAACTTTGTTCGCATGGTGTCAGATTGCACAAAGATTAAAGACAAGGTATTTGGAGTTACTAGTTATGTTGATAATTTACAGTTGTATTATAATAAAAATATTTTAAATCAAAGCTTAATACCAAGACCTGCTTCTTCATGGGAGGAGCTAAGCAATCAATCACAAGTTGGCTCTATAACTCGCAAGGCATTAAATAATCAAGGCTTTTTAACTTCAACAATTGCACTTGGAACTGGCGGGCGTGGTCCTGAAGGTCCTCCTAATATAGAAAATCATTCTGACATAATTCCCTTGCTTATATTTCAACAAGGAGCTTCTATTTCCGATCGTCAAACTAGTCAGTCTAGTCTGGGTAACGAACGTAACGCTGTTTATAATGCTCTTAGGTTTTATTTAGATTTTGCAGACCAAAAAAGTTCTAACTACACTTGGAACACCTCTTCTCCTAGTGATGTTGAAGCTTTTGCTCAAGGAAAACTTGCTTACATTATTAATTATAAATCATTTAGCAAAAAAATAAAAAAAATTAATCCAAAATTAGATTTTGATGTAACTAGAATACCTCAGCTAAATCCTAAATCTCCTAAAACTTTCGGTAAATTTTATATGGACTCACTAAATAAAAAGCTACAAAGAGATGCGGAAAACCCAAATAGTAGAGATGGTAAATACAAATACTTAAAAGCTCAAGAATTTCTGCAATATGTTACTAGCCTTAAAACTCAAGAATTTATTGCTGATGCTGCTAACTTACCTTCTGCACACTTAGATGTTATTAAAAAGCAGTTGACGGCTGATCAAGAAACTAGAATTTTTGCTGAAGGAGCGATTAACGCGACTACCTACTATAAGCCAGATGCTAATGCTTCAGAAAAAGTTTGGTCTGATATTTTTGAGCGTATACAATATAGAAATAAAACTCTAGATGAGAGCTTGTCAGAAGGAATTAATGATTATGGACGCATTTTAACTGCTCCACCAAGGATACGTCGTTAAAAAATTACACAGAATTATGAAATCTAATATTATCACCAAACAAAAAACTAAAATTTGCTGATTCTAATTCTTTACGTGTTTTTATTGGAGTGTTATTAACTGAAATATATCCATTTAATTGGTACTGTAAAAGAATTTTAATTTTTAACGTTGGGTTAAGAGTTTCTAAATCAGACATTTTAACTTCTCCTTGTATTTCTCTGATACTTAATGGATCACTAAAATTAAGTTCAACTGATAAGTTTTGACCTTCATTATCAATTATAATCAAGCTAGGGTTTGTAGTTTTATTTTCAGTATTATCTTTATTTTTAATTACATCTACTTTCTGAAGAATTAAATCAGTATGTGAATTACTACCTTCTCCTAATGTTGTACCTCCAATGATACCTGCTTTAGCAAAATTATCATAAATATAATAATCTATACTTTGATCTTTTTTCTCGCTATCATAATCAGAAGTTGAAGGAATTAGTGTATTGTTATTAATAAACTCTCTCCTTAATTCAGCAATTTTGTAATCAATGATATTGCAAATTAAATCAGGTAATTTGTTGTGTTGATTGTAATTAGCTAAAATTCTGTCTTCTAGTCCTGTAACAAATCCTTTAATCTCAAGCCACGTGCTTACTGAATTACTACCGTTTAAGATACTGCTATAAGAAAAATAAGTATCAGTATCTAATTCTATATTATCAATTCTAATTAATTGTGATTTGATCCAATTAACTAAATCAGTTGGGGTATTAATTTTAGTAAGACTCTCTATGTCTAATTGATTTTCATTTGTTTGATTTATTTCAGTTATATTTGTGAAATACTCTTGATTTAATTTTTTTATCGTAGACTGTAGCTCTTCTTCTAATACTAAGTCTGCTTGTTGGCTAGTTTCTTTACCTATATATCTAATTTCTTCGGTCATTGATTTATAGACACAAATTTTAATTACTGTGTTATACTCAGTTAGGTAATAAGCATGATACATATCTTTAGCAAGACCAATTGGTTTAATTTTTATTGATTCAGCTTGATAACTACTTCTAATATTTGATACTAAATTGTTTAAAATTGTTTTATATTCAGCTGATTTTTTATTAAATTCAAAACTAGCTTTATCTCCTTTTACTAAATAGTTACTGTATTCTGTTTTAATTAATTCAAATTTAGTTCGCAGGATTTTTGTCTGCTCCGTTGGGGTGTATTTAGATAATTTCTTGAACTCTTTTTCTTCCCAATCTTTAAGCATCCAAACTGAAATATGCTCATTCAACACTCCTTCAGTATAATTTTGATGGGGTGCCGTCGTCATGGAATCAACACTTTCACAATTTTGATAGTTAAATAAATCACCTGCCATTATCCCATAACTAATATCTGTGCTACCTTCTTGCTGAGTAAATCTGTTTAATTGAATATAGTTTTGTTGACTAATATAAGGGCTATTACTGCTGATATTAGGATTTTCTTGGTCTTCAAGTTTTCTTGCTATACTACTAATATGATGGGATAATCTACCAAGTGAAGAACCTAAATAAACAGCCTTTATTAATGTACGACCATAATCGCTTAAGGCTTCAGGATCATCTGTAATTTGTTCTGGTTTTGTGTCAGCATAATCTGTAAGTTGGGTATATAATTGACTACTTGTAGCTTTTTTTAAAAATTCCTTAATTTGAATACCGAAATTCTCTGGATTCAAATCTTCTTCACCTAATTCTTTTAGGTAATTTTCCCAATTAGCACCTTTTGTTAAAATTAATTCTGATCTTGATATACATTGTTCAAGAGTATATGGAGTAGCAAAATCACCATTAGGAAATTGGGTTAGAAGTGAAAATATTGTTTCATCATTAATTTTAGCTCCTGCTAGACTGGTATAATCTAAATCAGCCCCTCTCAAATCTGCTCCTTCTAAATTTACCTCTCTCAAGTTTGCTTCTCTCAAGTCAGAGTAACTCAAGTCAGCTCCTTCTAAGTTTCCTTTCCATAGATTGACCCGTCTCAAGTCAGCCCCTCTCAAATCTGCTCCTTCTAAATTTACCTCTCTCAAGTTTGCTTCTCTCAAGTTTGCTTCTCTCAAGTCAGCTCCTTCTAAATCAACCTCTCCCAAATCAGCTCCTTCTAAGTTTACTTCTCTCAAGTCAGCTCCTTCTAAATCAGCTCCTTCTAAGTTTACTCCTCTCAAGTCAGAGTAACTTAAGTTTACCCCTTTTAAGTCAGCATTTGGTAAGATAATTTTGGGTATCTTATAATTGGGACTTAAATTCATTCTTTTTTTTAATAATCCTTTTATTATCCTTTCATCATCACCTGGAATTTCTATTTTTGGGGTTTGCCTTGGTTGTCTTGGGAAGACCTGTATTGAGTTTTGCATATAAAGAAATTATAGCACAAAATTCGGAGTCTATCAAGATAGTTACCTTATCTTGACATTTAGTTTATAATAACATTAATCAAAGCATAAACTTTTATTTTTAATAAAAATAGTATGAACGAAAAAAAACCAAAAAACAAACTAAATCTCTCACAAATACCTCCTTGGTTAAAAATATCAGTTGCTGGATTTCTTAGTTTATTGATTGTTTTTGGGAGTTATGGAGTTTATAGTTGGTATAACAACCCTTCTTTCAGATATAATCTGTCAACTTATCTAGGTTTAAACAAAAGTGTCAAAGAAGAGATTAAACGGAACTTGAGCAATGGGGCTGATGAAGTTTTAAATGATTTATCAAAAATTACAGAAAGCCCGCTTTATCGTGAGTATACTTTACTTGATTTAGATATTTATCCAGATAGTTGGGTTAAACGTAATTTTAACGAAACTGAGCAAAATAATCAGACAATTTCTGGTCGTCTTGCAGACCCTGATAATGATGGCTTAACTAATCAGGAAGAATATTTTTATGGGTCTAACCCTTTGAAATCAAAAACAATTTGTGATGGAAAGCAAAAAGGTGACAAAGCTTCACCAACTAATGATTATGTTTGTGATGGTAAAAATGATAAAGAATTAGTTACTGAGGGAGTTAGTCCACTAACAGGTTATACATTAGACATTCCTTTTAAATTTAGGGCTACTAATCAGGATGTTCAGGTGACAAATGCTTATAAAGCTAATTTAGAACTTGCTAGTAAAGAAGGTTTAGATATTTCTATTCTTTATGAAAAAAGTAAACTAATTAATTTAGGAAGTGAGGTTAGTAAGATTAAAACTATTCCAAGCGATGAAAGTGCAGAAAGCGTTTTGAGGTATCAGCAATTTCAAATAGCTTTAACAGAGTCTCTTTTAAAAAACGGCTATACAACAAGTATTAGTCAAATTTATAGTTTATCTAAACCTTCTGACTATGACGCTTTAATTACAGCTTACCAGATTAGAGCGGAAGATATACAAAAGCAGCCTGTTCCAAAAAAATATGAATCTTTAAATAAGTTGTACGCTTTAAATGTTTTAAAAATTAGTGATATGATTAAACTTCGCAAAGAAGCGATTCAAAGCAATTCCACTGATAATAGTGACTATCAGACTAAGATTCAAGATAAGGCTACAGAATTAATCTGGACATATCGTAGAATTACAGAAGAGCAAATCAAGCTAAAAAGCTAAATTATCAAACCAAGACCATGCAACTTTAAATTGGTGTAACTCTATAATTCTAGCTAAAGATGACGAGCGTCGAAAAATTTGCTGGAGGAAAATCAAAAATATATATCAGAAGTTGACTAATTATGAGGAATTTACTCAAGACTTGCCCACAGATGGATTCTACAAGGAGTATTTTGAAGAAGTATATTATGCAACTATTTTTGCAGGTAGCTGTAAAGAATATAAAACTACAAACGGAGGACTATTCCCAGTTTATGGTATTCTTGTAGATATCTTTCTAGTACAATCTAAAAAAGCTAGTAAGACAAATGAAAGAAACAAAAAATATTTCAAAGATCTCTCTAAACATTTTTGTAAAGTGTTAGAAGAATGGAAAAATAATCCCAAACATCCACTACAAAAAGAGGTAGTGCAATATTATAAATACGTAGTAAAAGTTTTTAGATTCTGAGCAAATTTTATTGACTCTAAAGGTAGTTTGCTAATTTCAGCATGCTACCTATTTTTTTATTTAAAAAATACTTTAATTAATTAATTTTAATAACTTCCTCACACCCTCTTTTATAGAGGGTTTCGATACGTTTTTTTTCGTTTCTTGTATAATCATAATCTATATCCCAAGCTTTATTTTGATTAATGAGTTCTGGAATTATTTTAGAATAAATTTCTTCAAGAGAGTCTATATTCGTAGGAATTAAACCTACTTTAATCGGATAATTAGTTTTTTTCCAGTTTTCAAAACTAAGGTGTCCATCCAATAATTTCCAGTTTTGTAAAAACTCATACCAAGTTACATCACCAGACCCAAAACCAATTGCGGGCAGAGAATTATCGTTGTATAAATCCATCAAATTATCATACCGTCCACCACCAAAAAGTGATCTTGAATTACTAATATTCTTATCAAAAACTTCAAACACAACTCCAGTGTAGTAAGCCTGTCCACGAATAATTACAGGGCTAATTTCAAAATTAGTTCCTAGGTTTTTAATTTGTTTAATTATTGTTTTTAAATCATCACTTTTAGATGCTAAATCTAAATACACCTCCCATTCAGTATTATTTTTATTACATAAATTAAAAACATTTTGTGATTGTTCATTAATTAAGAATTGGTTTAAAGCTTTCATTCTAAGATCGTTAGTTAGCTTTTTCCAGTTATCTACAATTGCGTAAATTTGCGCCTGATGTTCTGATAAATTATAATGAAATAACCAACTATCCATCACTTTGCGAGAATTAATCTCTACTTTCAGATTTTCCTGATTAGCACCAAAAGCCTGATAAAGCTCCTTAACTAACATTAACATCTCAATTTCAATTCCACTTTCTGCTTTTAAACCTAAAATATCAACATTAACTTGCCAATGCTCTCTTAACCTACCTTTTTGAGGTTGTTCGTACCGGAAGCAATTAGGAATAGAAAACCATCTAAGTGGAAATCTTAAATTTTGTCTCTTATTTGCAATCATTCTAGCTAGTGTCGGTGTCATCTCTGGCCTTAAAGCAATTTTTCTATCTCCTTTATCTAGAAAGTTATACAGTTGATCAGAGCCTAATTCTTTTCCACTTTTAGCTATGTAAATATCAGCATTTTCTATAATAGAAGCGTCGTATTCACTAAAGCCCAAATTAATTAAAGTTTTGCGCCAGATGCTAAAAATGTAACTTTGATAAATTGTATAATCTACTGTCTTGTCTGGATTAATTACAGATTCTTGCGGGTAAAAATCGCGAGTTCCTTTGTAAGGTTTGCTGTTAAAAGTACTTGACATAGAAATTATTTGACAGAAATTAGATTTTTTAGATTAAATTTGGTAGTTAAAATACTGTCAACTGTGCCAAAACCTAAATCTTCTAAAAACAACAAGCGAACCAAAAAACAACTAACATTTAAAGAAGATATGATCTACTTTGATGGACGTGTTGTAGAGACCTTTCCTGGTACTCAATTTGGTGTAGAAATTAAACGTCGCAACGATTTACCGTCTCTAATGATTAAATGTAGCCTAAAGCCAAGTCTAATCAAAAGGCGAGTTATGGTGATAAAAGGCGATGAAGTAAAAGTCGAAATTAATCCAGAGGAGATGGCTAATACTCCAATTAGAGGAACAATAGTTGAAAGATTATATATTCCCCCAGTATACAATAAACCCTTAAAATAACTAATTATTATGAAAGTTAAAATCTCCCTTAAAGGGCGCGGTAAAAAGCTAACTCGTCGTGGTCGCATGGCTCAAGGATACTTTACTAAACGTAAAGGAACATTGCGTTTCTATGCATTTGATGACAGTTCTATGGGTAACAGAATTAATTCGCGTCAAAGAATTCCTCGTTATAAAAAGCAAATTCACAAATATTAATCCATAAATAAATTTATCATTATTATGATCCGTATCGTAGGAGTCAATCTAGACCCAAAAAAACAAATTCGCTTTGCCATTACTCCAATTAAAGGGGTAGGTAAAAATAACGTAAAAGATATTTTAAAAGCTTTGGACATAATTCCTATTACAAAACTAGGTGATATTACTGATGAAAAACTAGTTGAGCTTCGTAATTATATAGAGAAAACTTACGTGACCGAAGCTGATTTACGTCGTCAAAAACAATCAGACATCAAAAGGTTAATTGATATTAATTGTCATAGAGGTCTTCGTCATAAGGCAAACCTGCCAGTTCGTGGTCAAACAACTCGCACTAACAGTCGTACATGTCGCGGTAACAAAAGACAAATGAGCAATAGTGGTAGACCAAAATCTGCTTCCAAAACTTAATTTCTATATTTGACAGTAGTTACAAAAGTTATTCTTAGTTGTCTCCAATTATTCGGTAGTAACCCTTTCAAAAAATTATATTTCTTATTCTTGTGACTAATGATCAATATCTCGTTGCGATTGATGTAGGCTCATCTTCTATTAAACTTGCAATTGCGAGTAAAATTCTTGATGAAAAAAAACGAGTTCAAATATTTGCTCTATTGGAACGTCCTGTTTTTGGGATTAAACGTGGAGCAATAACTGACATGAGCGAGTTAAGTAAAGCCGTCTATGATATAGTAACAGAAGCTGAGTCTATCATTGGAATGACAATTCAAGACGTTCTAATCGGTGTAAATACTTTCGGTGTAGAGTTTATAAATTCTGAAGGATACATCGCACTCTCTGACAATGAAGTTAATGAAGATGATGTTGATAGAGTTATTAGAGACAGTTTTAGAAAAGCTTTCAATGTCCGCGAAAAAGAAATTCTTCAACATTTTCCAGTAAATTTTTCGCTTGATGATCAACCTGGAATTCGTAACCCGATTGGAATGCTTGGAAGTAAACTTGGCTGTAGAACAATTACTATTTGCACAGAGCCGAGTAGTATTCGCAACTTTAGTCGTATATTTCAACAGGCAGATTTGGATGTTTTAGATAAATTATACATGCCTCTTGTGTCTAGTGATCTAATATTTACTCCAAGACAGAAAAACATGGGGGCCGTTTTAGTTGATATCGGTTATTCGTCAACTACCTATACACTTTGGGAAAATGATGAAATTTTGGGTAGTGGGGTGATTAATATTGGAAGTGAGCAAATATCTTCTGATATTGCATACTTTACAAAGACTAGTATTGAAATTGCTGATGAAATTAAGAAAAATAATTTAGATTTATTAGACATTGAGACTGAGCCTTTAGAAATAGATATTTTTGATCCAGAAACTGACTCTAATTATTCTCTAGATTTAAGAGAGATAAAAAACTGTGCAGTTCAAAGAGTAGAGGAAATATTTTTGATATTATTAGAAAACCTACAAAAGCAATTTGGGCAAAGTAAATTTAATGGAGGTTTAGTTTTAATTGGTGGAGGTGCTAATTTAAAGGGAATACACGAAATTGCTAAAAAAATTACGGGACTACCAGTTTATAATAATATTTATAATGATAAACAGGTAAAGTTTATTTTAGAATTTGATTATGATTGCATTTATGCAAATGTAATTTCTATGTTAATTTATAGTGTTAATAATTTAGATGAAATTGGGGTAGAGAAAAATAACTTAGATACAAATCTTAGCTTAAATAATCCACACAATACTCGAAAATCTTCAATTGCTACAAATTCTAAGAATCATAGTAATTCTAATCTTTGGTCTAATATACGCAAGTGGTTACCATTCTAATGAAATTTGACAAGTAACTGACTTTCAGGCACTTTTAATATATGTCTAATCCTAATTTGTCAAACACTATGGACGATCGAGTAGAGATCAAAATTCTTGAAAAAGAAATGCAAGATTCATATTTAAAATATGCTATGAGCGTAATAGCTTCTCGCGCTCTACCTGATGTTCGTGATGGTTTGAAACCAGTTCATCGTCGTATTATTTATGTCATGAATAGGATGGGTTTAACTCCTGGAGCAAAATATCGTAAATCGGCTCAAATAGTTGGAGAGGTTATGGGTAAATATCATCCTCACGGAGATGCTTCAATTTATGATTCGTTGGTTCGTATGGCTCAAACCTTTAGTCTTCGTTATCCTCTTGTTGATGGTCAGGGTAATTTTGGGTCGGTTGACGGTGATAGGGCAGCTGCACACCGTTACACAGAAGCAAAAATGGCTAAGGCTAGTATTTACTTAGTAAATGATATTGACAAAGATACTGTTGAGTTTGTCGATAACTACGATGGTTCTCAGAGTGAGCCTAGTGTTTTACCAAGTCGGATACCCAACCTTTTAATTAATGGAACTAGTGGGATTGCTGTTGGTATGGCAACTAACATTCCACCTCACAATTTAGGTGAAGTTTGCGCTGCCCTTATTGCTCTTGCTGATAATTCTGAACTAACAATTTTAGAATTAATGGATTATATTAAAGGTCCTGATTTGCCAACAGGAGGTACTTTATATGGTGTGCGTGATATTCTAAGTGCATATACAACAGGTAAAGGTAAGGCAACGCTCAGGTCAAAGGCTGAGGTTGGAGAGAGAGATATTATAATCACTCAAATTCCTTATCAGGTAAATAAAAGTGTTTTAGTTGAACGAATTGCTGACTTAATTAAGGAAAAAATTGTAGAAGGGGTTAAAGATTTGAGAGATGAATCTAACAAAGAAGGTATTAGAATTGTAATAGAGTGTAAAAAAGATGCTAGCCCTGAAGTAATTTTGAATCAATTGTATAAATTGACTGATTTACAGATAAATTTGCAACTGAACATGCTTGCTCTGATAAATGGAGGGCGGCAACCTAAGCTTTTAAATCTAAAAGAAATTTTAGTAGAGTTCCTAAATCACCGAGACGATGTAGTTATTAGAAGAACTAATCACGATAAAAAACAGGCTGAAAGTGAGCTGCACATTTTAGACGGGCTTAAAATTGCATTAGACTTTATTGATGAAGTAATTAAATTAATCCGTACAAGTCAGGACAAGCACGAAGCTGCTTTGAAATTAAAAATACGCTTTGAATTTAGTGATTTGCAAGTTGAGGCAATTTTAAATATGAGATTGCAGACTCTTACTAACATGGATAAAGCAAAAATCGAAGATAAGAGATTAGGGTTACTGAAGTTAATTGAAGAATTGAATGAAATTCTAAACAATAATGTTGTTAAATGGGATTTGATTAAATCAGAAATCCAAGAGGCTAGCGATAAATTGCGAAGTCCTAGAATGACAGAAATTAAGCCAGAACCGATTGGTGATTATAACAAAGAAGATTATGTTGAAGATGAGGAGGTTTTGATTCAATTGACTAGAGAGCAGTATTTAAAAGTTTTACCTATTGATACTTTTCGTCAGCAAGGTCGCGGTGGTCGCGGTGTAAGTGGTCTTAGTACAAAAGAGGAAGACAGCGTTCGCTCTAGCATGATTGCTAATGCACACGATTATGTTTACGCATTTACAAATACTGGCAGAGTTTTTAAAACTCGTGTTTTTGAATTACCTAGTGGTTCCAGGACAGGTAGGGGGCAGAATTTAGTCAATTATTTTGCGCTTCAAGGAGCAGAAAAAATTACTAATTTATTGACCCTAACTAAGGATCAAGAATTAGCTAAAAATGGTCATTTATTATTTGCAACAAGGAGCGGGATAATTAAAAAAACTCACATTCAAGAATACAATAATGTGAACAAAAGTGGAATTATTGCAATTAAATTAAATGACGCTGACAGACTAATTGAAGTGGCTTATTCTAGTAGTGACACTGATAGTGTCGTCTTGTCGGCTGATAATGGCAAGACTATAATTTTTCATACGCAAGATGTTAGGGCTGTTGGTCGTAATTCTATTGGGGTCAAAGGAATGGGGCTCACACCCAAAGATAAAGCAATTAGCTTACAAATTACTAATTATCAATTCCCCGTTGACGAACCAGAAGAATCTCAATAAAGTTATTAGGAATCTATTAAAAAATGTCTGTAAGTTTGCCAGCTGAAATTCAAGAAGTCATTACAAGTTTACAACTCCTCTCCTCGCTAGGTAAAAAAAGTGCGACTAAAATAACCCTAGACTATATTTTATCAACTTCCGAGAATCAAAAAGCAATAGTTAACTCTCTCCAAAAAAGTTTAGAAAACATTAAATTTTGTCCCCAATGTCACTATCTTAGCGATGGTGGTTTATGTGTCATCTGTAAAAATACAAACCGAACTCAAAATATAATTTGTTTAGTTGAGAAAGTAACTGATATAATTAGCCTAGAGAATACTGAAGTTTATTATGGACTGTATCATGTTTTAAATAACTTAATTTCTCCGATTGATAATAAGTTTGAAGAGGATACTACTTTAATAGAGTTAGTTAACCAAAGACTGCCAAAGCTTTGTTTAAAGCATGAATTTGTAGAACTAATTTTATTTTTTAAGCAAGGGTTTAACGCTCAGACAACCACTGCTTTTTTGACTCAAAGTTTAAATACTCAGCCTTATAGAAATCAAATTAAAATTACTCAAATGGCTCAAGGTCTACCTGTAAATTATAATCCAGAAAAGCTTGATATAGCAACCCTTACGAAAGCCTTGAATGCCAGAACTGATATAAATAATTAGGTATTAAATAGTTTTTTGTAAAAATGGCAAATTAGACCAGGTAATAAAAATTAAATATAATTTTGTCATGAATGCGACATCAAAAATAAATCTTTCAAATATTTTAAAAATTGCCATTTTGGTAACCTTGAGTTTGTTGTTGATTCTAATCGGAGCTTTGGGATTTTTAGTTTGTAATAAAAATAACTTTACACAAAAAGCTAAGATAGTTTCTATAGAATCAATGAATCAAAGTCAATTGTTATCAAATCAAATGTATTCTAACCAAGAACTGTGTTCTTTACTCAGAATTAACACCTATGAGGACTATGGGAAATACAGAGATATTCAAGCTCAAGATAAGTCTGATGAATACCAAGTTAATTGGATAGACAAGATATTAAGACTCGCAAAAAGTGAAGTTAGCTTAAAGGACTACAAAATTATTGAAAAAGGGTATTCTTTTAATCCAGTGACTTTGCAAACTATTACACCTCAACAAATCCAAAATTTAAATTCAGCTGACTATCTAATTACTTTTAACTACCCTGAATTGAGATACAAAATTGATAAAATATTCATTGAGTATGCACCTGATAATCCTTATGTTATACAACTGATTTTAGCTATCAATAAGAATGACGATAAAATAGCTAATTTTTACGGTGACAATGTTAGCAGCACAATTAGAGAAAAGTTATTTGATATTATAAAGAATATATCTATCAATAATTCAATGACATCATTTACCGAAATTAAAAATATGCAAAAAAGAGACGAATACGAAAGATATAATGATAGTGTGCTTATCAATCGATATTTTTATTTTTTGAAATTAAATGATATTCCAAATTTGACAGAAAAAAAACTTATGCAAACTGAATTGTGTGTATTAAGGTATGATATTCAAAGCTCTAAAATAATTAATCCAGATATTAAAGATGTAGTGAATTACCCTTGGTCGTTTACGTCTAAGTTGGGCAATAGCGAAAGTATTAAATTTCTGGACAAAAAAATAGTAGAAATTAACATTTTACCAGACTCTCAGTTAGATGATTTTCAGCATAATATTTACAATTCTTTAACCGAATTTAAATCTGATCAAATTTGGTTAGATTCTGATCCAATTAGCAAGCATTTAAAAGATTTAAAGAAGGTATTTTTAAATTTAAAAAATCTACACAGGTACCCTATTTTAAGCATAGTCTACAATGCTGAAAAATTGAAAATAGGTCGTAAGAAATATATAGAAGAATATAAAACTTGTTTAAATAATTATAGTATTAAATACACAGCAAGTAAATATTATGATGATTATGAAAGTTACGAAAGTTTAAAACTGGGTGAAGCTAATGAATATAGTGCTATTGAAAACGATTATAAGTATAATTGCAAGAACAATGTATACGTGCAATTCAATCAAATGTATAAAGATTACGCTGAGAATGATTTAGTTACAGCTAATTTAATTAATTAAATACCCAATACTCAACACGCTGAACTATCCTACTAATTGACGAAAAACTCACCAAGAGTCAGAGAGCTGATATTATGTTTAGTAATAAGAAATATACTACGACCTTAACTATAATTTTAACTATAATTTTAACTTTAATCTTAGTTTCTATCTTAGGGTTTAGCGTCTGGGATACCTTTAAACCTCCCGTAATAGATTATATAAACGATGATCAAGTGCCGCTTCACATGCAGAAAAATAAAACATCTGAAAATAGTAATGCAGAAATTTCAACGTCTTCTCAAGCCTCTCAAATTCCTAAAATTACAAATGTTAAAATGAATACTCTATTTCTGGGAGAGGTCTTTTGGGGTAGGTACATTGACGATTGGTCTAAACTTTCTCCCCTTAAATACGATTATCCATTTAGTGGATTAAATACATTGGAGCGTGAGAAGTATGATGCGTGGATTGCTGACATGGAATGCCCTATCACTAGTACATATATAGATTCAGCAACTCAGGATGATACCTTAGCTTTTAGCTGTCCTTCTGAATACACCGCTGGGGCTTCTAAGTGGTTTAACGCTTTTACGCTTGCTAATAATCACACTGATAATATGGAACAAGTTGGTGGTTTGGGGCAAACTAGAGACAATTTAGAAAAAAATAAAATTCAGTATTTTGGGCATTTTGATAATGCAGTGGAAAAAGATATTTGCGAAATAATAAGCTTACCAGCTAGAACTCTCGATGAAAATAACAAAGAAGTTGAAATCCAATTTCCAATTGCTCTCTGTGGGTATCATAATGTTTTTAAGCTTCCAACAGAGTCTCAAGTTGCAATAATTAGCCAATACGCCAAGTATTTCCCGACAATTGTAATGCCACATCAAGGCAAAGAATATACTTATCAAGCTGACGGGTTACAAGAGGATTTTGCACATCAATACATTGATCAAGGAGCCGATGCTGTTGTTGGTACGCATGTTCATAGTATTCAGAATACTGAAGTTTACAAAGATAAATTAATTGTATATTCACTTGGGAATTTCATTTTTGATCAGCAGGCTAGTTCACAAGTTAGACGAGGCTTTGCGCTTAATTTGGATTTTAATTATAAGTTTGATGCCAATCTCCAAAAATTTATTGACTTAGGCTCAGAGTGTCAAAAATTCCAAGACAACTGCCTCCAGAAAGCTATTACAAATAATCTAAAAAAACCTACTTTTACTATCAATTACGATGCAATTCCCCTTGATAACAGTAACAAACTGGCTAAAAAAGCAAGTCCAGACATCGCTTCTGAAATTTTAACTAAAATTAATTGGCAACAAACAGTCGAGAAATTAAAAAAGTAGATATTAATATTTGCACTTTTCTCTACGTTAGAGGTCTCGGTATTTACTTTTATCACCGAGAATTTTTGTATCATGAAAACTAGTCAAGCTTTCAAAGAGTTGTTTGATGGAATGATTAAACCTTTAGTGTTATACTGGTTTTTTAGAACTATCTCGTCTCAAAAGCTGATTAAAGAGCTAAACGGTACTCTACCTAAAGAGGCTACTTATTTAGTCAATCAATATCCCCTGTATAGAAAGCACATTTTTCTGGGTAACGGTTCACTCGACATCATTTACGTTTTTATCGGTTACGATTATGAGACGGATTTAAATATTCCGATCATTATCAAGCAGGATAGCTACCGAAGTAGTGTTACAACCTTTGAGCATATCTTTGTTTATGAATGCAACAATGGTATTTGGAAAGATTGCAAGAAAAAAAATTAAAACTACTAGTTTTTAACCTTTTCCACACCTTCACAAGATCAGATTATTCTGGTCTTTTTTTAAAGATCCTTTATTATTTCTTGCATATCACTTTTACCTCAAAGCCATGCGAGAATATAATTGTTTTCTCGAACATAGTTTAATTTTTAAATGCAGGCTGATTAACTACAACTGCGTTAAAAGTTCCAGAAATTGTATAGGTTGTACCAGTTTTGATAAAAATAGAGTCGTTGGGGTTTACTGTAATTTTATCTTCCTCAAAGTTTAATTCGAGAACACCTGTCAAAACAAAATAAATCCTGTCATATTGTGTAATTTCTGTTTCTAAATAATCAAAACCAGAAGTAGTCGCTAGACTAAAATTGGGTGAAATATCATTGGTGATATAATTATTAGCAGTTTTAAACTTACTAATCTGGCGGAAAATAGAATCTTTTTTGGTTATTAAAGAGTAGCTGGCCATAAGAATTAATTAGCTAGATTACAGTTTCTAAAATTTGTTTTATTTGCTCAATATCTTGATCGTTTAGCGGTTAATTGTTATAAGGAAACCAAGGAAAAATAAAGAAAATGAAATAATCTCAAAGATCAAACGTAAAAATGGAAACTTAGCTCTAGACATAATATAATTATATTTAAAAAAGTTTTATTTATTATTTAATTTTTTGATCTTTAATGTGATCTTCAATAATATATTTGATTTTAATCAAGATTAGATAAATTTCTTCAAGATCTTCTATTTGAGTTGAGTCGTAGGCTTTTGAAACAGCATATTCTTTGTCTTTTAGAATTATCCAAAACCAATTGCGACCAATGACTACGCAACCACAAATTGTCTCAAAACCAGTTTTAGCATCACGATTAAGAGCTTGAGCCACTAGCATTTCGGCAAGGAGTTGACCACGAGGATCACCATCAAAATTTTGCTCTTTTTTATATTCATGAAAACAAAAATAAGGAACACTTGGCTCATATTTACCACTAGCAATAGTATAATCTACTGCACCACTAAGTTTAATCTCACCAAAATCATAACCAAAAGTTCTATTGGCAAAGTTGGAATAACCCTCACCCTTATTTTTAACGAGCCTAAGAATTGGTGAAATTACGTTTATAATTAACTCCTGTTCAGTTAAAAAATCTATCCTGTCAGAATAATCGGTAATTATTGAATTTAGCTCTTTTAATATAGCCTCATCAACAGTCTTTGGGAGATCATTTAAAATTGTTAAAAGGCTTGCTTTTGTTGTATCTTGCCTTGTAAGGTTAAGAGTATTTTCTAAGTTCTGAAGCTTGGATTGCGAAAAAGATAGATTTTGAGACATTCCAAGAACTTAATTATTCAAGTGTATTTGGTCAACTAATTATTTGTTTTAAATTTTTCTACAACTTCGAGGATTGGCTCGAATAAATCAGTTTTATAAATTGTATCAACTCCATTAATCACCGCAAGAAATCTCTCAAAACCAAGGCCAGTGTCAATATTTGGAAAATCCATTTTAGTCAGATTAATTGGCTCTTTATTTAAACCCCACTCGCCTAAATAACTCATAAAAACATTATTCCCAATCTCTACAATCTGATCGTCTATAAAAAAAGCTTTTTCCTCTTTGGCCATTTTTGGTAGAATACTACTCTCAAAATCAACGGGATTACTTGGCATTAAATAATACATTTCACTACAAGGTCCGCAAGGGCCTCGGTAAGGAAGTCCCCACCAGTTATCTTTACCAGAAAGTGTTCTAATTTTAGCAAATTTATTAGTTTCTAAATAGTCGTTTTCACTAGCCACTTCGGCTTTAATTCCAAGTTTTAAAAATTCTTTTTGCCACAATTCTATCGCTTCAACATCAACTTCTACATCCGCTTTATTGCCTTGATAAACTGTAACAAAAATTCTGCTAGGATCTAGGCTAAGCCACTCTGGTGAGGTTAAAAACTCCATACTCCAAGCAATGATCTCTTCTTTGAAATAACTTCCAGCAATTCCCCAATTTCCAAGCATCTCAAAAAAAGTTCCGTGGCGATTGTCACCCACTTCTTCAATGTCATCTGTTCGAATACATTTTTGAGAATTTGCCAATCTATTGCCAAGGGGATGCTCGCTCACTCCGAGCAAATAAGGAATAATTGGTTGCATTCCAGCAGTGTTAAATAAAACGGTGGGATCTTCCTTAGGGACGAGGGGGCTGGAGGGTAGAATCGCGTGTTGTTTAGAACGGTAAAAATCTAAATATTTCTGGCGTAATTCCTTTGAGCTAATTTTAGAACTAATTGTCATATAAGTTAATATAAAAATATTTCTCCCAATTTGGCAAATAAATTCTTTTTGGCTAACTAGTCTTCTAAATCAAAATCTGAAATTGAACTCTGCCAATCGTCATTTAGATTGACACTGTTTGAATGATTTATTTCTTGGGCTAATTCACCCGATTCCAAAGGAGGTTTGATAGGAGGCACAAAAACAGTGACACCACTAGTTTGCATATTTGGTGCCAGCTTATTATAAGCTTCATAAAAAATCTTGTTTTCTTGTTTTTTAGGTTCTAAAACTTTCTCATCAACTTGATACTGATTCTCTGTTTGATTAATATATTCCTGATCTTGGAGCTGATTTTGAATTTCAGGGTTTTGTTTTTCTATTGGTGTTTCCTGATGTTTGGAAATTTCTTTTTTAGCCCTTTGAATAATTTGAATTTCAAAAATTTTGTCAGTATAATCTAATAGTTTTTGTTTTAAATAATCTATGTTTTTGGCAGATTTAATTTGTGTCATAAAAACTCCATTAGAAATACTTAAAATAATTTCATTAGAATTATCCTTATTAACGCTCTCAACTCCAAGGTCTGATAGCATGATTTTTAATGTCATTGGGCAATCGTTATTGACTTTCAGGCTAGTTAAATACTGATTAATTGCTTGGGTATCAGGAGAAAAATCTTTTGGTTTTAAAACTGGCTCTAACTCGTCTTTACCATCCTCCTGCTTTTCTTCTTGAATCTGATTTGAAGTTTTTGGAGCTAAGATCACGGTTGGTGGAATAGTTGGCAGAAGTTTTTGAGTTTGGATATTTTGATTTTTATTTGCTGTTTCTACAATAATAGGAGCTTCATTGGCAAGCTTAACTTGGACTATTGCAAGCGAGTGAAGTGGATTTGTAATGGGAAGTCTCATTGAGGCAACTTCAGCTAATGGAATAATTAATTTATCAAAACTTGGGTTATTATTCAAACTTTTTTCTAAAACCCAGTCTAGTAATTGACCCAAAAATGTTTCACCATCAAGATTAAAACTTGTAATTTTTTCTAAACTATCAGGGCTTAGAGTCTTAGATAATAACTGCACGCCAACTTGTTCTAAAAGTTCTTCAGGTAACAAGCCTAGCAAATCAGAAGTAACAGGCAACGTGTATTCGAGGAGATTGTAACTATGTAACGTTTCAAGTAAATTGATGGCATCACGTTGACCTCCATTACTACGCTTAGCAATTAGAATTAGACTAGCGTCATCTATCAGTATTTTTTGTTCGTTTGCAATGAATCTAAGCCTGTCTGCAATGTTACTAATTGAGTGGCTTGTCAGATTAAGTTTAGTTAAACGAGACAAAACAGTTGGTAAAAGCTTCTCGGGGTTTGTGGTAGCGAGTAGAAATACTAAATAAGCGGGAGGTTCTTCAAGTGTCTTTAGAAGTGCATTCATTGCTTGTTTAGAAAGCATATGTACTTCATCAATTATATAAACTTTATACCTGCCACTAATAGGTGGGACATTACTATTTTCTATTAATTGCCTTACATCATCAACCCCAGTGTTGCTAGCCGCATCTAGCTCTATAATATCAAGCTTAGCTTCAGGAAATAAATCAGTTTGATTAAGTGAAGCCGCAAAAATCCTAGCAAGGGTAGTCTTACCAGTACCCTTAGGTCCGCTAAAGAGATAAGCGTGTTTAATAATGTTGAATTCAAGTGCGTTCTGAAGGACTGTTTTAACCAAGGTTTGCCCGATAACATCATTAAAATTTTGCGGTCTGTAAGTGTTGTACCAAGCCATGATAGAAAGAAATAAGATAAGATTTATGCTAATAAAGTGTAGCTTAATAGAATATGTTTAGACTTGTCAAAGACGGAAAACTACGCTACGCGGCGATATTTTGCAAAACAGAAATTACACTCTCGCAATCCGAATTTTTTTCATTTCATAAAAAAACCACCCCTGAAATTACTAGAATTTATTAGAGTGGAGAGTTGGTTTGACAGTTTATTTCTTCCAATAACCTTGGTTTAAAGCATTAACTTCTTCTTGGCTTCTAAACTCAAAAGTAACCAATTCAAAAAGTAGGTTTTCCTTGGGATCTAGACTAATTGTGTGTTTAAAACTTACTTCCCAACCAAAATTATTGTATATTTCAGTAATTCGTTCAGCTAAATAATTAGAATTATTACCTAAATAGATATCGACACATACTCTTATAGTCTCTAAAGGGGCATGTGATGGTTTCCAATATTTTTTTAATTTTTCATCAATTGTAGCATTTGCACTTGATAAAACTTCAATGTCACTGTAACCAGTTTGAGTAGCTATTTGAACAGGACTAATTGGCATGAGATTTTACCTTTGAAACTAAACTAATTCACAGTCCCTTTCAAAAGAAATATTTTGTCAAAAAGAATTTAGAAACTATTAACTTGCCAGCTTTGAATTTTTGTTTTAAGAAGACTGCATATTTTTTTAGCTTACAAAATTGCTTATAATGACTGATATTAAATATACAGCTAGTCGCTTTAATTTAAACGATAATATTGAAGATACTTCAGGGTTTGATTTTTTAACTCCTAGTCATCAGTATCAAGACTTTAATCAATTAACCAATGTCAAAAAGTCTCGAAAGCGTGATTTGTTAAAAAAGTTTAGAATTAAAAATACTTTTGTTAATTTAACAATTCTAGGCTTACTTGTTTTAATTGTGGGAGCTCTGACTTATCTGGCTTTTTCTCAAAACTATCCCAATAACGCTAAAAACACATTAGCCGTCACCAAAGGAACTAGTATTGTTCCAGGAAATAATTTTGTGATTATTGCAAACAAACCTAAAATTGATAATTTAATAATTGAAAAAGAGGAAACTAAAGATAACTTTGATTTTTATAAAAACTTACCAAATAAACCAATTACTACTAAATATTATGCCAGTTTAGTCAGTGAAGGAAAAGAGCTAAAAAGTGGAGTAGAAATTACTGATTATCCGTTTGATCGCAAATTAGACTTTAACTTATTCACTGAAACTTTAGCTAAAAACTTAGGCGGAAACTGGAAAGTAGGTGAAAGTACAAAAGGGGTAAAAAACGTCAAGCTTGGAACTGTTAGTAACAGCGATCAAGCCGATATTAAGTATTATACGACCATTGCTAATGGCAATTACTATATTATTAAGGAATATAAACAATTACAGTCTTTGTCTGAAGCAAGTTTAATTAATGAATATACAGGCAATTTGATCCAAGACATTTATTTCAATTAAATTGACAATTTACAGAATTTGTCTGCAAGTTCTAAGGAACTTTTTTTGGGATTGATCATGAGTGGACAACTTTTTCTAGTTACAGGGCCTGCAGGTGCTGGTAAAACTACAATGGTAAATCATTGCATTGGAGAATTAAGCCTTAATAGAGTTATCACTAATACCACGAGAGCAGCTAGAAAATTTGAAGAAAATGCTATTTGCGATTATTCTTTTGTTACTTTAGATGAGTATGCAATTAAGAAAGCTGATAGTAATAATTGGTTTGAAATAGAAATCTATGAAGCAAAATATGGTTTATGCTTTGAGTCTTTGCTAAAAAATCTCAATGAAGGAAAAAGCTACATAATGACAATATATCCTTCAATCGAGACAATCCAGGCTTATTTTGAAAATTTTAGCCCTTTTGCTAGTTTAATATTTATTGATACCAATCTTCTGGATTGCCAAGCAATTATCACTTCAGAACGACCAGCTAGCGAGTTATTAAGGATAGAAACTGATAGTCAGCTTGACATTGATAAGATTAGAAACAGCTCTAACTATATTTTTACACCTACTCGGGTGCTAGAAGCAGACCAAAAAGCTTTCTCTGAACTTGTTAGGGGTTTATTTGTCTAATTAAGTTACTCCTTTGCTACATTTTAATCGTATCTCCATAAAGTCTCCTAGCTTGTAATTAAGCTGGTTTTTTTAATTGGATTTAATTTTAGCAAAGATAAAAGTACCTTTAGATTTTACGTCTAAAAATTTATCTTTAGTATTAAGTTTTTGAGGTATATTGATTTGCTTTTGGTTTGGATCATTATCTACTTGTTTATATGAATTCTCTCCCCAAGTCCACAAATTATTATTTTCATCGAGAGCAAGACTGTAATCGTGAGAAGCTATAATTTTTTTGATTTTAGGTAAATTTTGAATTTTTTGAGGAGTAAATCTATCTTTTGTAGAATTATTTCCAAGCTCTCCATATTCATTATGCCCCCAACTATAAATACTACCTTCCTTATCAAGAGCAAGAGAGTGTCTAAATCCTGCTTGAACTTGCACAATGCTATTCAAATCCTGAATAACGGTTGGTTTTTGAGAAAGCTTATCATTGACATTTTGATTTCTACCTAATTGTCCATATAAATTACATCCCCAACTATACACTTCTCCACTTTGATTTAGTGCTAAAAAATGCCCATAACCAGCACTAACTTGTTTGATTAAATTAAGATCCTCTATTAGTCTAGGAGTTTTAGAATTAATATTCATATTTACTTGCGAAATTTCATTACAATCATTATAATTCTCAGGATCATCTGTCGTTTCCCCTGCTCTGTCATAATAACCTCCAGCTAAATTTAAACTCCCTCCAATTTCGGCATTTAATTTCTTCCAAGTATCAAGCCCTTTGTTATCGCAACTTCCTCCCCAGCCGTAAACTTCACCATTTTTAGTAATCCCAAAACTAGTTCTGTAACCCGCACTAACACTTTCAATTTGTGGAAGATTTAAAATTTTAACAGGCAGTTTTTTATTCTCATTAGCACCATCTCCAAGTTGACCGCTTAAATTTAATCCCCAGCTATAAACTTCGCCTTGTTTATTAATAGCTAGGCTATGATTATAATTAGACTCAATTTCTTCAATATCTTTTAGCTCTATTTCTTTAAGGTTTGTTTGATAAATAAAATTAGTTCCATCTCCAATTTGACCCACTCGATTATCACCTTGCATTCTAACTTTACCATTTTGATCTAAAATCCCAAAAGTATTATAACCTGTACTAAAATCTTTGTAATTATTAGCTGTTTCTGGATTTGGTAAAATATTTTTTTCAAAATAACCATGATTATTTAGATTTTTAATTTCTCCTAGCTCTCCCCGTTTAGGTGAGCCCCAAGCTACTAATTGAGTTTGACCTAAGCCTTGATTCGAGTTGTTTAAAGAACCACTAGGCGTGTTATTTTTGTAGAGATTAAAAATGTTTAATAATAAAATAGAAATAATTACTAAAACTAGCGGAATAAGATATTTTTTTGGCATATTGGAGAAATTACAGAGAAATTGATTAGTTTTTGACTAGAAACTTTTCTTAAACTAAAATCAGGCATTTGGCAAACAAAAACAAATTCTAAAAACAAAATGTCATGAAAATCTCCCCAAAGCAATCTTTTTTAAATTCAACTATCATTCTGCTTGCTCTAATTAGTTTTTTTACTGATATTGCCAGTGAGATGTTGTTTCCAATTATGCCAATTTATTTAGTTAGCATTGGTTACAGCCCTTTACAATTAGGTTTTTTGGAAGCGGGGAGCGAGCTTATTTTGACTTTTTTTAAAGGATTTTTTGGTTATCTAGCTGATAAAACTGGTAAATTTAATTTATTTATTAAATTAGGGTATGGAATTTCAGCTTTTGCAAAACCTCTAATTGGAATCTCAACAAGTAGTCTATTCATTTGGACTGGAAGATTGTCCGATAGATTTGCTAAAGCAATTAGGACAGCTCCAAGGGATAGTTTATTAAGTAACAACTCAACTAATTCAAATCGGGGAAGTGTCTTTGGGTTTCATCGAGCTTTAGATACGCTTGGAGCAACAATCGGGCCAATTATTACTGTCGTTTTACTTTTTTGGGTTTTAAATAACCAAACAAATCAAACAAATCAAATTAGTAATTATTCTACAATTTTCTTGCTAGCTTTAATTCCAGGTTTAATTGCTTTTAGTCTTACTTTTTTTCTTCCAAAAATAGAAATAAACACTAAACAAATACCAAGTAGCAAGCTCAAAATTCTAGGGAGTCTCAGAGGCTTTTGGAATTTTTACAAGAGAACTAACAAAGAATACAAATTTTTGATATTTGGCTTGTTTCTAACAGCACTTTTGAGTGGTAGTGATATGTTTTTAATTTTGAGGCTTCAGGAAATGGGAATTTCAACTCAATATATTTTAATTTTGTATGTTATTTACCATTTAGCTACTACCCTTATAGCCCTTCCTGTTGGTATGCTTTGCGATAAATTTGGCTATCGTAATTTATGTATTTTGAGTCTAATGATTTTTAGCCTTGTTGCTTTCTTGTTGAGCCAAAATCTTGACTTTAATTCTACTGTATTTGTAATTGTGGGGTATGGAATTATGCCAGTGATTACCGAAGTAATTGCCAAAGCCTGGATAACTATTAATCTATCTGCTCATGAGCAATCAACAGGACTTGGACTCGGAATGAGCTTTCAGTCTTTGGGCTCGGTTATAGCTTCAATTATTTTTGGGGTATTATGGCAAAGTCAAGGAGGGGCTGGAGTTTTTAACTTACTTAGTATTGCAAGTCTTGTGTGTATAATTTACTTTGGTTCATTCCTAAAAAACCAAAAAGCTACAAACTATCAAAATATTAGTCTAGGGTGTAACCCTAATCATTAGTCGTGGGATAAACCCCTGTGTTTTTTGATCCTCGTCATTTTGGGAGGGGCAAGCTCTCTGCTATTTTTTGCATTTTTATATAACACATTGCCGCCCATACCAATCACAAAATGAACATGATTTGGCATTATTATGAATTCATCGAGAGCAATATTTGAAAACAATTCGAGTAATTCCTACTGCAATTTTTCAATTTCGTTGCCAATTGAGTTTTATTACTGGATATTATCAAAAAACTAGATTATACAAAGTTTGACAAATTAAAAAAATCTGTGATTAGGAAAAGTATTTTTAGAAAATATTAAAATAAACCTTAAAACTAATTTTAAATATGTTTACGCTAATTGATGACGTCGAGAATTTTTTACTTTACTGTGAAGTTACCAAACAATACACCTATAACACTGTTAGAAATTATCGCCAAACTCTAGGGACGGTTGTTAAATTCCTTACCGAGGCTGGAATTACTACTACCGAGGAGATTAATTTGAATATTATTAACAAATTTCGCAAGGGTTTGAACGAAATGGAGACAATTAGAAAAAAGAAAATGTCGCTTAAAGCACAAGCTTATTTTGTGATTGTTTTACGTTCTTTTTTGAGATATTTAATTAGGGATAACCGAAATGTTTTAATTCCTGAAAAAATTGAATTACCAAAGAGTCGAATGCGGAACGTAGAGTTTTTAAGTGAAATTGAAGTCCAAAAATTAATTAGTGTGGCAATTGAGGAGAAGTCCAAACGAATTAGTAGAACTCAAAAAAAACGAGATAAAGCAATTATTTTAACGCTTTTTGGCTCTGGACTTCGTTTAAGTGAGCTCCTAGCTCTTAAAAAATCAGTTCTAACTGGGAATATGGACGGGCAATTAACAATTTTAGGTAAAGGTGGTAAAGTCCGAACGACTTATCTAGCTCCCGCAGCGATGCAAGCAATTAACGAGTATTTAATTGAACGCGGAGAAGACGAGAATATTTACATTTTTGTACGCAGTACTATGAGGCGAGGGAAAAAGAAGCCAGAGGGTGAAGGTAGTTTTATGAATCAAGAGCAAAATAATTTAGAATCCAAAAAGAAATTAACCGTAAAGGATACGCTAGCAAGCGTCAAGAAATTAAATCTTAAAGCGTTAACTCAAAAAGCAGTTCAGAATTTAATTCATAAATATGCTCTTTATGCTGGAATTGATAAAGTAATAACCCCTCACACGCTCAGGCACTCATTTGCGACTAAAGTGTTGATGGAAGGAGGGGATTTACGAGCTGTGCAAACGCTTTTAGGGCATTCTAATATTTCTACAACTCAAATTTATACTCACATTACAGATACACAAATCAAAGATTTACACAAAAAAGTCTTTGGCCAAAACTCTGGTGGTTCTCTGATTTAAGATTTTTTTTAATAAGATTTTTTTAATGTTTTTGAAAAACTCCTATCAACAAATGACTTCCTTCATAAAGACCGTAACAAGCAAGGGCTATAAAAGCAAGCGATCCAAGGAGGGCTATAATTGGGTTTTTGATTACTTTGATTGTAAAATCTGGATTTAGAAATAGAAATAGATTTAGAATACAATGCCCGAGAAAGACTCCAACACCAAAACCAAAGACATTGACGACATTAAATAGCGGAACATACCCCGCAAAATCATCAAGACCCAGAATAAATGGAATTGTGAAAGAAGTTAGAATTAGTCTCCAAAATCCTTTTTTTTCATCAGCTTTATCGTTAAATCGTAAATCAGGTAAAACTTTAGAAACAACTGGTCCTATAACTTTAAGGATTGGAGCTAAAAACAAGCTAATTAGATTTGCAAGCTTTTTCTCCCAGTTTTTAACCGTTACGCCGTCTTCTTTATCATGTTCAGTTTCACTTAGATGTTCTATACTAGTTTTTGCCATCTCAAATAACACAAGTGAGGCAAAGATTACCATTATCGCAAGCAGCCATTTAACTTCTTTGAAAAAGACCCAAATTCCTAAAACTACAAAAGTTCCAAGGGCGTTGCCAACTGCAGTTCCAATTTCAATTGCAAAACGATTTTTAAGTCCCTTATATTTACTCATCAATGTGCCAATTAAAAGGGCAAAATCAATCGAAGTCTTTAAGTAAATTGTTAATCCAACTAAAATATCAAGAGGATTAAATTGTTCAAAAATTTTCTCGGTAGTAAATGGAAGTGTATTTAAAACTTTAATTTCACCAAGATAAAGCCCAGATAAAATTACAAAAATTATAATAGCCATGAACACAGGCAATTGCTTAATTAGTTGTTTATTTAATTTATTATTTAACATATTTCACAGAAACCTATAGTTTTAATAACTAATTTTGACAAGCTAGTTCACTATAAATTTGTTACTTGACACAAAAAAAGAGTTTACTTAGACATAGAGGCGATTAATTAATTATTACAATTTTTTTAAAACTTAATATAACACAACTACATGAATCTGGGTAAACTTTTTAACATTTTTAATTGGAGTAAAGCTGATTTCTCTGAATTTTACTTAGCAACTCTTATGAGTTATTTTTTATTTCAGTTATTCAAATTACCAATTCAACAAGTGACTAATTGGCTGAGGGCTACTATGGATGTTCTCTTCAATCTATCCCTTAAAGACTCTGGTCAACAATGGACTTTCTTGGTTGTTTTTTGTTTTTTACTTGTTTCGGTAATCAGAGTATTTTTAATTGAGCCTTTCGGTGCTAAATTTAACGTCAAATCTCGCAATTCGTGGGATACTTTTTTTACTGGATTTTTTGTCTTTGGCTTTTTTATTTACACTGTTAATTTAGGTTTCAAGCAACCCATGGACTCAAGGTGGAGTGATTTAGTTATTAAATTGACTAACGGGTGGGAAAATCTATATGACACTCGCGGGCTTCGTGGTAGCGAATCTGCTTTCTTAACTATTGTTCCTTGGATTTGGATAGCAGGTCCATTAGCTAGTTTTTATTATTCACGCTTTACACCTACATCTACTCCACTAATTAAAAAAATAGACTAAATCTTAGAGGTTTATTTTCGGATTAGGGGTTGAGGCTAAGTCGTTATAAATTCTAATTTTCACTGGTTGGGATCCTTTCGTACTTTCCGCCTCAAGAACAATCCTCAACTCTTGAGTTTCATAATCATATTCAAAACTATACAAACTTAATAGAGCTAGCATTTTTTGCTTACCTAAATCGTCATTTTGACCTGCAATAGTTCTACACAAATCGCTTAAAATTTCAATCTCGCTACAAATTTTTTTATCGAATGAGTCTCTTTCAATCATAATTTTTTTGAGTTCAGATTCTACCTCGAGACTTGCTTGTGTTAAAATTGGATTTTGAGTCGCTTCATTTTCAATTTCTTGATTGCTACTTGTTGGGGCTTTAATAGCATCTTTGGTTGCCTCAAGTTTAGCTATTTCAGCTTCAAATAAATTTCTGATTTGATTAATCGTTTGAATATTGGGAAAATACTCAAGCCTTCTAATTAAAACAACCATTAGAGTATCTTTTTGTCTGTTTAATAGTCCATTTTGACGAAAATTTTCAGAATCAGAAATCAGAATTTTTGACCAACTAACATTATCAAGCCAATCTAAATTACTTTCCCAAGGTGGGATGTTTTTATTTGATAGGAAATTTAAATTAGTTAAGTCACTCAATTGTTTATTATCATTTTCTTGGTCTGAATTATTTGACAAAATTTCAGGCACATTATTTTCAGGTTTTTTGATTCTACCAAACATAAAATAAAAAGTTTTTAAGGATTTTAGATAAATTTAATTTAGTTAAAATATAGTCGGTTAACTAGCTAAGACGGATTACGGCAAACTATTGCTTTTTTGGCAAGTCAATTATAGGTCTATAGCTAGATGTTAATTAGTTTTTTTAGAGCGTCTGGATTATTATTTGTATAATTTCTAATTGGTTCAAACCAGTTAGCAAGGCAAGTTGCAACTCCAGTTTTTAAGTCAACTGGGTGGAGATTGTTAGCCATATAATCATTTTCTAATTCGCTATAGTTTGAATAAATTTTATTACCACCGAATTTCTCAGGTCTAATAATTTCAATAATTCGCTCAGCTGGATAAATCATATTCCGAGCCCAATCAAGAATTGGATTAAATTCTTGTAATTTAGCATTTTCTTCATTTGATAGGTTGTTATCTACCATTGGGCAGTAAGCTTTTTTGAGTTTACGGGAAATTTCTTCTAGCGAATCATGAACCCAAATAGCTGAATCAGGTTTAGATTTAGACATTTTGGAGGCTTCTTTATCATTTAAGTCTTTTTTTTCGAGACCGAGCAGTAAATTATGGTGAATAGCGATTGGTTTAATTGGTAAACTACCGATTCTAAGTTTAAAATCTTCATCAAGCTTAGGCGCTGTTTCACGCATTAAGACATGGCATTTACGTTGATCCATTCCAGCATGTACTAAGTGAGTTTGTAAAAAGAAAGCATCAGCTACTTGCATTACAGGATATCTAAGGGTTCCAAACTCAACTTCATTTCCTGCTTTTTTCCCCATAACAGAAATTGATTTTAAAACTCGGTTCAAAGTTAATTCTTTTCCAATTTTTATATCAAAAGTCCAAAAAGACTGATTGTTTCTCTTGGTTTCATAACTGTTTTCAGCGTGTAGAATTTGAATTTTTTTTACATCGCAGCCTGTAACTTTGCAGCACTCAAGCATAACAGGTCCAAAATAATCTTTGGCGACTTGTCTAATTGTTTCAAGCTTTCCATCTAGTTTATTATTTAAATATGTGTGATAATCCGCAAGCCAAATAATACACTCAACTCCTGCATCTTGAAGCTTTTTAATTTTAAGAGCGCTGGCTATTCCTGTCCCGATATGAATCTGACCGCTTATTTCAAAACCAATATAATGACGGATTAACTCGCCCGAAGAATTAGCGTTATCAATCAGGTTTTTAATTTCAGTGTCTAGTTGGTCAGAATCTGTTGGTAGAATTTCAGTAGTGTTAAAAAGAATAGCATCTTTAAGGGTTTGAAAATCGTATTGCATAAAAGAGTTTAATTTTTTAGATAGAGTTTTTTTAGAAAGTGTAATACCAATTTAATTTTTTTAAAATTTCTCGAGTTTTATTTTTTATTTCTTCGGGAGAGATTTGTTTGTTGGCAATTTGTCCGATTAGAGATCCTAGATTATATGAGTCTTGGGAGCTAATTCCCCGACTGGTCAGAGCACTCATTCCAAATCTCATTCCTGAAGGGCGATAAGGTGAGCGGGTGTCAAATGGAATTGAATTACGGTTGGTGATAATTCCTAAGCTTTCTAATTCTTGCTGAAATTCTAAACTATCAAGGCTGTTTGGAAGTTTGATGAGGCAAAGATGGTTTTGGGTTGGAGAAATAACTTTAAGACCATTATCACCTAGACCATTTTCAAGAGATTTAGTGTTATCTAGAACGTTTTGAGAATAAGTTTTAAAACTTACTTTATCAGGATACTTTTCTTCACCTAATATCTCGAGGCAGCTTTGAGCTACAGCTGCAATTTGTTGAAAGTGAGGTCCTCCACTAGTCCCTGGAAAGATAGTTCTATTCACCATCTCAATTAGAGATTTGGCTTTAGTGTTAATTTCTACATATTCTGGTAAAGTATTTTTAGCAAAAAGCATAGCCCCCCGTGGTCCTCTGAGAGTTTTATGAGTTGTCATTGAGACAAAATCCGCTCTCTCAATATCTTCTTTTCCAAGAAACGGTGAAGAGTGGAGTCCACAAGCCACCAATCCATTAATGTGAGCAATATCAGCAAGGACAAGACTTCCGCTAAGATGAGCAAGCTTGATTAATTCACTAAATTCGTATTTTTGGGTATATGATGAAAAGCCTAGAATTACAAGACGAGGTTTATAATCTTCTAATTTGTTAGTGTAATCTTCAATATCTATATTATAAGATCTTTGACCGTTAAGGTTTACAACCTCTTTTAAATCATAATTTAGAAGCTTAAAAAACTTGCCCCAGTTAGAAGTTGAATGAAGATGAGATAGATGCCCTCCGCTAGCTAAATTCAAACTCATGATAGTGTCTCCCTGTTCCAAAATACTCAAATAAACTGTTGAATTTGCAGGAGAGCCCGATAAAACTTGCAAGTTTACTCCATACTTATTATCCAGATCAAAAATTTCGAGGGCCTTAGAATTAGCAAAAGTTTCAAGCTCATCTGTATATTGATTTCCAGCGTAATATCTTTTTCCTGGGTAACCTTCTCCATACTTGTTGCTCCAAACACTGCCAAGTAAATTTAGTGTTTTGGGGGATGGATAGTTCTCGCTGGCGATTAAATTGAGTGTGTCTTTCTGACGATTAAATTCTTTTTTAGTAAGGGTTGAAATTTGATTCATATTAAAATTAGTTACCTAAGATTAAAATCTAAAAACCTAAAACAAGTCAAGAAAATAATTGGCCTAGCAAAAAAAACTAATGATTCATGTGCCCGTCTGAATCTATCATTATTTTACCACTTGATGAGGTTGAAATTGACTGAATAATGGTGGTGGGAGCTGATATAAATTTAGTTTCTAACCATCCATTTAGCTTTTCAACTTCTTTGGTTTGGTTTGTAACGATACTGTTTGCTAGAATTTTAATATCACTTAACTTAGTAATTGATAAAACTTTTTTTGCCATTTCGATAGCTCCCTCGTGATGTTCGATCATTCCTTTTATATAGGCTTTGTCAAGATCTATATCCATCATTGAATTCATCTTTGTCATCATTGGTTCATATAATCCGTTGTCTTTATAATCGTTTTTTGTGAGGGATTTATATAAAGTTTTCATCATTTCTACTTCTTTGTTTTGATCTGAAATAACTGCGGTCGCAAAAGTCTTTAATTCAGTATCTTTAGTAGATTGAATAATAATTTTAGAGGTATTTATTGCTTCAATGTGGTGTGGAATCATGTTTTCTAAAAAGCTTTTATCATCAGTTACCATTGAATCCATATCGTGCATCATAGGTTTAGAAACAATTTTTTGCTCTGTTTTAGTATCACAATTTATTTGCTCATCATGACCTGCACTTGCTTGTGCATTTATTAAGAAAGGATTAAATGAAGTTTTAGTACAAAGTGCCGCTTTATCTTTAGCTATTTGTTCAGTTAAGTTTTTGGCATAAGTATTTAAACCTAAAAAGCCAAGACCAGCAATTAAAATCAAAAGACTACCAGAAATTAATAAATTTTTTGTAAATCCAAAGTTATTTTTAAGTAAAAATGCAAAATATGATAAAATAAATCCAATTGGAATTAGATAGCTAGAATAAATAGGAAAATCACTAAAATGTTGAGTTCCACCGCTAATCATACCGATACCAATTGAAAGCATGAGCGAGAATAGAAAGAATTTTGCCACTCCTTCTTCTTTAAGATTGCTAGTATTCAGAATAGATTCTTGAACAAAGGATCCACCTATAAACATGGAGATGCCTATAATTCCAATAACGACGTATTTACCAAGCTCTGAAATATTACCCGTGTGCACGATTGCTCCAGATATAAAAGCAGAACCAACAAATAGTGAAAGATAAGAAAGGTAGGTTAAAAGCACAGTTTTAGTTGTTTTATTTTGTGTCATATATTTTATTTTAAGTTGGATTACTTTTTAATTTCAATAAAAGAATTTGTTTTTTACTTTTAGGCAAACTTATTAAGCCTTTTTGTTTCAAAACTTCTATAATTGCTATTTAATGCCCCTATCCCAAATCAAAATTAGCTTTTAGCCAGTCAATAATTTGTTTTGCTTTTAAATTTAGGTTGTCAAACAAACTGTTTGCGGTAGCAAGATTAATGCAATCCCCACTAGTTTTGCCAGTTTTAGTTTTGATATTATCTAAATATGCTTAAAATAGTATAAGACTTTCCTAATTTTCTAAGTATTTCTTATGACAGTTATCACTTTTAAATTCAGTTTCAATTGTACAATGATTAACATTAAGTTTTTCTAAATTGTGATTTAAAGCGTCTTTAAGTATATTAATTTGTTGATTAGCTGTATTTTCTTTCAAAACTAGATGTACAGATAAAATATGCTTCTGTCCGTCAAGCGACCAAATATTCAAGTCATGATAGGTTAAAATATTAGGATCATCGTTAATTAATTTTTCGAAGTTTACTCTATCAAAGTCTTTTGGGGATTTTTGCATGAAAACATTATAAATTTTAATTAAATTTTGAGTTACTCTATAGAGAGTAAAAAAAGCAATTGCAATAGCTAAACTTGAATCTAGAATTGGTAAATTAACAAAAAGATTTATAATTCCAGATATTAAAACCGCAATCCAGCCAAGGGCATCTTCCAAAAAGTGCCAGCTCACCATTTTTCCATTTAGACTTTCTTCTTTTCTATTTTTTAGGTAAACCATACCATTTACAACAACTCCAAAAAGGGCTATCCAGATTACACCTTGAAAATTAATTTTTTCAGGATTTACCAATCGAGGAATAGAACTAATAATTATTACAATACTACCAGATATTAAAATACAACCACTTATTAGGCCTGATAAAAGGCTTAGTCGCCGAGTTCCATAATTAAATTCTTCAGTTCTACCAGCGGTGGATTTTTTTTCTAAAAAATAACTTAAGCCAAGAGAGATACTGTCACCAAAATCATGAATAGAATCTGAAATTATAGCTTGTGAATTTGTGATTATTCCACCTGTAAGCTCTATGCAAGCAAATGTTGTATTTAGAATAAAAGATAGTAGAATGTTTTTACTTAATCCATGATTATGATTGTCATGATTATGTGAGTGTTTTTCGTGGTTGTGTTTTTCGGGCATAGTTTTATTGATTTAAGTTATATATCTTGATTAGTTCCTTAACAGTTTTGTCTCTATTCTCAATTATATTTTTTTCAAGGCAGTGATTCAAGTGTCCTTGAAGCAGTTCTCGTTTTGCGCTTTTAAGTAGCCCTTTTACAGCTTCTAATTGTTGAATGATTTCAGGACAATACCTATCCTCTTCTATCATTAGCATAACTTTTTGTAATGTTCCATTGGCTTGCTTAGCTAGTTTTAGTGCTTTTTCCTGATTAGTTTTTTTAGTTGATTGTTCCATAAATTTATTAAACCTTAAACCTAGTGTATAGGTATAAATAATATTTTAGTCAAATTAATTTGTTAGTAACAATTCAGCTTCTCTAGATTTTATTGTTGTGGAAGTTTATCAATTATTTGACATTTCTCTTAATCCAAAACCAATTTACTTATATGATAGATTTGTTTAAACTAGAGTCACTACAAATAATACTCAAAAGTTTTTTGATCACAGTGCCGCTGTATATTTTGGCAATATTAGTCTGGCCTGTGTTTTGGGCTACTTATTATTCTCCAACTTCCCCTCCGAGTAATCCAGGAGTAATATACCATACACCCTTTCCCGACCAAAAATCAATTTTTCGGGTAGTGGTTTTAGGAGATAGTACAGCTTTAGGTCAAGGAACGGATTCAGTCGAAAAGAGTTTTGGATATCAATACCTATTAACTAATCCAGATTTAAAAGACCAAAATTGGAGTTTTGAAAATCGTGCTGTTAGTGGAGTAAAAATTAATGAGGTTTTAAAACATCAATTAGATTTCGAACCTGTTGATCTAGTAATGGTTTCAATCGGAGCAAATGACATTACAGGCAATACTAAACCTTCTGAATTCCAGGCGTCGGTTGAGACTTTAGCTAATCAGCTTCATAATAAGGCCAAGCAGGTTATTTGGCTAAGTATACCTGATTTTATAACAAGTCCAATTTTATTACCACCACTTAATTATATCCTTAGTCAGCGAGAACAGGTACTAAATGAGATTATTAAAAATATAGTAACGGAATCTGGTTATCAAATCGTAGATATTTATAACGGAGCTAGAGAACCGTTTGCTAATAATCCCAAGCGATATTTTGGAGTTGATAAATACCACCCTTCGGCGGCAGGCTATGCTGTGTGGGTTGAATTAATCCACGAAACTCTTAAATAGATTATGCGGTTTCATTCTCCCTTCTTTTAAAGAAGCAACAACATAAGCTAGCTCTTTAGATTTTGTTTAAACCTTATAGTTTTGGTGATAAAAAAAACGCGTTATTGCGGAAATATATTATGATTCTACTCAATTGATGATTTAATAAACCATTGCATTTGCTGGTGTTCCTCCAAAAACTTGGTTAACAAATCAGCAGTTGCAAAATCATTATTTTCTGATGCTTGATTTATTATTTGATAAAGGTAATGATCAAAATTTATTGTCAAGAGAATATTCACAAAAGATTATTAAAAACCCAGAAACAGCCTTTCAGAAGTAGCATTTTTTTAAAATTATTAGTAACCTAGCTTTTGCTGTTCTAATTGATTTTGATTATAAATGTCTTGGTGGATTTTTCTTAATGTATCAATTGTAAAACCTTGTTTAAAACGCGCTAAGATTGTAGATGTCTGGCTTACTGAAAGGAATCCTGGTAATTGAATAGTTCCCAAAAACTCAGAAGCTAGGAAGTTGTGTTTTGACTCTGAGTCTAAGAGTTTATTTAAAAAACTTAGTAATCTCATGGATTTTTGAGAAAGGTTAGAATCAGCGAGAGGTTTCTGGAGATCTTGAAAAATATAACTACTCAACACAAATTCTAACTCTACTTTGACTTGTTGCAAATCTAATCTCTCTTTTGATAAGGTAAATCCTTCTTCTAAACTTGCAAAATCAATAAATGCTGTTCGTTGTTTTTGAGGTAATTGGGTTTTTGCAGTGTTATCTGTAATAATTATATTTGATCCTAAAGTAACGTTTGTATCAGTTAAAAAAAGGCCTATAGAATGAAGAGCTTGTATTTTAGAAATTATCTCATCTTCAATTTGAATTTGCTCCATGTCAGTTAAAGAACTTCTTACATATTCTAATTCTTTGCCTGCTACAAAAGGATAACAAATGAATTTCCCTTCTTGTGATTGTGCTTTTGGGCCAACAAATAAGGGCATTGTAAATAAATTAGTAACGCCAGGATATTTGTTTTTATTAATTTCCCCCATTTTTTTTATTTCATCTGAAATTTCAAAGCCAGTTTTAATCCAAACTTTAGAATAGCTACCACCAAATGGAGTGAATATAGCAAACCCAGCTCTATTTTTTATAGGTACAGAAAAACCATTCGTTAGACTGACAGTCATGCCTTTGTTAAAACTCTCTATTAGTTGGGAAGCTAAAAATGCAATCACTGTTTGCTGGGGATTCTCGGGAGTATTTAAGTTAATCGAATTTAAATTAGATTTCTCATTTGCTTTTTTTAATAATTCATTTTTAATCATATTTTAATAACTAAATACTACACGATATTTGTTTGATTGACAAACCTAGTATATGTTTACCACGTCTAGTCCGTATTCAATTTTTTAAAAATAATGTATATGACAAATCACTTGCAACATAATTCCATGGGACATATGGGTCATGCGACAATGTTCAAAAAGCTGTTTTTTAATACTTTACCATTAGTTATTATTATAATTATTGGGTCGGATTTTATAGGTATGATACGTAAGACCCCTACATTTGTCTATCCTGGACAGCAGTACATATTGGCAATTTTATCTAGTATATTGTTTTATATTGGCGGTAGGCCTTTTTTGAAAGGATTAGTTAACGAACTTAAGCACCAAAAACCTGGTATGATGACTTTAGTTGGGGTTGCTATTACGACAGCCTATATTTATTCTATTGCCACTGTGTTTGGGCTTGAAGGTGAACCGTTTTGGTTTGAGCTTGCTACGTTAATATCCGTTATGCTTTTTGGGCATTGGCTAGAAATGAAAACTAGTGAAGGAGCCTCAAGCTCATTATCCAAATTAGCAGCATTGCTCCCAAAATCTGCACACAAATATATAGATAACAGCAACACGATTGAAGTTGAAATTGCAAATTTGGTTGTGGGTGATAGAGTTTTAATCAAACCATTTGAAAAAATCCCAGCAGATGCCAGAATTACATCAGGTAATTCAACTATAAATGAGTCAATGGTTACAGGAGAATCTAAACCAATTGAAAAAGGTATTGGTGATTTAGTTATTGGTGGTTCCCAGAATCAACAAAGTGCTTTTGATGTGATTATAGAAAAAACAGGTGAAAATACTTTTTTAGCACAAGTTTCTGCCCTTGTTATGTCGGCTCAAACTAGTAAATCAAAACTTCAGACTCTAAGCGATACAGCGGCAATGTATCTGACTCTAATTGCAATTAGTGTTGCTGGGTTTACTTTTGTGTATTGGAATTATTTTGATCCTAAAGGAATAGCTTTTGCTCTAGCTCATGCAGTTACTGTGCTAGTTATTGCTTGCCCGCACGCTCTTGGTTTGGCAATTCCACTTGTAGTGGCTAGAACCACCAGCATTGCGACCCAAAACGGTTTGATAATTCGTAATCGCCAGGCTTTTGAATCGGCCCGTAAAATTACTAATATTATTTTTGATAAAACTGGTACATTAACAGATGGTGTTTTTGTTCCTACCGAAATAAAATATGCCAAAGACCAAAATGATGAGAATTTAGCAACTATTATTGCTTCAATTGAGTCAAGTTCTGAGCATCCTGTGGCAACAGCTCTCCAGAGCCTTACAAAAAATAGAATCCAAGTTTCTGATGTTTTATCACTGCCAGGAATTGGAATAGAAGGGACGGTAGACCAAAAAAAATATCTGGTAGCGAGTGGGGCATATCTAAAACAAAAACAATTTGTCATTCCTCAAAATCTAATCTCAAAAGAAATTGGAACTACTGTGTATTTAATACAAGGCGAATTAGTCCTAGCAATGATTGTGCTAGGTGATACTGTGCGGGAAGTTTCTAAACAAGCAATCTCAAACTTGCATAACATGAATATAAAAGTATCTATGCTAACTGGCGACGCAGAGAATATAGCAAAGTCAGTATCTAATCAATTAGGTTTAGACTCGTATAAAGCCGAGGTCAAGCCACAGGATAAAAGCGATTTTATTATCAGTCTTAAAAACAAATCCTCAACGGTTAGTATGGTGGGTGATGGTGTTAACGATGCACCAGCCCTCGCGGTAAGTGATGTGGCAATTGCAATTGGGGCTGGAACTGATGTGGCGGTTGAGACGGCTGATATTATTCTAGTCAACAATAATCCCCAAGACATTCCTGTTCTAATTAATTTATCTAAAGCCAGCTATCTGAAAATGCAACAAAACCTATGGTGGGCCTCTGGATACAATATAATTACTATTCCTCTAGCTGCGGGTGTATTAAATGGTTATGGTGTTTCAGTAAGTCCTGCGGTCGCTGGATTGTTAATGGCGTTAAGTTCTGTAATTGTAGCAATTAATGCTCAAAGACTTAAGCTACGCTAAAATATTGAATTCTTTTCTAATTTCACCGATAGTTTTAATTATATAATTCTCCTCGTTTCCATATTGCCATTTTTTGGTCATTTGATTAGCTTGATTTTTAACTAGTTTTTTTAAAATGAAAAAATCTTTCATGTGAGTTAGAAAATATTGAATAAGCTTGGATGGCAGAACGATTTGGATTAAATCTTTGTTAAATAGATAATCAAAAATTTGCGTCGGTTTTATATTAAGTTTACAACCATATTTAACCCAAGTTTGCACACAATACTCGCCAGGATAAGTTGTATCGCAAGCAAATAACACGTGAGAAATGTCATGATTTCTGATCATATATTGTGCAGTTTTTGTATCGAATTTTGACCAGTGAGTGAATTGGGGATTAAGCCTGTAATGCAAGTCTAAAGCTTCTTGCAGAGTTAAGTGATTGATTTTAGTAGAATAAAAATCCCGAAAAGATATATTAGCCATGATTTTTGGTCATATTTTTGTTTTGATTATAAAATTAAAAAAAACTTTTGACAACATTTTGACAACCTTACGGAAATTAATCTTTTTTAACTCTAATGTCTAAGTTAAAGATTTATATTCTCTTTTTTATTCTCTTTTTGCTCGGTGTAGCGGGCGTAGGTTTGGGCTTTTATAACAGTCATTATACTATTCCAAAAAACTCACCTAAAGGGACTATTAACTTAACGGTTGAAACTGGCGATAGTGCATATGTAGTTGGCAAAAAATTAACTAATTTAAAAGTTATTGATAACCCTGAAGTTTTCACTTGGTTTTATCAATTTAAGCCAATTAATAATTTACAAATTGGTGAATTTAAAGTTACAGTGCCAGCAAATGCCGATCAAATTTTAAAAGAGTTAACGGACTTAAATAACAAAAAAATTCTTGATAATCAAGAAGCAAATAAAAAACCTTCTATTAGTGTAACTTTTCAGGAGGGTTTGACGGCTGATCAAGTAATTAAAAAACTCGTTAAAAATGATTTAGGATCAACCGAAGCTCTAAGTTTATATATTCAAAACCCAAAAAACTTTGATTCCAATAAATACTCATTTTTGAACAAACCATTAGATTGTAATTATGGTGATAGGGCTACTTGTTCTAAGTATTACTTAGAAGGCTATCTCTACCCTGATACTTACTCTTTTTTTAAAGACTCTACTCCTAAAGAGATTTTTGAAAAGTTCCTAAATAATTTTCAGACTAAAATCTGGACTAAAATTCCCTCCGATAAACAAATTAATTTTTATCAAAATTTAATAATAGCTTCGGTAGTAGAGAGAGAGACTGGGAGACCTGTTACAGGTGTAAATGATAGCAATCAAGCTGAATTAACAGTAGAGAGAGAGACTGTAGCTAGTATTTTACGTAATCGTGTAGCTACTAATATGAAAATTTCTTCAAATCCAACTGTTGTATATTGGGATGGAGGGCAGACTTGTGAGCAAACTATGTCAATTAACAATTGTATTTATTTAGACGATCCGCAAGTTAATCATCTTTATAATACTTACAATAATTTAGGTTATCCAATAGGCCCAATCAGCTCTCCAAGCTTTGATGGAATTCAAGCAACAATTAAAAATAAACAAACTGAGTTTTTATATTTTGTAGCCGAAAAAAACGGTAAAACTTATTTTGGAGTTACAGACACTGATCATCAGGTCAATATTGAGCTTGTAAAAATTCGCAACAGTTTCTAAAAGTTGTTTTTCTTTTATAGACAAATATTTAAAAATGTGTTGAATTTTTATTGGTAATTGTTTAAAATTTACAGAATGCTTTTTAAAAAGCAAGGAGAAAAGTTCAAATGAAATTAGAAGTAATGTATTCTGGTCCTCATATGCATTTCTACACAGAATGCCGAAGAATTAAGCGACATGATGGTGTGCCGAATGGTTTATTTGCTAGGGTGAATCCTGGACAAGTTCACGAGTGGGAACTTTTTAGTGGTTATTTTTTTCATGAATTAACTCATTTATTTCTTTTGCAATTAGTGAATTTTCGCGATGCTAAAAATAATTCTTCGAGCTTGACTAATCTTCAAGAAATTCTAGTTGCTTCTCTCATGTATAGAGTTTTTCCTCCAATATACCAAAGGGGTATTTCTAATTCTAATGAAAAAGTTCAACAAAGTGTAACTGCTTTACTACTTGCTTTTCAACAGATTTTTTGTCGCTTAATTTCTAATAAAACTGCCGGTCAAATTTTGCAGATCTCTAATCAATTATTAGAACTATACGGCAGAAGAGTCTTTGAAAATCCCAGACATGAATTTGAAATTTCTATGAGGGATTTACCTTTGATTAAATTTCCGAAATGTTTTAAGTTTGATAATGATATTTTTAGTTCGGACGCCTCAAACTATTCGATATATTTAGAGTCGATAGGATTCTGTTTATTACCTCAAATGCTAGGTTTTTACGAACAAAGCTGGAAAGAAATGAAATCAGGAAAGCTCTATAAAGAAATTATAGTTAATTTTTTTAAACATTTCTATACCAAAAAAGCCTACGGAAATTATTCTGTAAGCTTTCTTTTTTTGCAAAAGATATTTAATGAAATATGATTAGTAATCCATTCCCATTCCACCCATACCTCCCATTCCACCTTGTATGTTAGGAGAAGATTCTTCTTTTGGTGCATCTACAACTACAACTTCAGTTGTAATAATTGAACCTGCAATTGAGCCAGCATTAGTAATAGCCTCACGTAAAACAAGCTTTGGGTCGATGATTCCAGCTTTAAACATATCTTCGACCTCTACTAATAGTTTGAAATTATAACCAGCGTTAGGTGAATTTTCAATTTTAGCTTGAATTAGAGCGATATCATAAATCCCAGAATTTTTAGCTATTGCTCTAAATGGTGCGAGAAAAGCTTTTTTAACGATATTAATTCCGATATTTTCCTCATCATTTTCTCCCTCTAAGTTTTCGAGGGCTTTACTTAGACGAACCAGCGTTGAAGCTCCTCCTGCAACAACTCCTTCACTAATAGCTGCTTTGGTAGCGTTTACAGCGTCTTCTACAACATATTTAAGTTCTTTCATTTCAACTTCCGTTGCAGCTCCGACTTTGAGCACGCCTACTCCTCCAACAAGTTTTGCAATTCTCTCTTGGACTTTTTCCTTGTCATAGTCTGACTTTATCTCCACAAGACTTGCACGCATCAAGGCAATTCGTGAATCTAATAAATTTTTATCACCACTTCCGCCTACAATTGTAGTATCATCTTTAGTAATAATCACGCGGTCGCTAGAACCTAAATCGCCCATTTTGGTAGTTTTAAGATTCATTCCTAAATCACTAGAGACAAATGTCGCTCCAATTAAAGTAGCAATGTCCTCCAAAACGGCTTTACGACGATCCCCAAAGGCTGGAGCTTGTACAGCGTAGACATTAAACACTCCACGAATCTTATTTAGAACGAAAGTAGCAAGAGCATCTCCTTCAATGTCCTCTGCAATAATTACTAAGTCTTTTTTGCCACTTTGTACCATTTCTTCCATTAAAGGCAAGACATCTTGAATTGTTGTAACTTTGCAGTCGGTCACGAGAATAAAAGGCTTCTCGACAATAGCTTCCATTTTAGTTGTATCAGTAACGAAATAAGGAGACTTATAACCTTTATCAAATTGCATTCCCTGAGTAACTTTCTTTGTAATTTCATTAGAATCTCCACTTTCAACCGTTACAACTCCATCATTTCCCACTTCCTCGAGAATCTCAGCTACCATTTGGCCAATAACATTACTTCTAGATGAAATTGTAGCAACATTTACTTTATCTTCTTTAGTTTTAACAGGAACTGTCATCTCGTTTAATTTAACCAATGAATATTCTACTGCTTTTTTGATTCCAGCTCGTAATTTAACAGGATCACTTCCTGCTTCAACCACTTTTAGACCCTCGTTAATTAAAGCCCCTGCCAGAATTGTAGTAGTAGTGGTTCCGTCTCCTGCATTATCATTAGTTTTAGACGCTGCTTGCTGAATTAGAGCAACTCCTGTTTGCTCAATGCCTTCTAATTCAATAGCCTTAGCAATAGTTACTCCATCGTCTGCAATAGTAGGTGAGCCGTAGCTCTGCCCGATTACGCTAGTTCTCCCTGCGGGTCCGTAGCTTGTTGTAACGGCCTCTACTACTACGTTTACTCCTTTTTGAATTGCTTTGCGGGCCTCTGTCCCGAATTTTATAATTTTTTTAGACATAATTTTGATTTGTTTTTTTTAATACATTTGTGTGTATGCTGGGTTTACATGAACAGGTATTTGCTCTATTCGAAGTGGTATTAATTTGGAATTTTTAGGATTCTTTAAAAAGATACAAATAGCACTGTAAACGGAAGGGTTTATAAAATTCCAGTCTTGATTTTCAGTTAAACCTGCTCTTTCCATTTTCAAACGAAAATTTGTTTGTAATAAGTCTCTCGAATTTGGTTTTAAATTGACTCTATCCATATAAAGATTAATTAATTTTTAATTATTAGTTAGTTAAGTGTTGCTAAAATATCTTTAGTACCAATTATTTTATAGGTAATTTCTGAGTCTAAATCATCTACGATTTCATCTCCTCCATATTTAGAGATTAGAACTTTGTCTCCTACCTTAACTCCAATTTTAGTAATGTTTCCTTCGTTTTCGGTTTCATAACCAGGTCCAAGTGCTAAAACCTCAGCAATTTGTTGTTCGTTTTTTGGTTCACTAGCAATAATTATTCCTGATTTATTAGTTTGAGTTTTTAGGAGGCGAACTACAGCACGATTTCCTATGGGTTTAATTTGCATAAGTGTTGTGTTAATGGGAGTATTTTATAATATTTTAAAGTTTTTTTGTAGAAAAACTAGCAAAGTCTTTGGGGTAGTGCTAGAAAATAAACAACATACTACCACAATTTTTGTCAAGAAAAAGAACCTTCCCCATAAAAAATAAGGAAAGGCGTGGAAGTTGAGACAAAAGAAAATAAATGAATTAACTAGAAAGCGGATATTTTTCAGTCAACAGATTTTGTGCTTCTATCTTTAATTTGTTATAGATGTTAGTATGCAGCAAGAGAAATACTTTTTCATTCTGACTAAATAATTGCTCGTCAATATAGTTTTTCTCAAAAGCTTGAAGTTGTTGCCTGCTGAAACTTTTCAAGTTGGTTTCAATTTTTTTTGGGTAATACGAAACTTTGGCAATCGTTATTAAATCTTGATAATCAGTGGTCCCATTCACAAAAGTCCAGTTTTGGAGTCTCTGAATTTCATTTGGTGAGGCTATGATTGAAAGATTATTGTTTAGAGCAATGTGACCAAGTTCCGCAAGGTTTAGCTTACTGATTCTAGTTTTAACTTTCTGCCAAAGCCGAGTAGCTCTCCACGATTTTGCACGAAATAGAATTTTACTGAACCAACTTTTGGGTTTCATCGAACTTTTCCTGTTTTTAATAAAGGAGAACTTTTTTAGTTATTCAAGCTTTCTATTTTTAAGCAAGGAACTTCTTTAGCGTCTTAATGTCTCTCCTATAAAGCGTTCCAAGTTCTACGGGACTTCTAGTAATTGAGAGGTTGTCATTAATAATTTCATACAGGCTTTTTAGAGTTTTAGGAATTAAAATATAGTCTATTTCATCAAGTCTAGCTAAATTATACACTGACCATTCTAAATTGGGATATTCTGCTTGCCAGGCATGAATTATTTGCTGGTTGTTTTCATAGTGTATTATTGGAGCTTCTTTTTGCCAGGAAGTTGATTTAGGATTGTTATTTAATTTACGCCCTTTAAGCTTAGCCCAAATTTGGTTTTCTTCTTGTCTTTTTTTGTGATCAATTTTAAGAGAGCTTTTTTTTTGCATTATTACTACAAACAAACCTTCACCTTGAACAAATGGATTAATTAAATGGTAACAGCCTTTTTTAGTCTCAATAATTTGATGAGTTTGGTCGTTTGGAAGGTTTTTAAACTCTATTACTTCCATATCGTAATTTGATTCTAGCCATTCTACAATTTCCTCATTTTCTTGCTTATTGAGTGTGCAAGTACTATAAACCAAGATTCCACTTACTGAGAGCGTGCAAGCTGCTGAGTGCAAAATCTCTCGTTGACGACGAGCATTAATCTCAACATTTTTAAGTGACCACTCTGCAATTGTTTCTGGGTTTTTGCGAAACATTCCTTCCCCCGAGCAAGGGGCATCTATTATCACATAATCAAAAAACTCATTCATTTTTTCAAAGCTTGTTGGTTTGTTTTTAGTTATAATAATGTTATTCGTTTCCCAGTTACTAACAACTTCACGAAGATTTTTGTTTCGGTGTGGATTAATTTCATTACTAATCAAGCAATCGCCACTCTCTAACTCCAGTAAGTCGGCTAGGATTAAGCTTTTGCCTCCAGGGGCTGAACATAAATCTAAAATTTTTAATTCTTTTTTAAATAGTAAATTTTTTTGCAATTCTCTAAAAAACCATTCTAAAATCATCGAACTACTTTCCTGAGGATAATAAACTCCTAGTTTATAAAGTGGCTCTGTTGAATAATCTGGCCGCTCTTTTAAATAATGACCGTTTTTTGACCAAGGAATGCTCTCTGAATCAATCAATAAATCATCAAGAAGACTTTTTTGCTCATTATCCAGTTTAGAAACTTTTTTTTGGTTTAATCTAATACTATGTCTAATAGGGTATTTACTAGATTGGTCAGATTTGTTTTCTATACTTTGATAAGATTCTAAAATTTTTTCGGCATCAAGCGGTTTGTAATCTCGTTTGATATTATTAATAAAATCAGTAGGTAAAATCATATTCCAACTACAATCTAGTTACAATTTTTGGTCAAAAAAACCACCTTTCAAGGGGTGGTATGAGGTTTTTCTAAAAATTAATTAGTTTGTTGATTTAACTAACTTTTACTTTAAAGCTTGAGGAGTGACTCGATTTTGGATTCTATACACCCCTTCAAGATTTTTTGCGACTCGAATAAACTCTGGATACATCTCTTCTGATTTAAAAGTAACGTACAAGGTATCTTTTAGAACTGTTTTAGCCCGGAAACCTTCTAAGTTTGAAAAAACAGCTTCTCCAGATTTAAGTAAGTTTGGGGTGAGAAATCTGATCATGTAAGCTTCAGCAGAATTCGTTGAGGTATCAAGTAGAACATGAGGAGAAATTACGGTTACTTGTGATATTATTATTACTTGCTTACCTTCTATGGTTTTAACTACTTCGATTTTATGTTTAAAGATCTCAGTTGCTGTTAATCCTGCTGGAATATCTACGATGTAGAATTTTTCGTCTTTAGGTTTTAAAAAAATAATTCCTAAACTTTCTAATTTAGTTTTTAATTCTGGAGTTATTACGCTAAACTTTAAAACTTGAATCATGATTTCCACCTGAATTTTATTTTAGAAAAAGAACTGTAACCACCAAAAACATAGCTTCAAATCTAATGAAATTGTCAACTTGTGTTAAAGAAACTGTTAAAAAAACCACCTTATTTAAAGATGGTGTGTAGATCTAGTTAGAAAGTATTTTTAGTGTTTATCTCTCTAATCTTTTTTGTTTTAACACTTCAAGTTGAGCTTCGCAGCTCTTAATTACTTGATTTAATGTTTTTTTTTCTCCATTAGTAAGTTTTCCGCTTGTACCTGATAGTAATATTTTACATTTTAATATTAAGTTAGATAAGTCCACATCTTCAATTCCCCCTAAGCCTCTGTTTTCAAGTTGACAGAGATCGTTCAGAGACATTCTACTTGCATTCATGAGAATTTTCGCTCCAAATAGCTTTATACTTACTATATAAACACCAATCACAGTTTTAAAGGACTGTCAAAGAGTTGTTAAAACAGACTATTACTGTAATCTTCTAATTTAGGCTTCATTACTTTCTCAGCTTTTTTAATATTTTCTCCTGTTAATTCTCTAACTATGCTGTTAAAACCAAGGTTTCTGATTGTTTCTAGACCATTTAATAAATTAAAATCAGTTGGTTTGATAGCTAGATTTGGAACAATTTGTAGTTTTGCTAACATAAAAGTCTGAATCATACTATCAGCCTCTTGCTTAATTTTAGCCATTAGACGGGGCTTAGTGTCTAAAAATTCTTTTATTTCCCTGTCTTCTAAGGTATCGTCCAAATGAGCTAAAAGATTTAAAATATTTTGGCTTTTTTGAAGTAATTCGCTAGCTCCCTTAGGGCCTATTCCCGTAACTCCTTTAAGATTATCTGACTTATCTCCAATAATGGCTTTGTAATCTACCCACTGAGAGGGTTCTAAGTTGAACTCATTTCTGAATTCTTTAGCTCCATAAAGATTGTCACCTCGCACGAAATAAACATTTTCTTTAGTGAGAATTTGATATAGATCTTTGTCAGATGAAAAAATTATAATTTTATTTAATTGATTTTCATTGCTATAATGCTCAGCAAGATTGTAAATAATATCATCGGCTTCATAACCGCTAGATACTAGATATTGAGAAGAAATTTGCTTTGCCCATTCACTAATCATTGGAAATTGTAGAATTAAATTAGGGTCAAGCTCAGGTCGCCCCGCTTTATAGCTCTCTAAAATTTTGTGTCGCCAGGTTGGTTCTGGCAAATCTCCTGTGATGAATAAATGCTCAGGATTATACTGATTAATTAACTTTAAAATAGTTTTAACATAACCATAAAATGCTCCAAGAGGACGTTCATTAAAAGTTAAATTAGGAAAAGCAAAAAATGACCGAAAGATTAAATACGAAGAGTCAATTATTAAAGTTGTTTTTTCTGTTTTATTTGTTGTTGTGGTCATTCTAATATAATTACTTCCCAAATTATTTTTTTGCTAACTAAACTTTAGTGTGGTCGGTATCATCCATAAATCTGAACATAATAAATTTGATAGTGTAGAAGACAACTGCCATTAAAGCTAAAAAATTAATAGCATCAGAGAAAAAAGGTCCATAATTAAATACAATTTGGTCACCTTTTTCAGTCATTCCGTTCATAATTAAGCTTCCTGTGGAGTTCCGAGCAAAATTTAAGCCTTCAAGCCCTTTCATATTTGGGATTAAGCCAAGTAAAGGAGACAATAAATTTTTAATGATAGAGTCAACCAACTGCTTAACAGCACCTCCTACGATTATACCAATAGCAAGTCCTAGTACTCCATATTTTTTAATAAAATCCATGAATTCATTCAGGGTGCTTAATTTTGCTTGTGGCATTTTATTTGATGACATAACGATTTGAAAAGGTAAAAGAGTTACAGAAATTAATAATGTATCAATATACACAAGCATAACAGAAATTATTAGAGATTTGTCAACCTCTTTGCCTTTTAAAGAGAATGCTTATATTTGTCCGATGTCAGTAAAATTACTGTGATTTAGCTAGTGTTTATACAAGTCTTTTACAAAAAAATCGACACACTCAGCTTTACACAGCTGGTTTTTTTAGTTTTTTTAAGTTTGAGTTCTTGACGAAAATTAATGCCTAATTTTAAACTAAGCTAAATTTAATCTCCGAGATAAATAATTATGTCGAATAATCAATTAAGTAAAGGTAAATCTGATAAATTTCACTTTTTGCTAGAGGACAAATCAAGCAAAGTTGAGCCAAATCAACCAATTACCATGAACAAATACACACAGCACAATTTAGATTTAAATGACTTAGATTTAGATCTAGATAACTTAATAGTTCAAGATGATTCTATCGATCAAAAAAGTAAAATTTTACCAAGAGGTTCTAAGGTTAACACTGGATTTATATCTGATGATGCAAAAAAAAATTCAGATTCAGAATTAAGTAAAAATAATTCTAGTAATGCCTCTTTTTCTGGTCGCAAAAACAGCCAAAACCATTCTAAGATTAAGGATATCAAAAAAAGTCCTCTATTTACACTACAAAGAATCGGAAGGAGGCTTGCTTTATCAGCTGTAATTTTTGGAGTTTTTGGAGTTTTATTTGTTAGTGCAGCTTTTGCTTGGGGTATTAACCAATATAATAATGCTCCTAATATTTCCGAGCAAAACTTATTTAATCTAAAAGAAAGTAGTATAGTTTATGCACGTGATGGTAAAACTAAAATTTATGAATTCGTGGAATATGGTCGTCGTGAATACGTAAAGCTCGAAAAAATCCCAGAAGTGATGCAACTTGCAACGCTTGGGCTTGAAGATGAAAATTATTATTATAATAATGATGCAATTCCCTGGAAGAATTTAGTGGGAGCAGTTGTGGAATGTGCTAAAAGCAGAGGTGGAGAGTGCCGTGGTGGATCGGGATTAATCCAGCAGTTAGTTAAGAATGTAACTGAAAATAAACAAGGTAGTATCGATCGTAAAATTAACGAACTATTTACCTCCATTAAACTTTACAATGAAGGGGTTAAAAAAGACGGAAACAAGTTAAATCGCGGTGATTTGTTAGAGCTTTATTTAAATTGGGTTTCTTTTGGGAGGGCCGATGGAGTTCAGCAAGCTTCAAAAGCTTTTTTTGGACATGCAATCGATGCACGTGAAAATCCAGAAGATCCAAATAGTAAATTACTCTTAACCCCAGCGAAAGCTTGTTATTTAGCAGCCCTTGTGCAATTACCAGGAGATTTCTCTAAAAGTGTTGGTAAAGAGGATACCCCAGAGTGGAAAAATTTTAACGTCCGCAAAGATGCTTGTCTCTATAAACTTGCAGGCGATGGTAAAAACTTTAGTTTAAGAGGCGAGGGTAAGCAAGTTCTTTTAGATAATGCTACTTTTGAAGGGGCTAAAAATGAAAAAGTGGCTTTCATTGAATCTAAAGTAGAAGATCCTTATCCACATTTTCGCGGTTATGTAACCGATGAATTAAAGAAATTCCTCCTAGGAATTAATTTAAACATTGATGATATTCAGACTCGTGGTTTGAAAGTGATCACTACTATTGATCCAGAAATCCAAAAAAATGCAGAAGAAGTCATTCAAGGTTCCCGTGACAAAATCTTGGCTTCAGGAGCTAATAATGCAGCTGGTATTGTGCTTGATGGGCCTACTGGTGAAATTAGAGCCATGGTAGGGTCGCTTGATTACAACGATAAGGAGATAGATGGTCAGGTAAATATTTTAACCTCACCTCAACAGCCAGGATCAAGTATTAAGCCTTATGTTTATGCTTCTGCTTTTGATAAAGGATTCAACCCTGGAACAGTCTTAATGGACACTAAAACAAACTTTGGTTCAGCAGCAGCTCCTTATTTTCCAAATAATTATGCTAGAGATTTTAAAGGTGCAATGTCAATTCATTACGCGTTTTCCAACTCTCGTAACATACCTGCAATTAAGGCTGGCTTTTTAGGTTCCAGTGCAGGGAATGCTGATGATGGTCAGGCAGTTGGTGATTTTTTTAATTTTGCTGAAAATATAGGTTTGCGTTTTCCTTGCGATCGTAGCAGTGATGGTAAAGAAGCTTGTGATTCTAAGCCTGAAACAGGTAAAGAAGCCGCTTACAGAGAGCGTTGTAGAGTTGCTAGTTTTATTGGAGGCTGCGAAATTAAGCCAATTACCCACGCTACTGGAATCAATACATTGTTACAAGAAGGTAATTTAAGAACTGCAAGCCCTTTTGTCAGTATAATTGATAAATATGGCCAAGAACTTTACACACCTGACAATCGTCAGAAAATTTACCCCCAACAAGACAAAAAAATTAAACCAGAAATAGCAAAGCAAATTGAATATGTTATGGCAGATCAAGTTCGTCCTGAATTTGGTCAATATCAGAAATATTTCACTATTCCAGGATGGAATTTAGCAGCTAAAACTGGAACTACAGATAATAATACTGACACTTTCATGGTAGGAGGCTCGCCGCTCTACACCACTGTAATTTGGGCCGGTAGAACTGATAATAAACCTATGAACTCTGATACAGCGGCTTCTAATTTAGCAGCTCCTCTTTGGCAAGATATTCAATTGTTTTTACATAAAGATAAAGAGGTTAAGGACTTCAATAAAGACGGATTAGAGAAAGTGACTCTTGATCGTTATACTGGTTTCTTTGCTAATTATGGAAATACCGAATGGCTTAGCAAGGATCAAATAGCCCTTTTGAAAGAAGCGGGTTTGAAATTTAGTAAGCCTGATTATAATCCTTATAATACTAATATTTTTACTACTAGAAGTGCTATCATGGAAAAAAAACAAAAAATTAATAAGCTTGATAATAAAATTGCGGTTGTTGGCAAAACACTCGATTCTAATATCGAAGAAAAAAGCTGTTACTATTTTTTAAGTGAGTTCCCAGATCTTCCTAATTGGCGTGAAAGCGTTGAGGTCTGGGGTCGCACCAGTGGACTTGCTGTGTGCAACGATAAGTTAGAAGAGTCAACAGACGATCAGGTATCTAAAATTCAAAAAGGCCCTAGTATTACAACTAGTCAGCTATTAAAAAATAGTTCCCCACTTCCAAATGAGGTTGTAGTTAATTATTTAACTGGTGGAGGTCGCAAAATTGTTAAGGCTTCAGTCAAGGTAAACGGAAATGTGATGTATAATTTTGATGAAAAAAATAATAGTAAAGAAAATCTTAGTTACACTCTCAAAGCCTCTGAAATTAAAAAATTTGGAGACAAAGTTTCATTAAGTTTTGAAGCCGAAGACGACAAAGGTCAAAAATCTGGAGATTATTATTCTGATATAAACTTAAATAACCAAAAAATCAATCTTCAGGTAAGTGGAGATAATGATCTAAGCGTCTCTAAAGGTTTCAATATTAAAATCCAAAGTGATAATTCAATTAATAGTGAGCTTAAAGCTACTATAACTACAGGTGACAAAGTAGCTAACTGTGTCTTTAACGGTAGTGGCAATCAATACCAATGTGCAATTCCCGCTGGTGGTTTGAATGTTGGGAATGCTCAAGTAGTCTTAAACGGTAACCAAAATTTTAACCAAAATAATTTTACGCTAAACCTAACTCCATAGCTTTATTTAGTTAGGCCTGGATTTTTAGTATTAAATTATCAGAATATTGACTGCATTACTTGCTTTTGTCCTTGATTAGCCTAACTTAGGTCAAAATTAGACATTTAGTATAAAATTATTTTATTATTTCAAGATGTTTACCGTAGTTACTGTTTCTAAATTAATGCTAAAATACCGCCAAAAGATAATTTTTGATGACCTAAATTTTGAGATTAAAACTCAAGAAAAAATTGGTCTGATAGGATCAAACGGTGCAGGTAAAAGTAGTTTAATTAAAATTTTAGCCAGAAAAGAATTACCAGATGCAGGTGAAGTTAATTTTACTAAGAATACACTTACAGGCTATTTACCCCAAGACCTTGTGATAGATTTGAATATAATGGGGAGTGAATATCTAATGGAGAATCAAGAATTTATTAACAAATTACGTCTTGACTCTAGTGGGGGAGATTCGCGAGCCACTAGTATTTTAGACGCCACTGATGGCTGGAATTATGAAGGCAGGCTTGTTCAGTTACTAAATGATTTTGGGTGTATGGATTTAAATAGAAAGCTTAATACTTTGAGTGGGGGTCAAGTCCGGAGGCTAACGCTAGCTGGAACTCTGGCTTTGAATCCTAATTTTTTGATTTTGGACGAACCGACTAACCATCTTGATCTAGAAACGATTGAGAAACTTGAAAATTACTTGAGACTTTACTCTGGAGCTTTAATTATAGTGTCTCACGATCGTAAATTTTTAGACAACACGGTAACTAAAATGTGGGAAATAATTGATAAGCGTATTTATGAGCATAGCGGGGATTACACAACTTTTTTAATTGATAAATTTTCACGCCTTGAGAACCACAAAGTTCTTGATTGGAAACGAAGGCAATTTCTTAAGCGAGAGCTAAAATGGGTACGGAGCGGTGTCAAAGCGAGAGCCGTTAAGGATCAGGGAAGGATGAATCGATTTAAAGAACTTGTAAGTAAAGATAATTTACACCAAGAAGAAAAGCTTAAAGGCAATCTCCCAAACGCAATTCGCTCTGGCAGCAGGATTCTAGAAGTTACTAATCTTAACTTATTTCTTAATGACAAAAATTTACTAAAGGACTTTACTTTTAGTTTCCAAGAATGGCAAAAAATTGGTTTTATTGGTCCAAATGGAAGCGGCAAAAGTACACTTCTAAGAGCTCTTCAGAACTTAATGCTCCAAGAAATTTTTAAAACTAGCGGAACTATTAAAGTTGGTCAAAACACTCAATTTCTTTACTTAGATCAACATCAGGTTGAGCTTGATTTAGATAAGACTCCGTTTGAATTTTTGGGGCACGGACGGGATAGAATTAATTTTGGTTACGGAACGGTTTCTACTCACAAGTATTTGCAGGATTGGTTATTTGATGGCGGTAGAGCTAACACACCAATCCGTTATCTTTCGGGAGGTGAGAAGTCTAGGCTTTCATTAATCAAAAAACTAACTAACCCAACAAACTTTCTTGTGCTTGATGAACCAACTAATGACCTTGATTTGGACACGCTTAGAACGCTTGAGGAAGGGCTTAATAATTTAGAATGTCCGATATTGATTGTTTCCCACGATCGTTATTTTCTTGATAGAGTTTGTAACACAATCTTTAGTTTAGATAAAGATGGAGGGCTTGAAATTATTCAGGGAAACTTTAGCGATTGGGCTAAAAAACACGGTAAAATGACAGCCCTTAGAAACACCGATAAAAACTCAGAAAATCAAACAGATCAGGACTCCAAAAAACCAAAAGCTGACAAGGAACAAATCAAAGCCGATAAACTTAAAAAAGTTAGATCACGAGAGTTGGAAGCTCAAATTGATAAACTTGAAATTAGAATTATGGGAATCACACTGGAATTCAATGATACTGAATTATATAAAAATCAAGAAAAAGTCAAAGAATTAGAGAAAAAATTAAATGGAAATAAAAGGGTTCTGGCCGAATTGATGTTTGAATGGGAAAATTTGTAGAGTTTTGAAACATCTTAAAGTTAATCCAATTAGTTTTTTGACAGAAAGAAGCCGTTAGTTAGATAATAATGAATATCTTTTTCTTTTCTTCACTCTCTTTAATCGCACCTTTTATGTATAAATCTACAGACATTGACTCAAATAATAAATTTAAATGGGTTTCGTTGCTAGTCCTATCTCTAGCTCTTGCAATTATTGTAATTGATGGAACTGTGTTAAATGTTTCTCAAAAGTATGTTATTCAGGATTTAAATACAGATATTAAAACTATTCAATGGGCATTTACAAGTTATTCTCTTGTTTTGGCTGGTTTAACAATTTTAGGTGGAAGGCTTGGGGATTTATTTGGTCGCAAGCGCGCTTTTGTGTTAGGAGCTATTATTTTTGCGGCGGGGTCTGCAATGACAGCTTTAGCTAAAGATTCAGCAGGTTTAATTTTAGGTTGGTCGGTAGTTGAAGGAATTGGTGCGGCTTTAATGGTGCCAGCCTCTTCCGCTCTTTTGGTTAGTAACTTTGAGGGTAAGGAGCGAGGAATAGCTTTTGGAGTTTATGGAGCAACTGCTGGGGCTGCTAGTTCTTTTGGTCCGATTTTAGGTGGTTTTTTTGCTTCCAATATTGGTTGGAGATGGGCATTTGGGATTAATGTAGTAATTGCTGTGTTTTTAGTTCTCGGTTCTTTGATTGTTAAAGATAACAAAAAACATTATCCTAAAACTGTTTATTTAGATTATTTAGGAGCAATATTATCGACTGTTGGCTTAACGAGTGTAATGTATGGAATAATTGAAAGTGGTGATTATGGCTGGTTAAAAGCCAAAAAAGCTTTTGAATTTATGGGAAGTAGCTTTAATTTAGCTAATTTATCAATTTCTTTTTGGGCAATTATTATTGGGATTATTTTTAGTATTTTATTTGTTTGGTATGAATTAAAACTTGAAAAAAATGGTAAAAGCCCTTTAGTATCAATGAGTATTTTTAAAAATAGACAATTTAGTGTGGGAGTTGGAACTCTTTCTGCTCTTTTCGCTGGATTTAGCGGCTTGATCACGTATGGAGTAGTTTTCTTTTTTCTTGTTGTCCGGGGGATGGGAGCTTTTGAGACAGGGCTTGCTTTAATTCCTTTTTCTCTCGCTACATTTATTATGGCACCACTTTCTTCTAAACTAGGGGATAAAATAGGTCAAAAAAATTTAGTAGTTCTGGGTTTAGTTATTAATGCTATTGGTGGTTTATTAATTTATAAAACTATTAACTATGAAGCTCAAAGTTCTGATTTTATTCTTCCATTTATTATTACGGGGATTGGATTTGGGATGATTGCAGCTCAATTAAATAATATAATTTTATCTTCTGTTCATGTTTCTGAGGCGGGGGTAGCGTCAGGGATCAACGGAACACTACGTGAGGTTGGGAGGGCTTTTGGTGTTTCAATTATTGGAGCTGTTTTTATTAGTACAATTAGTGCGGGAGCTATAAGTAATATTCAAGCTCAAAACGATTCTACAATTCCAAGTATTACTAGAAACGCAATTATTCAAAAGTTTAATAAAGGTGAAAATTCTTTAGCTAAAAATGATAGCTTAACTGATGAGAAAATTTTAGATCAGGCTAGAAGTCAAGGAATAAAAATTGAAATTCCAGAGATTAAAGCAAATTACTTATTATCATACAGAAAAATTGAAGCTAATATCTCAGAGCAAATTAATAGAGCAGTTACTGAAGGGTCTAAAATAAGTCTTTTGTATACTTTTGGTTTTACTATTCTGGCAATTTTAATCGCACTTAGTCTGCAGAGCAAAAAAATTGAAGTTACACACTAATTATTTTTTTTAATTTGGTTATAGTAATTTTTAAGTTCTGGGCTGAGTAATATTCTAGTCCAATTTTGCTCAATAAATCCAAAAGTTAAGTAAGTCCATAAGCGGGTTTGGCTCTGTTTATCAAACTCAATGTTTTCAAAGACCAAAGTCAAAATATCTAGTTTTTCACTAATATACTCCTCAAGAGTTTTAAAGCCTTCTAATTCTATCAAAAAACTTTTTAAAAGTAAAAATAACCAATATATCTTACTTTGATATTCATTGCTTAGTTTCCCCGCTACATATATTGCACATAGCCTTTCCCAAGTAACTAAGACTCTTTGTAATTCTGTTAAGCTTTTGGTTTGGTTCAAATTAGGGCTGTTATTAGTGTTGCTTTTGTCAAGGTCATCTTTAAAAATACTGGGTACTATTCTATTTATCTCTTGTTGAAACTGTTCGAGCGCAGTTTTATTTAATTTAGTTAATTCAGACAATTTATTCAAATATTGACTAACAGTAATTGAGTTAGTGTAACTTAGCATTTTTAAAAAATTTGCAATAGATTCTCTTTGAGTTTCGCTATTGTTACTAGTTAAATTTTTAATTTCTCTAAGTAAAATATAATCTAAATAGTTTATTATTTCAAAATCTTTAATGCTTATTTTGTCTGATTTTAAGTATTCATCTAAGTCTTTAAATTCACTAGGGATTAGTAATTTTTTAATCTCTATATTAAATTCTTGAACCGCTATAAACATTTTATCTGAACTAATAGTACCGGCTTTGTCATTATCAAAAGCTATATAAACTGTATCAGTAACAGTTTTTAGTAATTTAATTTGATCTTTTGTAAAACTAGTTCCTTGGCTTGCGAGAACGTTTTCTATATTGTATTGATGACAGGTAATTACATCCATATTTCCTTCAACTAGAATTGCATATTTTTGTTGTCTAATAAATTTTACAGCTTCTTGCCAACCAAACCAAATTTTACCTTTTTGAAACCATTTTGTGTCTGAAGTATTTAAGTATTTAGGACGGTTTGGATTGATGCTGTTTAAAACTCTACCAGTATAACCAATAGTACTTCCTTGTTTGTCAGTAACAGGAATCATTAGTCTATCGACAAATTTATCTAATAAAATGCTTGTCATAAAGTAGTTAGGTAAAAATTTTTGCCAAAACAAAAAACTTAAGTTATAATTTCAATATTACTTTAATACTTATTCCAAATATGACCAATACGTCAACCTCTCAAAAACAAAAAAGCAAATTACGGTTTATATTCATACCCCTAACTTTGATTGCAATGATATTTTCTGGTGTTAATGCAATATCAGCTAGGAAATCTGCACAAGCTGCAGACACAACTACACCAAGTATAATTAAATATAAGCCAGTCTCTAGCGTGGTTACTATTGACGGTAGCGATTCGGAGCCCTTCTGGTCAAATCAGCCAACAAACATTGTAAATGGTTATTCAAATGCAACTATTACTAACCCGAGTGATTTATCTGGTAATTTTAAATCAACTTGGGATGCTAACAATTTATATTTGTTTGTGCAAGTTATAGACGACCAAGTAAATATTGGTCCCTCTAGTAGTACCATGTACGATGGTATTGATATTTACGTAGATGCTAATGGATCTAGAGGAGCAACTTATAGTAGTGGAGATTGTCAGTATCGCATTAATAGAGATCAGGCTTTGATTACTGCTGATGCTGGAGGTTGTAGCACGGTTGGTATTGAAAAAGCTCAAATGAATATTAGTGGAGGATACAATTTGGAAATTAAAATTCCCTGGATGACTGTAGGTTTAGCTTCTGCTCCAGCTAAGGATAGTAAGATTGGGTTAGATATTTTAATTAAAGATGGTGAGAATGATAAGTTTATAAATTACACAACAGGTCATACACCTTGGACTACACCTAATGATTTCGGAGTTTTTACAATGGATAAAACTGGTGTTTGCAGTAGTTCTTCAACTTCTACATCAACAAGTAGCCCAGTAACATCAACTTCTACATCAACAAGCAGCTCTGTTGCAGCTACTGCTTCACTAGATGCAGTTAATGATTCGTTTAGTATTTCTAATAATACTAACGGTACAGGGATTGATGTGTTGGCAAATGACATAAGTATTTGTGGCACAAAAACTGTTCTAAGTATAAATGGAGTACCTATTGCTAATGGTACTGGAAACGTAGTTGTAAATAACAATTTGTACGTTACAGTAGTTTCAGGATCTCTTTTTGCCTCTCTTGTAGTTTATCCTATAAATGGTTTTGTCGGGAGTCAAAACTTTACTTATACAATAGGGGGGTGTAATGGACAAACTGATACGGCTGTTGTTAGTATCAATGTTCTCAGAAACAACTCAACTTCAACAACAAGTATGATGCCTAGCTCAACTTCAACATCAAGTATGATGCCTAGCTCAACTTCAACATCAAGTATGATGCCTAGCTCAACTTCAACATCAAGCGCTACTTCGATAGTTAAGCCATTGGAATACGATGTTGTCTTAAGGAGGTTAGAAGCTACCCTGACAAGATTGACACAGTTAGTTACTAAACTTAATGAGCAAATACAATTGTTACTAGATCCAGTGAAGTATAACGATGGAACAATTGCGTCTAACAAACCTGTACGTGTAGTTATAACAACTCCTAGTGGTAGACGAGTAGTATTAAAAACAAATACAGATAGTAACGGTAATATTAACATTAAATATACACCTACACCTCAATTAGCTAATAATACTTTTAATTTTGATGTTACAGCTTATGCTGCTATTAATAATGATTCTGGATTTACAGTTGAAGAAGGAAATATTAATGATTTGAGTAGTTTAGGTAATTATACCGCATTAGCTGAAATTTTGGATACTACTACGTCTCAATATTTACAAACAAATCCTATTAATTGGACAATTGCATCTTCAACATCTCAAAGTGTCAGTATGAGCTCAGTATCTATGACAACTACTAGCAGCGCAAACACAAGCACCAAGAAACTTTTAGATGTTGAATATAACTCTTACTATTTAGGTATGCGTTTGACGGCCCCACTAGATCGTAAATCAGCTGAAATTATTTCTGTGGGAAATGAAGTTTATTTGTTGTTAAATAATTTGAAATATAGCGACAAAACAATTGCATCTAATAAAGAAGTAAATATTAATATTTATTCTGATGGAGGTAAAAATGTAGTAATTAAAACTCAAACAGATGAAAATGGAAATGTGATGATTAAGTACTCAACTAAACCAGATGGTCAATTACTAATTAATAATAATACTCCTTATTCATTTGTTAGCGGTAGTTTCAGTGATTTAATCAGTTTGGATAACTACAAAGCAACTGTGGATAGTTATGATGAGGTTAATATGAGTAAGTATAAGTCAAACGAAATAGGTTGGATTATAAGGCAGGCAATAATGACTTCGAATCCTACGTCTACACAAGCAAGCGTTAAGTCAGTAGCGACTTCAACAAGTGCGGCACCAGTTTCGCCTATTAGTAATTTAGCTCGTACAGGAGGTGTAGCTTTACTTGGCTTTGGAACTTTGGTCAGCCTTGCTTATCTTGCTTATAGTTATAAGAAAGCTAGCAAGAGGAATCAATTGTAGTTTTAAAATTAGTTGGCGGAAATGGCGGGATTCGAACTCGCGATACTTTTAACGGTATACACGCTTTCCAAGCGTGCGCACTAGACCACTATGCGACATTTCCAGTCTTGATGTAAGAATTGACTAGATAGAACTGAATAAGTATTCTATTTATGTCAATTTTTATATTATATAAATAATTTTTTTAAAAATATGTTATTACACGATACTCACGTTCACTTAGAAACCTTACTTCAAAAACTAGATTTACTTAATCCCAGCATTGGTGAATTAGATCCAAATATCAATCAATCTGTAGTTTTATCAGAGATTGCTAACTCTAAAATTGATGAATTATTAATTAATCATAAACTTGTTATTCAATCGACTGTTAGTACTAATAATTATCACTTATTATACCATTTATTTAATTCTAATTCTAAGATTTTTTATTTATTTGGAAGTCATCCAGAGCTTGTTAAAGACGGTTTTGAGATTGATGATTACTTAATGAAACAGAGTTTATTTTTTAATACAAATATTAATTTAAATAAAGTTATTGGGATTGGTGAAGTTGGTTTGGATTATTTTTACACTAATGATGAAAATTTGATCAAAACTCAAAAAAAACTTTTTCAATCTCAAATCAATTTGGCAATTGAGTATGGTTTACCGCTCATTATCCATTGTAGAGAAGCTTTTGATGATTTATTTGAAATTATAGAAAAAAACCCCAGAATACATAATCAATTTTTAATTCATTGTTTCACTGGTGGAGTAGAAGAGCTAAAAAAAGTTCACAAATTTGGTGGTAAAGTAGCTTTCGGCGGAATCAGCAGTTATGATAGTGCAATTAAGTTGCAAGAGGCAGTTGAGTGCTGCCCTATTACTGATTATATGATAGAGACCGACCTACCATACCTTGCCCCTAAGGAAGTTCGGGGGCAAATTTGTCTACCAGAGCATATTTTGTTTATAATTAAAAAAATAGCTGAAATTAAAAAAATAGATCCAGAAGATGTTTTAGCTAACAGCTACCATAACACACTTAAATTTTTTCCTAAAATTAGTGAATTAATGTCTCGTGATTATGATGAGTCAAGTAGTCCTGATAAAGACTATGGAGACAGCATTGTAAATTAGCTTGGTAAGTTAATTTGTCATTTTCATTTTGAAATCCATTTATGATCTCCTAGATCTACAATGATTTTACGTTTATTTTTGCGATTAAGTAAAAAAAATGCCATAGTTATAGGTACAATTCCAATAAAGACGTAAGGATTTTCGGATATTAAAACTACAAAGTTGTTCCATAATTCTATCATATTATTTTATTGATGAATTGTTTGAATGAAAAGTTTTTCTAGGCCGTTACTGGATGGTTTAATCGAAATAGCTTCATAATTAATTTTATCTATTGAATGTATTAGTTGATTAATTGTAGTTTTATCTGTAACGGTAATCTCAAAAGTAGTGTCGTTAATTAATTTAGTTTGAAATAACAATTTACTAATTTCTTTTTGGTTAATTTGATTTTTAGTTTCAATCAAATAATTTTGTTCACTCAAAGATGAGGTTAAATTTTTAACAGTATCTAGTCTAGCTATTTCACCTTTATTTATAATTGCGCACTTATCACAAAGAGCCTCAACTTCTTCTAAATAGTGAGTTGTTAATAAAACCGTAATATTTCGGGTAGATTTTAATTTTTCTAAATATTTCCACATTCCAAGTCTAAGTTCTATATCTACGCCTGCGGTTGGTTCATCTAAAATAAGAATTTCTGGTTCGTGAATCAAACTTCTAGCTATCATCAAACGACGCTTCATACCACCTGATAATGTTCGGCTAATAGCATTAATTTTATCACCCAATCCTAAATCTGTTAAAATCTGCTCAGCTCTTGGAATTGCAACTTTACGTGGAATCCCATAATAACCAGCCTGATTCACAACGATGTCAATACATTTTTCGAACATGTTAAAGTTAAATTCTTGAGGAACAACACCAATAAAAGTTTTAGCTTTATTAAAATCTTTATCAATATCAATCCCAAAAATTTCAACTTTGCCACCACTTTTGTTTACAAGTCCCGTTAAAATTCCAATAGTTGTAGTTTTACCTGCGCCATTAGCTCCAAGTAAGGCAAAAAACTCTCCTTTTTCAATTTCTAGACTAATACTCTCAATAGCTTTGACTCCGTTAGAGTAAGTTTTAGATAAATTCTGGATTTTAATTGCGGGAATTAGCATATATAATTATTAGAGCTTAAGTCAATTTATCTGTCAATTATTTCTTTGAATTCATTTAATAGGTTTATTATAAAGTCTTTTTGATTGCTAAATTGATTATACAAAACTAAACCAAAAAAAAAGCGACGGAATTAGACAATTAGCAGATTTAACTGAAAAGACTTTTATAAAACTAGCCTCTAAAAATAATGATAGAGAGAAGTAATCAATTAAACCCCAACTCTTTTTACATCAGTGTCTAAATCTAGGAATTTTTTAATTTGTTTACTAAAAATTTCACTGTCGCCTGTGCATAGGAATTCTGTTGCTCCCCGTCCTGTTTGATATTCGGGATGACTCTCTATGTATTTATTAGTTCGCTCGGCAATTATATCATATGGATCAATAATAATTGTGTTGTCTGTAAAGTGGCTTTGGATTAAGTTCTTTACCCAGTGATAGTGAGTACAACCCAGCACTACCATTTGAATTTCGCTTGTTCGCGACATAAATGGCTCCATGATTTGTGAAATCACCTCCTCTACTTCTATTCTGCTACCATCCTCTACTATTGAAGCTAGACTATCGCTTGGAACCGCAAGGAAATTATTGAATCCTGCCTTGAGGAATTCTGCCTGATAAAATCCCGTCCTAAAAGTTGCTATAGTACTTAGAATTACTCCGAGACGTGATCGAAGATGCCAGTATTTATCGCTCATTAGTTCAGTAATAGGGGTAGCGATCCCGATTATATTTTTATTACTATTTGGGTATTCAGTTGGTAGCCAACGTAATTGTAGCTCTCTGATAGCTACTGCGGTAGCTGTGTTACAAGCAAGAATTACTAAGTCGCACTTGGAATCAAATAGAAATCGGCAAGCTTTTTTCAAACGCTCTTGAATCTCAGGAAAAGACTTTTGACCTAATGGAAAGTATTCAGTGTCTGCTAAATAACGGATTTTTAAATCAGGGTTTTGCTTAATAATTGCTTCGTAAACACACAGACCACCTACACCACTGTCATAAATACCTAGAGAATGCATTGTAAAATAATAGAAAATTATAAATTGTATAAGTCTTATTCAAATTATCTTTTGGAAATTGGTCAAATAAATTTTACTACTTACTTACGCAAAGCAAAAGTAACCTCTTCAATCCATTCATCTTTAAGGTTTTTTTCTAACTCTCTCAAATCTACCCTGTTGTCAATATTAAAAATAACCTCTCGGCGCTCTTTAGGTAAGTCAATTGTTTCTTTTTGGCTTAGATATCGACCAGTTGGAGAGTCTGGATTGTTCGATACTTCAATTGGACTACCTTGGGCTACAATGTGACCTCCATGTTTGCCAGCTTTAGGTCCTATGTCAATTATGTAATCCGCTTCTCTCATTGTTTCTTCATCATGTTCGACTACTAAAACTGTGTTACCGAGGTCTCTTAATTGTTTAAGTGTATCAAGGAGCCTTGTGTTGTCTCTCTGGTGCAAGCCAATTGAAGGCTCGTCTAAAATGTATAATACTCCTGTTAACCCAGAGCCAATTTGAGTTGCAAGTCTGATACGCTGAGCTTCTCCACCTGATAGAGTATCTGCACTGCGTTGAAGGCTTAAATACTCGAGACCAACATTTAGTAAAAATTTTAACCGAGAGCTTATTTCTTTTAAGATTAGTCTAGCAACTGCTTTATCTTTTGTGTTCAATTGTTCATATAAAACTTCAAACCATTCACTACATTTTTTAATGGATAAATTAGCAACTTGAGAAATATTTTTATCTACGATAGTTACAGCCAATGCATCTTTTTTAAGTCTTGCACCATTACAATCAGGGCAAGTTTTTTTATTCATATAGCTTTCAATGTCGCGTCTTGAAGCTTCACTAGTTGATTCTTTGTATCGGCGTTTTAAGTTAATTATCATTCCTTCGAACTTGTTATCACCATACAGTATAACATCTCTTTGGGATTGTTTAAGAGTTTGCCAAGGTGTGTCTAAACTAAAATTGTATTTTTTTGCTAAATCTTCAAACATTTTATTTAACCATCCTCCGCTCATGCTCATACGGGAAACTGGCTTAATGCAACCTTCTAGAATACTAAGCGTTTTGTTTGGAACAACTAAATCTGCATCTATTTCGGTTACAACACCAAGCCCTGTACAAGTACTACAAGCCCCGTGCGGACTATTGAAACTAAACATTCGAGGTTCACTAGGGATAGGGGCGCCATGGCCATTTGGGCAAGCGAGATTTTTGTTTAAGTTAATGATTTTTTCTTCGCCTGCTACATTAATAATTACAATTGCTTTATCACTACCATTTTGCAGTGCTGTTTCAAGCGATCCAATTAATCTAATTCTATTTTCATCGTTTAAAGTAATTCTATCTATAACAATCTCAATTGTGTGTTTTTGTTGTTTAGATAACTCAACTTTTTCAGCTTCTTCAATGAGCATTATTTGTTTGTTAACTCTAAGTCTTCTAAATCCTGCTTTTTTGGCTTCTTGAATATGTTGTTTGTGCCAGCCTTTTTGATCTTCGACAATAGGCGCAAGAATGATAGCGGTACAATTTTTATAAGTTTCGGACAAACGATTTGTCATCTGGCTAACTGTCTCTGTTGAAATTGCGCTATTGCAAACTGGGCAGTGTTGAATCCCAATTTTAGCGTATAGAAGTCTAAGATAGTCATAAATTTCTGTAATTGTACCTACAGTAGATCGGGGATTTTGAGAGGTTGATTTTTGATCAATTGAAATAGAGGGAGATAATCCATCAATTGAATCTACATCTGGCTTTTCTTTTAAACCAAGAAACTGCCGAGCATAGCTGCTTAAACTTTCAACGTAACGACGCTGGCCTTCAGCATAAATAGTATCAAAAACTAAACTAGACTTACCACTACCAGACAGACCGCTGAAAACTACTAATTTGTTCTTTGGGACTACTATTGAAACATTTTTTAAGTTATGTTCACGTGCGCCGCGAACGGTAATGTATTCATGTGGATTAGGAACGAAAGTAGTGTCTTCTAAAATTTCTGAAGTATTTAGCTCACGTAATTTATCAAGCTCTGCTTTGGTTATTTTAGAATAGGCCGAAATACCAATATTTTTAAAGATAGGCTTTGTATTTAGCTTTTGATTTGACATATATATAACTGACCCAATCTGGCGTTTTTTGTCAAAATTAAATAAAATTAGATAACTATAAAATAACTACAAATTAAAACTAATATTGTAAAATGTCTATATTATTTATTCATGGCCGCCGAGGCTTGTATCAACTTACAAAATGTCAGGATTGCAAATTTGTGTTTGAGTGCCAAAGCTGTACTTCTTCGCTTGTAACTTATAGAACCAGTAGCGGGAGCTGGGAAATGCTTTGTCATCAGTGTCAAACTACTTATCCGTATCCTCGTAAATGCAGTGCTTGCAATGGTAATAATATTTACTCTAAATTAAGCGGGATTGATGACTTAGAGTCTAGGTTAAAAAATGATTATAGTGGCTCAAACGTAATTCGTTTAGATAAACTAAAAATTAATGAATCTGTAATTTACGATTCTAAATCTTTTTATTTAACAACTAGAGTTTATGATCCAAGTTTAGATTATACAAAGTTTGATAACGTAATAATTATTCAAGCCGAAAATCTTTTAACCAGTCCTGATTATTTGTGTTCTGAAGAAATTTACAAAAGTTTGGCTGATTTATTAATTAGTTTAAATCCAAATTGCAAGCTAACTTTAGATTCTTCGGTTGAAAATAAATTGTTTAACGAATTAACTGAGCTTTCAAATAAAGGAATTAATTCTGAAAATGTTAAAAATTGGTATCAAAACTTTCTTGAAGGAGAGCTGGCTAATCGAGAGATTTTTGGGTTTCCTCCATTTCTAAATGTTTTATTACTAACTACTCATGAAGCAAGCAATGAAAAAGCTAAAATTAAATTAGAAGCTGTTAGGAATTATTTAAAACCGCTTTTAGAAAAAGATTTTAGTGAATTAAGTTTGTCATCAATTTATCCCGCTAAATTCTTAAAACGCAAGAACTTATTTAGCTATCACATATTGCTTAAATATCCGAGAAACTATCCTAAATATTTTAAATTAAAAAACGAAATAGACAGGATAGTAATAGCTTATAATTTACAAGCTAGGCTTAATCCTCGTCATCTGTTTTAAACATAAAGAAACCAAGAAATTAGTTACAGTAATTAAATTATTTAAAAATATGCTCAACTCAATCACAATCAAAAATTTTAAAGCAATTGGAGAAAATGAGCTAACTCTAAACAATCTAGCAAGCGTCAACTACTTAGTTGGCCCTAACGGCTCGGGCAAAAGCAGTGTGTTGGAGTGTGTTGAGTATTTTATTGACTCTGATAAGGTTAGTAGTTTAATTACGGACAATCGCAATTACAAAAGAGATTTTAAAGCAGTTGCTGTCTTCAGGATTCACCCTTCAGCATGCCATGTAAAACCTAGAAATCACATCGATGTTGATATTGGAGAATTTAAAGAAGAATTTTTTTTACTAAAAAATATCGTTACGTATCAAAACAATTATTTGATTAATAGTTTGAAACAAAGATTAATACCATTTTTAATACAACAGCGACTACCAGACTCACAAGACGGATACCAAGGACATTCTAGAAACTACAATTTAATAACTCCAGAAAATAATCCTGAATTACTTTATGAGATTTTAATTCTAAATATTCTCAAAATTAAATGTAATGAAATTCCCAGGGTAGACTTTAAAAAAAATGCTCTAACTCAATTAGAAAGAGATGAGTTATTAGAAATTTTAAAAAATATTGGTGGTTTTAATCTTGAAACTAATATCAAATTTATTTATGTTGATGGTAATGTTTTAATTCTTAGTGATTTAGAAAACACTCCTATTCCGATCGAAACTTTATCGGATGGTCAGAAAGTTATAATTAAATTCTTTTTCCTCCTTAAAAATGACCCTAGCATAAATACAATCCTAATTGACGAGCCTGAAACAGGACTTCATCCGCAAGTACAAAAAATGTTACCCAAGTTTTTTGCTCAGTTTCCAGAGACCCAATTCTTTGTTGCAACACACTCCCCGTTTATTATCAGTGCCTCAAGTGAATTTAAAGAAACCCAGAAAGTTTATTTGATTGAAGGTGGAAAGTGTTTAAACCCAGAAGGATCATCAGGTTATGAGGCTAGAATGGAGGGTAATAAACTATTAGGTGCTGGATTAGATGATTTTATGGACGAGATTATTATTTGCGAAGGGTCGCAGTTAAGTGAACGATCTTGTGAATTTGATGCTAATGTTTATAATACAATATTTAGTAGTGAAGGAATTTACTTTGTCTCTGCTAGTGGTGGAGATATAAATAAAAATATTCATATTGCCAAAAAAGTAGCAGATAAAGTATTTACAAATAAAGTTAATAAAGTATTAAAAGATAGTGATTTATTATCAGATTCAGACAAAAATAGCAAAATAAAAGAATTTCAAAAAGATGGTTTAAAGCTAATTTATCTTAACAAACAGTGTATTGAAGCTTACTTGCTAGACTTAGAAGTAGTTAATTTATTTTTTAAAGAATACCAAAAATCAGAAGAATTTAATAATTCATTTAAACCTTCAGAATTCATTTCAACTAAAAATACCCAACATATAATCTCATATAAATTAATAAATTTAATAAGAAATGAATTCCATAGTTTGACTTCTATTAATAAAAAAAATAATGAAATTTATTTAGAACTAGCTAAATTAATCAATCCGATTGATACTCCAACAATCTATGAAGAGCTTCATGATTGTATTTTTCTTCGCTAATAAATAGCTAAATTTCTTTTAATACTATATGCCTTTTCTCAAATGGATCTATCTGTTCCAAGACTCCAGCCAGTCTCGCAACAGATATTTGACTAGTATGATCTCATATTTAATGTCTCAATTAGTTAGATTAGGTGGAGTTCTACTTATTTGGTATGTAACCCTAAGGAATAATACCAATATTGATTTTAGAGAGATATTTACTTACTATCTATTGGGAGAAATATTCATAGTCCAATTAAGTCATCATTCTCTAATTGAAGGTGAAATTGTAAGTGGTAAATTAGCCAATCGTTTATTAAGGCCTGCTAATTTGTGGTTAAGTTATTGGATTGATTATATCGGGCGATACTTTGTTGTAGATCTTACCAAGGTTTTAATTGGAGTAATAGTTGGAATAATTGGATTTCAATTTCTAGTTATGCCACCAAGTATTTTATATTTTGGATTGTTTTTAGTTAGCACCATAATTGCTTATTTAATTAACTTATACATCGGTTATATCATTGGTTTTTGTTCTTTTTATTTTGGTTATATTTTTGGAGTCGCTGAGTTGGTAACTCAAGTTAAAACAATACTTTCAGGACAAATGCTACCTTTGAACTACCTGCCTTTTACTAGTATTTTGCAAAATCTACCCTTTGCTTTAACTTTTTTTATTCCTTTGCAAATTTATTTAGGTAAAATTAGCTATCAAAAGTCTTTATTAAGCATTGCAGTTGGGGCTTTCTGGGTAATAATATTATTCATAATTGCTAAAGCAGTTTACACTAAAGGACTAAGGAAATTTGAAGCTACAGGATTATAAATTACAAACTATTCCGAACTAAACACACAATATATGACTCTTATGAAAATTAAATCACATCTAGAACCCGTAATAGAAGTTGATAATATTACTCAAACTTTTGGTAAATCAATGCAGGCTCTCAAAAATATTAATTTTAGCATAGATAAACCTACTATTTTGTCGATTGTTGGTGCTAATGGAGCGGGTAAATCAACTTTAATCAAAATTATGCTAGGACTAATATCTCCTACAAATGGTAAAGTTAAAGTGTTAGGCTATGATCCTTATCTGAAACAATCAGATTTCTTAAAAAAAGTTGGCTTTATCTCTGGTCAAAAAAGAATGTTAAGTAATGACTTATCGGCTAGAAGGTCAATTACTAGTAATGCTTTATTTTATGATTTAAGTTTAACAGGGATCCAAGAACGATTAGAAAATTTATCAATACTTTTTAAAGTCAACCACAAATTAGATCAATTAGTTCGCACACTTTCTTTGGGCGAGGTCATAAAATTAGAAATAATCAATTCAATTATTCACAAACCTGAGATAGTTTTTTTGGACGAGCCTAGTATAGGTCTTGATTTTGATTCGCATGAAACTATTATCAATATGTTAAATGAATTGCACGCCAAGGAACAGGTTACAATTGTTTTAACTTCTCATTATATGCGAGATATTAAAGCCTTATCTAAACAGATTCTAGTGCTTGAAAATGGTCAGCAATTATACAGTGGAGATTTTAGTGGTTTATCAAAAAATACTGAAACATTGAATAATTATCTAGACTCTCTAAATAAGGAAATTGTTAAATATAGTTAGAGGGTATTTAGGTATTTTAATCTATTTTTCTTGGATTAGGTTTTCTATCTCTAAGGCGAGTGTATAAATTCTGTCTTCTGACAATTCAGGTCCCAGAATTTGGCAACCTGTTGGTAGCTTAATACTAGATTCATCGTTTTCTAGCAATCCAAGCGGGACGTTTAGGCCTGGAATTTGAACTGGATTTATACCACAGGTAAACACATCGCTAAGATACATTTTGAGGGGGTCTGTTGTTTTTTCACCAATTTTAAACGGAAATTCAGGTGTAGTAGGTGTAATGATTAAATCACACTCTTGAAAAGCTTTATCGTAATCTTGTTTAGCAAGCTCTCTAACTGCAAGGGCTTTTTTGTAGTAAGCGTCGTAATAACCCGCACTACTAGCGTAAGTTCCAAGCATAATTCGTCTTTTAGCTTCCTCTCCAAAATACTTATCACGATGCTCAAAGAATAGCTCGCTGTATTTATTTTCCTGCATTGCAAATCGAACTCCATCAATACGCTCTAAATTAGCGGCCACTTCAACTGACATCATTAAATAATACACCGCTATGGCGTAATGATTCATTGGCAGACTTATTTCTATAATTTCGTGCCCAATTTTTTTGAGTTTTACGATTAATTGCGTAATAGCATTTGCAATGTTAATATCAATGCCATCAATAAAGAATTCTTTTGGTACTCCGATTTTGATTGGATTACTAGTTTTTAAAATTTTGTTTAATTTGCGACTACTGACATTTTGTTTTTTGTAGAGATTGTTTAAATTTTTAATTAAATCCGTAGAGTCAATACTAGTCTGATCTTTTAAATCTTTACCTGCTAAAATTGAGGTAACGGCAATACTATCAATTACAGAATTAGTAATTGGCCCGACTTGATCAAGGCTTGATGCCATTGGGATAACGCCAAATCTTGAAACAAGTCCATACGTTGGTTTAAGTCCAACAGTATCACAAAAAGCACTTGGCTGGCGGATACTCCCCCCTGTGTCGGTGCCAAGGCTGAAAACAACTTCTCCACTTCCAACGCTACAAGCACTTCCTGCACTAGATCCTCCAGGAACTCTGTCAATATCAAAAGGATTACGCACAGCACCGTAGGCTCCACTTTCGCCACTAGCACCCATAGCAAATTCATCCATATTTACGATACCCATTAATATGGCTCCACTGTTTTTGATTTTAGTGTAAACCGTGCTAGAATAAGGGGCTATATAATTTTTTAAAATTTTAGAGGAGGCGTTAAATTCTAAGTCTTCGGCTAGAATAATGGCCTTGAGGGAAAAAGGAATTCCAAAAAGTGGATATTTCTCAATTAAATCATTAAAATTTTTAGATTCTTCTAATAACTGATCTTGAGTTTTGGCTAGTTTAATAGCATGATTATCAGTTACTTTATAGAATGCATTTAATTTGGAATCAAGAGAGCTAATGCGGTTTAAAAAGAAGCTAACAATCTGGCTTGGTGTGGCTTTTTGAATTTTATACAGAGAATGAATTTCGTTAATTGTGGGGCGTTTTGAAACCGTAAACATAATAAAATTATCTAAATAGCTTTTTATAAAAATGGCAAATTTATCACGGCGTGTAGTTTTTGTATAACCCTGCCGAGATGTAAGTGTCTTTGTTTCTAAACAGCTTAAGTTTATTTTAGCTTAGGTCTTTTTTTTATGAATTATGGGTTCAATTTGACATCTGATTTAATTTAGAGTTATTATAAGCTTCAAATATATTTTAATTATTTTAATCTTATGACTAACAATTTAATTCCCATGCAAAAAGAACAAACTTTTGTTTTTATTAAACCCGATGGTGTTCAGCGCTCAATTATTGGTGACGTAATTACACGCTTTGAAAAAACCGGCCTAAAGTTAGTAGCTACCAAAATGTTTATGGCAGATATTGAGAGATTGACTACTCATTATGGTAAAAGTGACACTTGGTATGAATCTAAGGGTCAGAACACTATTAAAAATTTAGAAGAACGTGGAATGAAAGCAACTAAGCCTGCCGTTGAATACGGGAAAGATATTGTGAGATCATTGTTAAAATTCATGTCTGCAGGTCCCGTAGTTGCTATGGTTTGGGAGGGGAATAGTGCTGTTGATGTAGTAACTAAACTGGTTGGAACTACAGAGCCAAAAAGTTCTGACGTTGGCACAATCCGTGGTGATATGACAGTAGATTCTTATAAGATCGCTAGCTTAGATAACCGGGCAGTTCGTAATTTGATGCATTGTAGTGATAGCCCCGAAAACGCTCAGGCCGAAATTAATATTTGGTTTAAACCAGAAGATTTAATGAACTATCGTAATGTAAATGATATTATTTTGTACGATGTTGATTGGAACCACATTAATGAATAATACAAATAACTAGTAAACAATATTTAATGAAAAGTAATTCTGCTCAAAAATACTTTGTAAACCAATTTATCTTCTGGGCGGGGCTTTCGCTTGTAATTTATTTTTATCAAAATCTATTAAAACAAAATTTTGAACTAAAATTAGAGTTAAATCATTTAATTATTTTAAATTTCCTTGGCCTAACTTTATGCCTTCATTATTTAATGAATATTCTCCATCAAGCAAGTCATAATTTATTGAGCCGTAATCGAGAGTGGAATAATTTTTTTGGTCATGCTAGCGCTATATTAGCTGGATTAACTTTTAGTGAGTTTCGTTTGACGCATTCCTTGCACCACGCAAACTTAGGTGATAAAGAGAAAGATCCAGATTACAAGTTAACTCATGGTGGAACATTATTAACTCTTCCTTTTCGTATCTGGCAAAAAGATGTTTATTTCTGGCAAAATAAATTATACAAAAAAAACAAAGCTTGGATTGGTTATCTGATAGATAGATTTATTCAAATCTTTTTAATTTTACTAATTTTTGTTTTAAAAAATCAAACTGTTTATTTTAGTTATTGGTTATTCTCAGTATTAATAGTTGGTTATTTAAACGGTTTATTCTTATTTTATTTTCCTCATTACTCAACTAAATGGGAAAAATTAAATAGGCACAAGCCACGGGTCAATATCATTACTAAATTGATATTATTATGTATTAACATTTCTAGATTTTACCACCACAAGCACCACGACAAAATTAATGATAATACTGTTTATTTTCCCCTAGAAAACTACTTGTATAATCAAATAAAAAATCCTAACTATATTTTAGTAAAAGAGAATAAAAAATACTTGATAACTTAAAAAGTTAATTAACTTAAGTTAGTAATTTAATTATATTTGAAGTTAGGAAAAATGAAAGCGCCATTACAATCATCCCGAGAACGGCGTATGTTATTGTCTTAGTTGCCTCTTCAACTTTTTTGGAATCTCCTTGGCTAGTTAGCAATTTCCAACCGGCTAACACAAAATATACAATCGCTACCACGAGCCCAATGACAATCATATATGATGTAATAGATAAAATGACTTGAATTGGATTTCCACCACCACTCCCAGAATCTGCGATAAGTAAATTGTCTGGTTGCTTACAGGCAGTACCGAATCCACTGGTACCATCAGCATTACAAAGCTCTACTGGCTTACCAAACTCTGGTTCGACTGCGTTTGTAACTATTCTAAATGGGTGTAAAAATAACAGGCCTAATGTGAGTAAACTCCAGAACGTAAGAATTAGTTTTTTGATAAAATCTTTTCTTATTTCGTAGTTGTGTAGTAATAAGTTTAAACGATTAGACATATTATCAAAAAAAACAGAATTAGTTTTGACCACCTACAAGACCAGTTGTACACTCACGTGCAATGTACCCATTAACTAAATCTCCGTCCGTTGCGCCTGCTGTTTTCAATGTAGTAATTGTAGGCTCATGCAAGGGAGATAGTTTAATTGCGTCAGTAATTTGTTGTTTTTTGGTTGAAGTGATTTTGTTGCTAGTTTTTAGAGCAGGATCGTAACAAGTAGCTAACTCTTTAGCATCGTCATATTTGTCAAAATCGCTATCTTTAGCAGTTGGGCTAGTGCCGTAAATTTTAATTTCGTCACCATCTGCAATACCGTCACCATCAGTATCATTTTTAGTTGGATCAGTATCGTAATTATATTCTTCTAAATTAGTTAAGCCGTCGCTATCAGAATCTACTCCGTTTCCACAGACAGCTTCGTTCTTACATTTACCGTCTTGGGTTAAGTCATTAGGAAAATATTTTTTTAGAAATAAAATACTAATAACTGTATCTGTGTTTTTACGTGCTAAACTCGCTGGAGTTGGGCCTTTAGGGTCCTTAAAAGTCTCATTATTTACACTTCCGGAAGTACTAATTACTTGAGATTGACTATTGGAGCTAGAATTAGTATTGATTAAATTTGTGGCACTATCAGAATTAGAACTTTGAGCTGAGACTGTTGCGGCAGTCAAATTACTATCTACTGAGCTTGATTGTGTAACAGTGGTACTAGTATTGGCAACATCATCAGTCTTAGGGGCTGTATTGTTTTGGCCTAAAAATAGATAAGCTAAAAACCCAATTACTCCAAGTAAAACAATCATGGCGATCCCACTAGCCACATAAAAAATAAGATTACTTTTTTTCTTTACATTATTATTTGCTACTGCTTTACTGTTTATTTCATTGTTATTTTCAGATAAAATGTCTGAGTTATTAACGTTGTATGGATCGTTATAATTATTCATCGGCAAATTAGTCAAATTGTTGGGATCTGCATAGGTTTGGTTTGGATCCTGGTAGTATTGATCTTGGGTATTTTGAATAAGGGGATCAAATCCTTGATTTAAATTAGGATTATTATAATCAAAATTATTGTAGTTGCTAGAATCGTTAGTCTCATTGCTTGCAGTTTGCTGATTAGGATTATTTTGGGCAAAATTGGTGTAATCTAAATTCGGATCAAAATTATTTTCTATTTGAGGGAGTGCAGATGGCTCAAAAGAAGTATTTGGAACCTGATTTAGATCAGAATTGACAACAGGGTTATTGGGATTAACTTGATTATTGTTTGGATTGTTTTGCATATACTTGACTGATAAAAAAATACGGTAAACTTATATTGATTATTATTTAATTTAATACCTTTGTCAAAAAATAATCTATGTCAATTTATCCTTCTATTTTAGAGTACAGTGATACACAACTAAACCAAAAATTACTGTTTTTAAAACAAAACAAAAAAGAAATTTTAAATTTCATCTTAAAACAGAAACATCCAGATTTATATCCGAGTTCGCATTTAAGTCTACATTTAGATTTTATAGGTAAAGACTTTGCAAAAGATAGAAAAGTTATGAAAAGTCTGAGCTTGGAAACTGTGTTTTTAGAACTTCAAAAAATTTTTGCTAAAACTAAACTTAATTTAACAATTCATTTAATGAATGAGTTAGAGGATTATAAACTTGATTTTGAGTTTCTAAAGAATTATAAACAGAATAAAAATTGGAATTATATTTTTTATGTGAATTTTAATTATACAACAATTTACAAAAACTTAGCTCCATATGCTGAAATTGGCGTTTGGCTTGATTATGACAAATGGCAAAATTTTGATTTCAAAAAAAATAAGATTAATGATTACTTATTAATGACGGTCAGAGCTGGAGTTTCTGGCCAATTGAAAAAAGAAAATTTAACAACTCAGATAACTGAATTAGCTATTCGAAATTCTAAAAAAAATTTTTTGCTGGATGGTGGTTGGCAAATTGATGAAATACAAAAAATACAAAAAAAAGAAAATTCAACTAATCTAAATTTTGTAAGTTATACAAGTTTTTGGAATAAACTCTATTCCATTTTTCCCAATTGATTCAGCAGATTGATTTGATGAATTTAATGTTATAAAATTTGACACTAAGGGTTATTTTAGGCATGGTATTTCTATATTTTCAAATTATGCCTTCTGTATATAGTCAACAATCAAAAAATGTTCGCCAAACTTGGTTTTTAGTATTACTTTTTGCAGGATTAATTAGTTTAATTTTTTACATCTTTGGTATAATTTACGATAGACCAGGCCTTGCTTTTATTGGGCTTGCTATCTCACTTTCTCAAGCTGTTATTGGGTATTTTGCAGGAGGGTCTTTGGCAATTGCTTCGGCAGGTGGAAAGGAAGTTAGTTATGAAGAAGCGCCTCAGATTCACGAGATGGTAGAAAATCTCTCTCGGATTGCAGGAATTCCAAAGCCTAAAATTTTTATCTCGCCAGATCCTTCCGCTAACGCCTTTGCTTGTGGGAGAGATCCTAAAAACGCTAATATTTGTTTTAACCAAGGAATTTTGAATATTTTAGATAAAAATGAACTAGAAGGAGTAACGGCTCATGAAATAAGCCATATTAAAAATCGTGATATTTTACTGCAGACCATGGTTATGGTGATGGCAGGAATTGTTAGTTTTGTAGCTGATCAAGGTCTTCGCATGACACTTTGGGGAGGTAATAAAGACAGCGGCGATGATAAAAAAAGTCCAATTTGGGCGATCGTCTACATAGCCGTCATAGTCCTTGCTCCAATCGTCTCAACTTTGATAACTTTAGCCCTTTCTCGCCAACGTGAGTACTTAGCGGATGCAACGGCTGTTACGCTTACTCGTTATCCAAATGGTTTAATCAGTGCTTTACAAAAATTATATAATAACCCAATACCAAGCGAGCATCTTTCCAGTGCTACAAATCATTTTTATATTGCTCCTCCTAAGGCTCAATTTGGTCAGCAAATTAGCGGATTATTTAGTACTCATCCTAAAATTGAAGATAGAGTTAAGGCTTTAAGAGAAATGTAATTAAACATAGTTAAATATAATTTAAACCAAAATCTATTCTTTTTTAAAAATATGTTATTTCACAGAGTTGTTATTATAGGAGCGGGAGAAAGTGGTTGTAAAGTTGCAATTAAGCTAGCCCAAAGTGAAATCGATGTTTTACTAGTTGAAAATAATGAAATTGGCGGGAGCTATATTTATTCTCATGATGTTCCTAAAAAGGCTTTTAAAGAGATTGATGTTGTGGAAAAATCTAAGCTATCAAACTTATCTAAAATTATAAACAGAACGGTTGGTTTGAAACTAAAAAAACTAAAAACTAAAATTGCTAAATATCCTAACTTAAAAATTATCAAAGGGAGTGCAAAGTTCTTAACTAAACAATTACTTGAAATCACTCAACCTGATAATCGTATGGTTGTTTCTTTTGAAGAATGTGTGATCAGTACGGGTAAGCAAAAAATGGAAATGCCGAGCATCAACGGTCTAAATTCAATTACTTTTATGCATCAACATAATAGTTACTATGGTGATGACATTCCAAGTTCAGTAGCTGTTATTGGGTGCAATCCAGAAAGTTTGGAGTTTGCTGATATTTATGCAGATTTGGGAGTAAAAGTAAAAATTTTTGATTCGAATGAAACTAATAAAATTCTGGTTCATCACGACGCTACTACTGTTAATTATTTAATACAAAGCTTATTAGCTAAAAATGTGGAGTTTTTTTTTGGGGCTGATATTAATCTGATTCAAAAAAAAATTAGCGATAATTTAAATTCATCAGCCGTTCAGTTGTTTGATCAAGAACAAAATGAATATCTTACTGATAGCTTATACACCAATGTTCATGAGTGCTTTGAAGATACTGTTGGGCTGTTGAGTCTCGGAATTAAATTTAACGAGGGTGGGATTTTAGTCACTGATGGTTACCAAACAGCCCTGAGAAATGTCTACGCTTTTGGTTCTAATATTCAAAGGTTTAAATTAGTTAATCAAAATATTATTTTAGCCAACTTGGCTGATAAAATTATTCACAATGTAAAAGCTGATTCTAAATCCCGAAGTGTAGTTTTATTTAATTCAAATAACTCAAATCAGACTAATTTTTTAAAAGAAGTTAATTTTGGAGTTCATCAGGTCAACACTATAAATCCTATTGCGACGCTTGGACTTTCTTATAGACAAGCAACTGGCCAGTTTGGGTCTCTCGTAAAATTTGAAATCTATTTACATTTAGAATATAACGGTTTTGTTAAGGTTATTTATAATGACCAAAGTGGGCAATTATTTGGGATAGCTCTAGCTGGGCAAACTTGTAAAAAAATAAATGACATCGCTTTTTTGTCACTAAAAAATAATCAAAATCATAAAGAGTTTAAAACAACTTTAACTATACTAGGCTACCAAATTTAACAATATGACTTTTACTATCGAAAAAAAATGTAGCCAAACAAAGGCCCGAACAGGAAGTTTGAACTTACCGAATGGAATTGTGCAGACGCCAATTTTCATGCCTATTGGAACTCTTGCTAGTATCAAAAGTTTAACAATGGGTGAGGTGCGTGAAGTTGGAGCTCAAATAATATTGGGTAATACTTATCATTTATGGCTTAAGCCTGGAATTGAAGTAATACAAAAGGCTGGGGGTTTGCATAAATTCGGAACTTGGGATGGTCCAATTCTTACAGATAGTGGAGGTTTTCAGGCTTTTAGTTTAGCTAAAATTCGTAAATTTACTGAAGAGGGTGTTAAATTTAAAGTACCAAGTTCTGGTGAGGAGAAGTTTTTATCCCCTGAGGTTTCTATGCAAATCCAAACTACAATAGGCTCTGATATTTCCCTTGTTTTAGATGAGGCTTTGTCGGCAGAGGTGACGGAGAGGGAGGCAAAGCGCGCAATGTATAGAACTCGTCGCTGGGCTGAGCGAAGCAAAAATGAGTTTGAGAAACTAAGGGAAATTAATAATCATAAAAATCTTCTTTTTGGTATTCCTCAAGGAGCCCAATTTCCAGAATTAAGAAAAGAATCGGCGAGATTAACTGTTGAATTAGATTTGCCAGGGTATAGTATTGGAGGTGTTGCTAATGGAGGTGAACCTGAAGAAATTATGTATTCTCAAGTTCTTACTCAAACTGAAATTTTAGAAGATCATAAACCAAGACATTTACTCGGAGTCGGGACACCAAAAGATATTGTCCAAATGACTGCTCGTGGAATTGATATGTTTGATTGTGTTTATCCAACTAGAAATGCAAGGCACGGTAGTTTGTTTTTTGAACTTGATGAAAGTAGTTATAGCGCAGTTCAGATTTCAGGTACTAAATATCAATTGGATTTTAGCCCAATTAACTCTTCTTCTCGTTTTAGTGATTTAAGAATATATTCAAAGGCCTATTTGTGTCATTTATTTAGAGCTAATGAATTGCTAGCGTATCGCTTAGCTACGTTAAATAATTTAGAGTTTTATCTAAACTTAACTACTAAAATTAGAAATAAAATTGAAAATGATACTTTCAAAGACTGGTATAAAAATTATAAAAGAATTGTATGATTTCGCAATTGTTACAAAAAACTTTCATTCATAACATAGTTCAAATAATAATTTGCATTAGTTTGTTGGCTAATATCTATTTTATGTATTATCAATGGAATAATGAGAGAATTACTACTAATCGAACAGCTATTTTGAAAAAACTAAAAAACTCAAATAATGCAATTGCAGACCAAAGTGAATACTATCAAACCAATCAATATAAAGATAAAATCTACAAAGAACAAGGGTACGCTAAGAATGGAGAGCAGGTTTACCTTACGGGCGTATTTGAAACACCTTTAGAGTTAAATGAAACAACTTACGTCCCGAGCTTGATCCACGATGACAAAACAAATATTAATAAATGGTTTGATTGCCTATTTTTAGGTAGTAGTAAGCTCGAGAATGTAGTATATCCAAACTGTAAGTAATTATTTGTCAAAGTAACTACTAACTTGTTTTATTTCATTATGATTATCTGGATTCATAATTAATAACCCTTCTTCTGTCTGAACCACTAAAAGATTAGAAACCCCCACAAAAGCAATTTTAAGGTCTTTGTTCGTAGTTTTAACTTTATTTCCGATTCCTGCAAACTCAAGATGATTTGTGTCTGGTAATAAGTTTGGAAGGTAATTATATACAGTTTTCCAAGTTCCAATGTCATCCCAACTGACATCAAGCGCTACTATTCCCAAGCTTTTAATTTTTTCTGTTACTATATATTCAAAAGCTGTTTTTGGTAACTGACTATATAAATTCTTTGTAATCTCACCATTTTTAGAAATTAACTCTAAAATAGAAACCGATTCAGGAGCGTTTGTTTGGAGAGTTTTAATTAGTTGCTTGTAAGTAAACGAGTGAGTTCCCCAGTGCCACAAATAGTTACCTGATTCAACAAATTTATTTGCAGTTTCCAAATCAGGTTTCTCGGTAAATCTCTCCACAATTACAGCATTTTTAAAAGCTGTTAATTTATCATCTTCGTTAATTTGAACGTATCCAAGACCTGTATTAGCAAAGGACGGTTTAACTCCCATCGTCATAAATTCGTAACTACCTGTTTGAATTGCTTCATCAATTTTATGTAAACTTTTTAAATAAACCTGATTCTCACTTTCTTTGATATAAGCATCGGCTTGAATATTAATTATTGTTTCAGTCTCGCTAGTAGCCCCTGCTACAATAGCAGCATTCGAACATATCGCCGCAAAAGTATCTCGCTTCTCAGGCTCTATAATTATACGATCCTCTCTAAAATTTGGCAGAATTTTTTTTAGAAGCTCGGTGTATCGAACATTAGTGCTAATCCAAATATTTTCTTGGCTGGTTAATTGGCTAATTCGTTTAAGAGTTTTTTCTATCAATGTTTCATCATCAATAATAGCGCTGAATTGTTTAGGTTTGTTGCTTGTAGAAAGGGGCCAAAGGCGAGTTCCTGTCCCACCGGCGTTGATTATTATTTGCATAAAAAAGAATGTTAGTAACACTGTTAGTATTTAAGTAAAAGTCAAAACTAATTTTTAATTTTTTGTAAATAGAAAAAAACTGCTGATCCTTCAAATGATAGAGAAACAGCAGATTGTACAAATAAATAAAGAGTTTTTAAGATTTAAGCTGAACCCAACTAGTGCCATCAGAAATCCAGCGATTATTCCAACTAGTTCCAAGAATTATAGAACCTTTGATTTTTGAATAAGTATCAAACAAGCCAATTAGCTGATTTATTCCATTAGACTCTATTCTTCCATGAGGAAGAGTGTAGATACCATTAATGTTGCAAAAATTAATTTGGTACTTGCCTGGAATCTCTAGCTGGTAAGATACATAATCAGTATAATCTACAACAAACAAAATACCGCTACATACCCCTTCTTTGTTTGGGGAAGTTAAACTCATTGAACCGTTTGCCTTGCCGATTATGTTCAATAGCATGGTTGCTATTTCGTTAAAACTATATTGAATAGTTAGGTTTTTTACTTTGAATTGCTCTTTTCCTTTAATTTTACAAAAATAGCACACTCTAAAAAAGACATTTGGTCAACAAGTTGGTTTTTACAATTATACTTTTTAATTTAACAACAACAAATTTACTTAAAAATTATCTATTTACTTTATTTATCTAGAGAGGATAAAATTATATAAGTTAGAGATTTCTAAGGCGAGTAATTTAGATACAGCTAATATAATGCTTAAAACTTTTAACACTAATTTATGTAATCTAAATTTTTCTAAAGCCACAGAATATGCTATTAAAGCTTATAATTTACTTCCAGAAAAGAAAGTGTATATAAATTTCAGTGAAGATGATCGGTTTAAATTATCTACAACTTATTTTAATTTAGCTTATTATTTTCAGACACAAAATAATTTTAGCCTATGTGAGGAAATTTCTCTCCTTGTTTTAGAAATTCAAAAAAGACTAGTTAATCAAAACCCCGAAAAATATAATCCTACCTATACAACAACAATTAACAATTTAGGATGCTTGTATAAATCAAATAATAAACCCAAAGAAGCTGAAGAGATATGTAAAATAGCTTTAAAAATTCATAAAAGATTGTCTAATGCAAGTTTAGAACATTATGCGAATACAGCTAATAATTTAGGTTGTCTTTACGGGTACGAGAATATCAATATAGAAAAAGCTAAAGAAATGTTTCAAATAGTACTAGAGATTTATTGTAAATTTGTGGATATCAATTCAAGTAAGTTTAAACCAATTTTACATCAAACATTTAGCAATTATATTAGTTTTATTAATGATTATGATCCTGATTTGGCAATGGGCGAATTCTTGAAGTATAAACCATATTTGGTTTAAGTAAAACCACCACTTGTTAGTTTAGTTATGATTGTAGCAGAAATTACAGAACCTTTGGTTTTTGAGTGTGTAGAAAATAAATCAGTTAACTCCATTAAAACAAACCCTGCTGCTAATTAACAAGGTTGGTTTAAAATTCTAAATTTGTTTGATTTTTTAGTCTTCTACTGTATATTTCATTCCGCGCTCACTAACAATTTTTTCTTGAATATTGCGAGGCACTTCAGCATAGCGGGAAAACTCCATTGAAGCAGTTCCAAGCCCTTTAGTACTTCCGCGTAAGTCACTAATATATCCAAATAGATTTTCAAGTGGTACTTCAGCACTCACAACAGTTGCTTTACCACGTTGACCGCTTCCTGTTACTTGTCCACGACGTGAATTAATGTTTCCAATTACATCTCCCATATATTCATCTGGAACTACAACTTCAAGTTTCATAATAGGTTCTAAAATTACGGCACCTGCACTTCTGATGGCATCACGCATAGCTTTAGCTCCTGCAAGTTTAAACGCCATTTCATTAGAGTCAACGTCATGATAACTTCCATCATAGCACTCAACTTCAACTCCTAAGATTGGGAAGCCTGCAATAGCACCGTTTTGCATAACTTCTTCACAGCCTTTTTGAATTGAGGGAATATACTCTTTGGGGATGGATCCTCCAACGATTTTATTGTGGAATTTGAAACCATCAGCTCTCTCCATAGGTTTGACTCGGAGCCAGCAGTGCCCATATTGACCGCGACCTCCAGATTGGCGAATGTATTTACCTTCCATTTCAACCTCTCGGGTGATAGCTTCCTTGTAGGCTACTTGTGGAGCTCCAGAGTTAGTCTCAACTTTATATTCTCGCTTCATACGATCCATGATAATATCAAGGTGTAACTCGCCCATTCCACTAATAATTGTCTGCCCTGTCTCTTGGTTAGTGGTCGCTCTAAAAGATGGATCTTCTTGCATCATTTTACCTAATGCAAAACCTAATTTCTCTTGGTCTACCTTAGTTTTTGGTTCAATCGCAAGGCTAATAACTGGTTCAGGGAAATTAATACTTTCCAGCAAAACTGGATTCGCTTTAGTGCAGAGAGTATCACCAGTTCGAACATCTTTAAGTCCTACAAAAGCTGCAATTTCTCCAGCGTAAACAGCATCAACATCCTCACGAGAATTTGAGTGAAGCATTACAATTCTACCAGCCCTTTCAGTTTTACGAGTTCTTGGGTTAAATAATTCATCACCTTTTTTAACAACTCCTGCGTAAACACGGAAGAAAGTTAATTCGCCAAATCTATCAGATGCTATTTTAAAAGCAAGAGCTGCAAAAGGTGAATTGTCATTAGGTTTAGCTTCAATTATAACATCTTCATCGTTAATATCATGACCCTTAGCGGCTGGAATATCAAGAGGAGAAGGTAAATACTCGCAAACAGCATCTAAAAGAGGTTGAACACCTTTGTTTTTATAAGCAGAGCCACAAAAAATTGGATGTAAGCGACACTCACAAGTAGCCTTTCGGATGGCAAGTTTTAATTCTTGGATACTAATTTCTTTTTCTTCAAGGAATTTCTCCATTAAAATATCATCAGTTTCAGCAACTTTTTCAACTAATTTCTCGCGGTATTCATTAGCAAGATCAAGCATATCGGCAGGAATTTCTTC
>JAYVFR010000006.1:0-43787 GCA_043772945.1 Minisyncoccota bacterium | reverse complement strand
CAAAGAGTTAGCTGTTTCTCGGCTGAGATATAATTAATTATAGGCGAGGCTTTAGCAAGTTTAATTTGAAAACTTATAGTTAAAATAAACAAAAACCCAAATAAAAACCAAAGAACTGTATTGTTACGACTTAAGTTCTTCATTGTGTTCCAAACAATTACAGGGAAAGGACGATAAAGCACGAAGTTCCCCTCATAAATCTTGACTTTCGTTAAATCACCTAATTTTTGATACCAAGTTTTTTTGTAGCGACTGATTTGGGCAAATTCTTGATCCCGCTCCCTCGTATTTCTAAATACCGAAGCTTGATCGAATAAATCTGCTTGGGTAGTTATCTGAATTTGACTACCATATTCGCTATTTAGCTTTACAAACAAATCATTTTTAATTTGGATAATATTAGAGTAATCATAATCGCTGTAGTCAATGTTAAAAGTATCAGATGCTATTCCAGTTACTTCAGCCGTCTCTGCATGACTGTTTAAATTAACATTATTTCCATCTCCTTGAATTTGGTTATTAGTTACTTCTTCGAATGGAATTTTAGGTAACTGGTTATTATTTTTAGTATTTGCTTGTGAATTAGACTCTAGAGTATTCAAGTTAGGTTGTATTTCTAATTTAGGGATTGTAACAAATCCATCCAGCGTTTTATACATAAAAATAAACTAAGATAAACTAAAAATATCTTGGAAAAATATATCAGACGCAAAATAAAATCATTTCAACTACCTCGTCAACCTATGCTCTGTGAAATTTGATAAAATCTTTGTCAAAAGCAGAATTTTGTGTTAGATACAGTTTCAGACGCTCAAAAACATTTTCTTAAAGATCCTCTTGGTTTAGGTGCTACCTTGTTCAAAATAGCTCAGTATTTAGCAAATAAAAAAGAAGTGAATAATGAAGTTGTGGTAACTTATGCTGTAGCTGCTCACCATTTCTCTCCTCTAAAACTCGTTGAATAGCTTCTAGTTATTGTTGCAAATCTCTCTCCTAGATTAATTTCTAGGTTTTTTTTATTAACTTTAATAAGGTTTTGACAAAAAAAGCAGTCTAATTCAATTTATTATTATGACTATAACACAAGCAGCAAATAACAGCAATTATGGTGCAAGCAATATCACAGTTTTAGAGGGGTTGGAGGCTGTGCGTAAACGTCCTGGAATGTATATTGGGAATACAGGAAAGGATGGTTTGCATAGGTGTATTGGAGAAATTTTGGACAATTCCGTTGATGAATTTATGGCGGGTCATGCTAAGCAGATCAAAGTTTCAATTGATAATCAAAACACTGTTGTTTACGTAGCTGACGATGGGCGTGGAATTCCAACAGACACTCACACCAAAACTGGCAAAAGTGCCTTAGAGACAATTATGACTGTCTTGCATGCTGGAGGTAAATTTGACCAGGCCAACTATCAATTTGCTGGAGGGCTTCATGGAGTTGGAGCTTCGGTTGTAAATGCTCTCTCAATTAAGATGCAAGTCTGGGTATTGCGAGATGAAAAAATTCATTACATGGAATTTAGCAAAGGTAAAGTTATGGGGGAATTACAATCATTTCCAGAGAGTTTACTTGCTAGTAAATACCCAGAATTAATGGATTTAATAGTTTGGAAAAAAACAGGAACTGTTGTGAGTTTTATTCCTGATTCAACAATTTTTGAAACGGTAGAGTTCAATTTAAATGAGGTTGCAGATAGTCTAAAGCAAACTGCTTATCTAAATAAAGGAATTAAAATTTATTTTCAAGGGCAGAGTGGCAAGGATTTAGAGGCTGAGAAAATTTTGAAAGAGTTAAAAGAAGAAACTTTGATATTGGATTAGCTCTAAATTCAAATTTAAAGCGTTTTGACAACATCAATCATCTTAACCTAGGTTTTATGGTTACGGTACTAATGTATTTTTAGGTTTGGTCTAATGGGCAAAAAACGTTCTGCACTTCTTTTGTTGCTAGCTTTGTTATCTTTAAAAACAAAAAACGCTCAAGCAGCACCAATTCAACTAGGTGAATTAATTGGAGTATATTTTGATCCAGCCTCAAGGCTCTGCGGGGTTACTTCAACGACTCCTAGTTCTCAACATGTAATTTTGTATTTTGATGAAGGTGGCTCTCTTGAGTTAAAGAGAAATGGTCGATTTGTTAGTTTCATTTCTAGTAATATTTCTGATTCGTTAAAGGATAGAATTGTTAGAGTTACAGCTTCACCCGATCGTAACCCCAAACACTCTACTTTTCTCAAGGAATTTGCATTGAGTGAAGGGAGCAACATTATTTTAGGGACTGAAGCGGGCCCTTACATTTTTTTTGTTGTTGAGGGCGCTACTGGTGATTTTAATCTTGACTAATTAGATGGTTAGAATCAATTTCTCAAACTGCTAACTTCCCCCCCTGTTATTTTTGGCAGGGTTTTTTTAAACATAAATTTATTAGTAATCATAAAAAAACAGCACATTGTTCTGTGCTGGAAGGGGCGAATTGCTAGATATGAATAAGAATATTAAACTATTTTTCCATAATATTCGGATTCTCTCACCGTTATAGGATCTATCGTAAATATTTTCAAAGTATAAACTCCATTCAAACTTTTTATCCAAGTGAGGGCCTTACCTGTACATGTATTCGTTTCACCGTGAGTTTGTACTGAGAAGTTGCTTAAATTAATATAACCACTTGGTACATCAATAAAAATTTCAGCCCGATCTAGTCTATGGTTAGGTCTCTGGCTTAAGGCAACATAGATTTCCTTTATTTTAGGTTGATTATACTGGTCAAAAAGACAAACTGCTTTTCGAGCATCTTCTGGAATATCGTAACCTTGCGTTTCTAATTTTTTTAGGATGTTTTCAGCAGAAATTATTGCCATTTTAATTTTTTCCCTATTATGGAGTGCGTTCTACAACGCAATGTAAGCATATTTTTAATTTAATTGCAAGCTTATTCAAAAGTAATTATTAGCAGTCTCAAATAGAACTTGCTAATTTTACAAAAACAATTTAGTCTACTAATATAACTTTCAGTTACTTTTTCAACTACTTTTGTAACACATAATTATTGCTATGCCTGTACCTAAATTTGATTCCCGTGCCAAAAACGCCTTAGCTTTGGCTCAACAAATTGCTCAAGAACTTAAACATACTTTTATCGGTTCAGAGCATCTTCTTTACGGAATTTTATCTCAACCTCAGGAGAATTTACCTTTTCAAATGACTTTTATTGATGGGATTAGCGCAGGAGAATTGATGGATATAATTAGGAGAATTTCTAATGAGAACCCAGAGAATCACCGCGTTAATAACAGTGGTTTTAATATTCCTGAAATTACGACAGAGCTGCAGGAGTGTCTCGATAAATCTATATCCGTGGCTGAGGAATATAATTTTAGCTATGTCGGTTTAGAGCATTTAGTTTATGGAATATTGAATACTAAGAATTCAAACGGTCAAAAATTAATGCACTTGAATGAGGACGGTAGTAGCAAAATCCAAGACATGTTGATGTCAGTTTTTGAGAATTACAAAAAAGGATTACGACCCCAAACAAATAATTTTAAAACTCAAAATCCCAATACTCGCTCAGGTTCTGCTCTCGCGCAGTTTACTGTTAATCTAAATCGAAAAGTGGCTAGTGAGGCTGGGTTTGATGTTTTTGATCGCGAAAAAGAAATTGATAGAGCTATACAAATTCTTAGCCGTAAAGTAAAAAATAACCCAATTTTACTCGGAGAGCCAGGAGTTGGTAAGACGGCTTTAATTGAAGGTCTTGCTAAGCGAATTAATAACAAACAAGTACCTGATTGGTTGCAGAATAAGCAAATTCTTTCACTTGATGTTAGTACGCTTGTAGCTGGGACTATGTTTAGAGGTGAGTTTGAGGGTAGGATTAAAGCAATTTTAGATGAAGTAATTGAAGCTAAGGATATAATTTTGTTTATTGATGAGATTCATACTGCAATTGGAGCGGGGAGTGGGGCTAACGGTGGGCCTGAATTATCGGGGATTTTAAAACCAGCACTTTCTCGTGGCGAGATTAGTGTAATTGGGGCTACAACCGAAGAGGAGTATCGCAGAATAGTTAAGAAAGATAAAGCTTTTGAGCGAAGGTTTCAGTCAATTAGGTTAGAAGAGCCGAATCATCATCAAGTGATTGATATTTTAAAAGGGGTTAAGGTTGTTTATGAGAACTATCATAATGCAATTTTTCCTGAGGAAATGCTTGATAGGCTTGTTACGCTTGCAGGGAGGTTTTTGCCTGACAGATATTTTCCTGATAAAGCAATCGACGTTCTAGATGAGTGTTTAGTTCGTTGTAGAATTCAGTACGCAAACGATAATAAAGAAGATAAAAATAAAGTAGCTTCTTGGGAGGATTTAGAGAAACAGATTCTAGCGTTAATTAAACAAAAAAATGAAGCAATTTTATCTCAAAATTTTGAACTATCGAAAAAGTTTGAAGAGGAGCAAAAAGTTTTAGAACAAAAATTAGCTGTTTTGAATTTGCCAAACAAAAAAATTATTCCATCAGTAACAGTAACTAAACAAATTCTTGAGCGAACAGTTTCAGAAATGTCAGGAGTTCCGATTGTTAGAATTAGTTCTGATATTTTTACACAAGTTAAGCACCTCGAAGATGCTTTAAATAATAAAATCTTTGGACAGACTGAAGCAACAACTCAAATTACTCGCTCGCTAAAGAGAGCCTATTCTGGTGTTAATCCGCATAAAGGCCCGATTGCATCCTTTATTCTCCTTGGTCCTACGGGAGTTGGTAAGACTGAACTTGTGAAGGTTCTGACGCAAGAACTTTATGGAGATACTACTAAATATTTATTAAAACTTGATATGAGTGAATTTGGTGAGAAACACACTATTTCACGTTTACTTGGAGCTCCAGCTGGTTATGTAGGTTACGATGATGCTCCGCAGCTAACAGAGTTTTTACGCAAGAAACCTTATTGTGTAATTCTTTTCGATGAAATTGAGAAAGGAAATCGCGAGATTTTAAATATTCTTTTGCAGATGCTCGAGGACGGAACAATTACTGATGCCAAAGGAAGTGTCGTAAGTTGTGAACATGCGTTGATTTTTATGACCTCTAATTTAGGGCGAAGTCAGTTAAACAAATTTGCTTCTACAATTGGGTTTGTGGATTTTGAAAAACAAGAAGAAGCGGATTATAGTGAAATAAAGAAATCTGTAATGGCAGAAGTAGAAAAAGCCATTAAACCAGAAATTTTAGGCCGGATTAACGGTAAAATTGTATTTAGACCCCTTGGTAAATCAGTTTTAAGCCAAATTATCCACAAAGAACTTTCAATACTGCAAGGACATTTATTAAAGAGCGGTAGAATAATAGCTTTTAAAGACAACGTAATTGATTACGTGGTTACAAATTCAGGTGAAAAATTCGAGTACGGGGCTCGTGAAATTAAATCTCTGATTGCAAATTTAGTTCAAGATCCTATCGCAGAATTTTTGCTTGATAATCCTATTTGTACGAATTTGGAAGTTAGGGCGGATGAAAACCTTAAAACACTTCTAGTTACAGAAGTTATTAAAAAAAGCCGTAAATTACCTATCAAAAAAGCTTAAAAATATATACAAACTAACTCAATTTGTAATCTAAAAAATCCCTTTATGCAATTTCCAATTCTCGTAACCCTTATTGCTCTCATCACTTATCAAACACTTTCAACTCTTGTTTCCGTAGCTCGAGGTAAATATAAAGTTGTAGCTCCAGCAACAACAGGGAATGTAAACTTCGAGCGTGCTTACCGCACGCATTTGAATTATCTTGAAAATCTTGTAATCTTTCTTCCACTTGTGTGGATTGTCCAAACGAAATTTAATTATAATTTTTTAGATAACTTTAATACTGCTAAATTTTACTTACCTGTTGATACTTTCTATGTTGCAGGAAGCTCTATTTTTGTAATAACTTGTTTAACTTGGCTTGTTAGTAAAGCTCTCTTTAGTATGGCTTATATTAATGACTGGGAGTTTAAAATCAAATTGGGTTTTAATATAGCTGCTAGTGTTTGTACCCTTATTTTATTTATTCTTGGAATTATTAGCTTGTTTTAGATTTAAAAATTATGTCCATTAATTCAAATTCAACCAATCTGCAATTAGACACAAAAAGACATTCATTCGCCCACTTAATGGCTTGTGCAGTTCAGATATACTTCAAACAAGAAAATAACATTAACCAAAAATTAAACAAATTACTAAAAGAAAGCTTGGTGACTGGTAGGGCTATTTTTGTAGATTGTTTGATTAAAAATGACAAAGGTGAGGTATTTGCTCAAAAACGAACTTCAGATAGGAGGAAATTCCCCAATTGTTGGGACTTGCCAGGAGGAGGACTTGAAGACGGGGAAACGATTTTTGATTGTGTTAAGAGGGAATTAAAAGAAGAGCTTGACTTTGAATTGAACCAAATTATTGATATTGTTCACGTTCAAGATTTTGATTTGCCAGTGGAGATGAGATCTAAAAACGAAAATTACCAGCAGCGAGTTATTCAAGTAATTATAACTGTAAAAGATTATTCTAATCCAGTATTGGAAGCTGGTAAGTCATATAGGTATGATTGGTTTGGTAGTTCTAAGCTTGAAATATTAATGGAGGGTCGAGATGGTGCAGCAGAGGCTGACCAATATACCCAAACCACTGTTAAAAGAGGATTGGATTATCAGCCTAAAATTATTCAATTCGGTGTAGGTCCCGTTATTGAGAATGGTTGCTACTATGATTTTATTTTACCGCGTAACCTTGTTCCAGAAGATTTGAAAGGAGTTACTAAAGTTATCGTTGACTTGATCAAAAAAGACTTAGTCTTTGAGTCAAAAGAGCTAGCAATGGAGGAAGCTATTAAGTTATTTAAGTCTAAAGGTCAATTACTCAAGGTCGAATTGCTGGAGAATTTGCGCGATAAGGGAACTACTGGTTTGAGCGAGGAGGAGAAAAGCGATTTATTAGTGGGAGAGACTCCAATTATAACTACTTACTCAATCCGCAATACTAAAACCGATGAAGTGATTTTTGAAGATTTATGCAAAGGTCCTCATATTTCAAGTTTGGGTGATTTTAAAATCGCTGGTTTTCAATTAGATAAGTTTTCCGCGAGTTATTGGCGGGGGGATCAAGATCGTGGAATTAATATGCAAAGGCTTTATGCTGTTGTATTTGATACAGTCAAAGAGCTAGAAGATTACAATAAACAAATAGAAGAAGCTAAGAAGCGAGATCATAGAATTTTAGGTGAGCAATTAGATATTTTTGCTTTTTCTGATTTGATTGGTAAAGGCTTGCCTCTATGGCTTCCCCGTGGTAAAGTTTTAATTGATTTGTTAGAGAAATGGGCGGCCCAAGAGGAAAAAAAACAAGGCTATCAACCAGTAGCTACGCCTTTAATCACCAAAGAAAATTTATTTCTAACTTCAGGGCATCTGCCGATGTATCGTGATTCTATGTATTCTCCTATGGATATTGATGGTGAGAATTACTATATTAAACCGATGAATTGTCCGTTCCATCATCAGGTTTTTGCGGCTCGTAAGAGGTCTTATCGTGAGTTACCACTACGTTTTTCAGAATATGGATTTTGTCATCGTTACGAAGATTCTGGCTCTCTTTTTGGTTTGATGAGAACACGGTCTATGAAAATGAATGATGCACACATTTATTGTACTATTGAGCAAGCTGTGGATGAATTTATTAAATCAGTTGATCTCATTAAGCTTTATTTTAAAGAGTTAAATATTACTGATTATTGGCTTGAACTTGCCCTGCGGGATCCTGCTAATGAGAAATATCACAAGGATGAGGCGATGTGGCAAAAAGCTGAAGCTCTCTCCAAAGAAGCTTGCGATAAGGCAGGTGTGGATTATGTGATTATTAATGATGGAGCGGCTTTTTACGGTCCTAAAATTGATGTTCAAATGAAGTCAGCTATTGGTAAAGTCTACACTTGCTCTACTTCTCAAATTGATCTCTACACCCCGACTAAGTTTAATCTAATTTATACTGACGAGCATAACAATGAGATAACTCCCCTAGTAATTCACCGAGCGCCTCTTAGTACAGAAGTTCGTATGATTGGTTTTCTTTTAGAGCATTTTGCGGGTAAATTCCCGTTTTGGCTTGCTCCTGAGCAACTGAGAATTTTGACAATTAATGATCAAGTTCTATCTTTTGTAGACCAAATTAAAGAAATTTTAAACGAAACTGTGTTAATGAAACCACTCAAATACAATGAAATTCGTTATGCAGTTGATTCCCGCTCAGAGTCCCTAGGCAAAAAAATCCGTGAAGCTAAGCTAGAGAAAATCCCGATGTTGATGGTAATCGGTCAAAAAGACGTAGATGCAAATGAAGTCAGTATTGAATACAACGGCGAGAGCATAAAAGTGAGCTTGAGCGAGTTAAAAAACTGGCTAGAAGGAATTAAATAAATAAAAAATATATGAATAACAAAGAATTGAAAGAAAAACTAGAGCATTATAAAGAAATTTTTGATTCAAAAGAACGTGCCTTAAATTATCTTGTTGATGAGGTAATTGTGTCTTTTGATAATGAAATTTACAATTTGTTTAGAAATTATGTTTTTATAAATAATTCTGGTTTTGTTTCATTAAGTTTTCTTGGTTTCTATAATTGGTGCTTTAAAACCAAACAGGATTTTGTAAAAACTGCTCTTGAATATATTGAGATTAACAAGCCATATAATGAGATGCGAGCTAAAGGTTTGATTAATGCTAGTAATAAAGGGCGAGGAGTTTTCGGTGAAGACTTTCAACTTGATGAAATGTATTTTTGTGAATTTTATAAAATTCCTAGATTTGGTAAAACCCGAGTTGGTCAGCTTCTTTTACATTCTAAACAAACACAAAATGAGAAGTACATTAATTACATTTGTGAGGAATTTAAAGATAGATTAATAAGTTTCTTGAATGGTTATGATTCTGTCTGTTTTGTGCCCCCGTCAACCCCCCGTCAAATTCAATTTATGGATATTCTTAATCAAGCAATTGGTGGAGATAAACCTCGTATTGTTGCTGAGAAAAAATTTATAGATATAGCTATTCAGCAAAAAACGCTAAAACATAGGTTAGATCGCATAGAAAACGCTAGAGAAACTATATTTATCAACTCTGATAAAACATATAATTCTTGTTTGATTATTGATGATGCAATTGGTTCTGGATCAACTTTGAACGAAATTGCTCGTAAACTAAGGGATCAAAAAATAGTTACAGGTAAAATTGTTGGGGTTGGTATCGTTGGTAATCTGGATGGGTTTGATGTTTTGAATGAAGTTTAAAAATAACCAATTTATGCCAATAACTAATATAGTATTTGATTTAGAAGGAGTGTTGGGGTTTTATCCTGAAGCTGAAACTTTTGAATTTTACAAAGATAGTTTAGTCTGTATTGAGGAGTTAATTAAGGGGTATAATTTGTATTATTTGACTAATGTATTAACCAAAAGCTCAAGTTATTTCAACCAAACTATTGCCAAAAAATTTAGTAATTTTGGGTTTAGTGGAGGTCTGGGTAGTAATAATTATAATTTTGGTAAACCTGATGAGCGTTTTTACAAGGAGTTTTTAAATAAATATAGATTATCTCCTGAGGAATGTTTATTCATAGATGATAAGAAAGTGAATGTGCTAGTAGCTCGAGATATAGGAATTAATTCAATTACTCATACATCTAAAGGGAATGGTTTGTTAGGGCAAATCCAAGAATTAGTCATGAAGCTAGAAGGATAAAAAAATAACTAATTTATGCCAATAATTAATACAGTATTTGATTTAGAAGGAGTGTTGGGGTTTTTGAATAAAATAAAAAAAAGCCCACAACTAAAATGTTGCGAGCTATAAGCTAGTGTTTTCAGTGAGAAAAAGATTGCGTCTATCGTGGATTACGTTGATCTCTTTGTACTTCTTCTAGCTTTGTTTGTGCTTTCTGAGCTTTCAAGAGGTGTTCTTTTAGACCCCTCTCTAGTTCTGAAGTATCTAAACCTGCACTTTTTCCTTGTGCAATGATTCGTATTAGATTATCAACTACTGACATGATTTGACTCCAGCGGGGTTTCCCGCAAGCTTTTTTAAAAAACGTAACCGTAACCTGTAGCCAATTCACAAATAAGCACAGTTTTTAGGTTTATGTAAGTTTGACAAACAAGTTATTCTCCTACCATCTTTGTGTTTAATAATTTTCATTTTTAAATAAACATTTTTTTTATGACTTGGTGGCATTCTATAATTCTAGGAATAATTGAGGGTCTAACAGAGTTTTTACCTGTCTCCTCAACAGGGCACCTGATAATCACGCAGAAATTTCTGGGTCTTGAAGTTAACGAATTTTATACTGTGGTAATTCAGCTTGGAGCGATTTTAGCTTCCGTTTATTATTTTAGAGTTAAAATCTGGAATCTATTAACTAAGTTTAAACCAATTTACACATTACTAGCTGTTAGTTTGGCTCCTGTGATTTTAGTAGGTTTCGGTTTAAAAGATAAGTTGAATGCGTTAGAGAATTCTACTATGGTAATTGCACTTACTACGATTATTTTTGGGGTACTATTTTACTTAATTGAGCAGAAGCACCCAACTAATTACAAGACAATTAAGGATTTAAAGCCACTTGATGCACTTTTAATCGGTCTTTCTCAAGCAACTGCCCTGATACCTGGAGTTTCACGCTCAGGAGCGACTATTAGTGGTGGAACTATTCAGGGATTGAATCGAATTGAAGCAATTGAATTTGCTTTTTTGCTTGGAATTCCGACAATTTTGCTTGCAAGTCTATATAAAGTTTTTAGTTTATTAAAAAAAGGAGAGGTAGCCCTCCAAAGCACACTTTTAATTAATACTTCAATCGGTTTTGTAGTTTCCTTTATTGTGGGGTTATTGGGTATTAAGCTAACTCTAGGACTTGTAAATAAATATGGTTTTAAGCCTTTTATGATTTATCGAGTAGCTCTTGGGGTTTTTCTCCTTTTGTTAGTTCAATTTAAAGTTCTTTAAAAGAAATTTTTGCATGATTGTGATCTATGGGCTTGGAAATAATGACAAAAAATATTTAAATACTAAACACAATATTGGTAGACTTTTACTAGAAATGTTTGCCACGAGTGAGAAAGTTAGCTTTAAAACTAGTTCTTCTCAAAAATCCTTTAATTCTGCTAAAAAACCTCAAATAAATTTAGTTTACTCGAACGGCTATATGAATTTATCAGGAAAGCCCTTGTTCGATTTTTGGCAATATTTTAAGCTTTCTGACTCTAATCAGGAGAATATTTTAATAGTTTTGCAGGATGACAGCGATCAATTTGAAGGGTCTAATAAACTAGTTCTCGGGGGAGGTAGTGCAGGGCATCGAGGACTTAATAGCATTTATGAGTATTTGAGTTTAATGGGTCTCAAAAAAGAAAATATCTGGAGACTTAAAATTGGAATCCGCCCGCTTGAAAACAAACTTAAAAGCGAAACTTTCGTCCTTAATTCAATTACAACTGAAGACACTTTGAATCTGAATAAGCTTTTAGAAACTATTCAAAACAACAAACAAAACCTGTTAGAATCTAGGTTTAATCTCCTCCAAAACCAGATTAATACCAAGTAAAATTAAACCAAAAAATCTCCCAAAGCTACATTCTCTACGAGAAGCACCACGTGATATTTTCTCACAAAGAAAAATCCCAACTTGCAGTAAGCTGGGAGAAGGTGTGGGGCTGACAATTAAACTAGTTTAATTATTTCCCAAGAAATTTCGTAATCATCAGGTGGGTAAAATGGTTTCGTTTGATATCTTTGAATTTCTTTTTCAATTGCAGTCATCATTTTAGAGTTGCTCTCGAGAAGTTTTTCTTTTCCTCTATTGTATAATCTTGTGTCTTGGATTTTTTTTTCTAAACTTGGAGTTACCCAAAGAGTAAGTTCCCCACAACGAGTATAGCAATCAGCACTAAGAGGACTATTACCTTTTTTTCTTGCCCAGAACTCGATTTTAATTGTTTTGGTACAAGTAAAAAGAGTAAAAAGTTGTTGAATAAAATTGTACATGTTTTGCCCTTGGAATTACTAAAGTTTACCTTTCACACAAATAACACAAAAATTTAGTTCAGGCAAATTGACAATCCACTTCTCTATTGCTTACTATGAGAATATGACTTTATCCAGCGTTTATGATGCCTTTGCGGAGCAGACCAATATCAAATTAAAGTGGAAAAACTCAAAGCTCGGAAACTTAGAAGCCCAGAGACTAGCCCAAGGTTTAAAAAAAGATAGCGTGAATTACACGATAATTGCACCTCCTCCTAATTTAACTGGGGAATTGCATGCGGGACATGCCTTTGAGCACTATTTAATGGATACACTAGCTCGAATTGCTCGCCAGAAAGGGCTCAGCACTCTTTATTATCCAGGAGTTGATCACGCTGGAATTCAGCTTGAAGGTGTAATTAATAAACTTGTTAATAATGGGGAATTTGATAGTGTTTTAGAAAAAGAATATTCAGAAGTTTTAAAACAACCAAAAGAAGACAAAGGAAACTTTTTGAAAAAAAATAAAGCAGATTTGTGGCTTAAACTAGCTTGGCAAAAAGCTGATGAATGGAGAATAAAGCAGAGAGAGCAGGCAGAAATACTTGGGGAAACACCTGATTTTGATAAATTAATGTTTACGCTTGATGATGAATCTAAAGATATGGTAGATTACGCTTTCCGAAAGTATTGGGAAGACGGTTTAATTTACAAAGACAGTTATTTAATTAACTGGTCAGTAGGTTTACAAACTGCCCTTAGCGATGTGCCAGAAGACATCGGAAGGCTTGAAGTTAATGACCCTTTTATTCATTATCGTTATGATTTGCAGAGCGTTCTTCCAATTTTTCCTTTTAGTGAGCCGAATAATGAGTTTTATGAAAAATACAAACCGTATATTTATGATGCTCTTTCTAGTCTTGTGATTGGGACTGTTCGGGTAGAAACAGCTATTGCATCTAAACAACTAATGGCTCATTCTAGTGCAATTAGGAATTTATTTCTCCAAAAAACAAATTTAGAATTAGTTGAAATTAATCAGATTATTGATGTTATAATAAATTCTCACATTACAATAAAATATCAGATACCAGTATTAGGCTTACGCGAAGTTATTCTATACATAGAAGATTCTTTAGAGGAAGGATTTGGAACTGGGATAATGAAATGCACTCCAGCTCATGACGCGATTGATTATAATTTAGCCCGCATGCATGGAATTTATAATTTCCCAATGGTTATCAACAAACAAGGTAAACTCACTGATGTTAATGGAGAATATTCACAAATGGATGTTTACCAGGCTCGTATCAAGATAATTTATCAGTTATTAAATGCAGGTTACGTTTCCAAAACTGATCATACATTAGAGGGTAGTTTAGAAGATTTTAACGAGGAAAAATTTTTAAGCCTGAAATATAGAGATGGAATTAATTATTTGAAGCAGTTTTACAGTAATTATCAAGTTGATTGGGATTATAAACACAACGTTACGATTTGTGAGCGTTCAAAAACTATTGTAGAGCCACTTGTGAGCGAGGAGTTTTTCCTTGATTATTATAAGCCGTTTACTCATCGCCCCATCAGAAATTTTGTGGCTAATGATTGGCTCGAAACTAAACTTGAAACTGAGAATTTAATTCTTCGTGTGGTTGATTCAACCGATAGTAGTAGTTTACAGGTTAGTATGTCACCACTAGATGCTGATCTGGTTGTTTCAGAAGTTTTTAAAAACGAAGAAGAAGCAAGAGACTGGATAGAAAATCGTAGGATCGAGGCAAACAATCATTCTAGATTAGCACTTGCCTTAATCAATAAACAAACAAGTGATTTTTGTGGTTATGTCAGCATTAGAAGTGAAGACGGGGTTTATAAATTTAGTATTTGGGTAGTAGAGAAGTTTCGAGGGCTGGGACTTGCGACAGAGGCAATGGAAGGTTTGATGAATTGGAGTTTTGAAAACCTGCCCACCGATAAATTGCATTATGAAGTTAAGAGCTATAACGCTAATAGTATCGCTCTTGCAGTTAAACTTGGGTTCGTTAAAAAAATAGGCGACGAGGGGGAAAAAACTTATGACCAAACTGATAAAAATGGTAAAATTAGCCAGCAAATATACTATGTCTATGTAATCCAAAAGCCAAAAACTACTTTACAAAAATTAACCTTAGATTCAATTCAAGAAGTTAAATACTATCCAGAAGATTACAAAGAGCGAGGACAAAAATATTTTGAAGGAATCAAAAACTGGTGCATTAGTCGTGATTTGATTTGGGGTCATAAAATGCCAATCTGGTATAATTTAGATTTGAATCCAGAAAAAAGATTTTATTCAATAAAAGAATTAAAGCAGAATCCTGAGCTCGGGAAACATCTTCAGATATCAGCGAATAAACCTAATTTACCAGGGGAGTGGGTGCAGGAAGTTAAGATTCTTGACACGTGGTTTAGCTCTACTCTTTGGCCTTTAGCAACTCTTAGGTATCCAAATTTTATAAGAAATCTTAAAAAGAACTTAGTTTCTAATAATTCATTTTTTGATTTTTTTGTTCAAAATAAAGAAGTAGAGGAAATAGAGTATTTTAGCACGAATTATCCGACTCAAATAATGACGAGTGCCTGGGAGATATTCTATGCTTGGATTCTCAGGATGCAAATGACGGGTAAATATTTCACTGGGCAAGTGCCATTTAATGATTATCTTTGCCATCCGTGGATTCTAGATGAAAAAGGTAAAAAAATGAGTAAAAGCCTCGGGAATGGTTTTGACCCAGTAGAACAAATTAATAAATATTCTAGTGATACTGTAAGGCTTGTTATGCTTTCTGGCATGATTCCAGGTAAAAATATGCGTCTTGGTGGATCAATCCTTGATAACTCATGCATTAAATATCGTAATTTTGGGAATAAGCTCTGGAATATAGCACGTTTTCTAGCTACCAAAAAATCTGAACATAAACCAATCTCTAATTTAAATTCTGAATATCCTGAACTATTAGCTCCTGCTAGTAAGTGGATTCTTAGAGAATTTACTAAGCTAGAAGAGGCTTTAAGTTTAAATTTTTACAGTTATAATTTAAGTCAATCTATTGAGCTTCTTTATGAATTTGTATGGAATGATTTAGCTGCTTGGTACATAGAGTATTTAAAGACAGATGAGAGTCAAGTGGACTTTGCTTTTGAACTTTTGAAGCAGTTAATTGTAATCTTGCATCCTTATTTACCTTTTGAAACTGAGGCGCTTTGGCAAGAGCTTTATCCGAGTGAGAGAGATTTACATTATTTGATTCGCGAGGAAGGGTGGAATAATCAATATCAAATAGGCTTACCTGACGAGTTTCTAGTTATCAAAGAAATGATTACTAAGCTTCGGTCAATTAAAGGCTTATTTAATATTGATCCAACTCAGTTAATTCAAGTTACTACAAATAATCAAATTATTTTGAATTATACCCAGTATTTCAAATTGCTGGCTAGAATTGAGATTTTAAATCAGGTTATACCTGATAATTATTACCAAATTAAAGTAGGAGAATTTGAGGTTGGGATTGATTTAATAGGTTATGTAAGCGATAAAAATACTGAAATTAGTAGGACGGTTAAACAAATTGAGAGTTTAAATAAGCAGATTTTAGGTCTTGAGAATCAGCTCACAAATCAAAAATTTATTGACAATGCTGAAACTGAAATTATTGAAGACAAAAAAAATAATTTAGAACTAAGAAAGCAAGAAAAGGCTGAGCAGGAGAGTAAGCTTGAAATCTTGAATGGCTAGAATAGAAACAAGAATGTATGTTCTAAGCAGTTACCTTGATTACATTTCAAATTTTGGGTATTTGAGAGTTTTAGCTGACTTCGGGTGCATTACGATTAGGGTTTCAAAGAGGCAAATTGTTGATAATGAGTTTTATTTAAGCCCTGATTTATATTTGAATGTTGAGCTCGAGCAAGGACAAAAAAATTGGGTTTTAAAAGAAATTTTAGGTTACAAAAAAATTATAGAGCTAAAATGTTATTCTGATCATTTAATGATAACTAAAGTTAAGCAGTTTTTAGCTAAAAATATTAAAGAGAATCAAGAGTTTGAGATTTTAGAAGAGCTCGTTGAATATATGAAAAAAATAAAAGAAAAAGGTGGTATGGTTAATTTTGACTTAAAAAAATTCCAGCTAATGATATTTCAAAAGCTGGGTTTTAGCGGGGCTGGAAGAGAAACTGATTATCATCTTCAACAAGCTCACTATGACAATGATTTGAATTAGTTTAACTAATATTTTAATATATGCCTCCTTGAATCTTGTAGGCTTTACTAATTACTGGAAAACTATTTGCAATACTAGTAGCGGTATCAGGCAAATACATAGAAGTGGGTCCAGTTGGAACTGGGCTGCCAATTTGTTCTAAATACTCTTGGGCCTTCATTCTAATATTAGTTAGATGAACATTGAGAGGGTTAAGGCTACAAGCACCAATTGTGAGAGGGTTAAGGCTACAAGCACCAATTGTTACTCCACGAGTAACTCTAAAATATCTACTGCATTGATTAGGAATATAATAGCAAAGATTGCGAGCAAGAGTTTCGGCTTCGATAGGATTAATTTTACGAATCAGATTGAAATCTAGTTTCTTACTAACTTTTTCAAGTGAAAATATCCATGATGCGATGTATGGACATAAAATTTCAGTACAACTTAGTAGCTCAGTTAAATTCTCACGTGAAAGTTTTTCTGGACCGAAAGTACGAATTTTGTTTTCTGGATGGACACTAATTTTGAAAAATTCTAAAATTCTTTCCACTAGCATAGCTTGTTACCTCTGTACTTCTTTAATTTTTGTGTTTTTTTGGGATAAAGAATCTGTCTAAAAACAATTAAAATTAGTAAACTCAAACAGACTTTTAGTCAAATGTATGAAAACCCTCTTGAAATTAATCAAAAGAGTTTTTACAAGTATATTTTTTTGAAAAATGTTAAACAATTTTTACCACGAGATATTAATTGTACACCTAATTCTAAATGGTGGGTAGGAAATGTTGCAACTAACTCCAATTGTTAGATTACTACTTCCACTAGCATCTTGGAGCATCTGGTTCATATCAGGAAGTTTCTTATTTAAAATACCCATTTGATCAGAATTAAGTACTAAGTACTTAGTTGTAACCATTTGTACTGTTTTAGAATGAGGCTCGCGTAGGATAATTAAACTATCATCTTTATTAAAATTTTTTTTAGGTGATTTATTTAAAACTGTAATATCTGATCCTACGGCTTTTTGTATTACTGCAATCACACTATCTATTTTAGAGAGGTTACTTGACGCTACACTTGATGTCATGCTACTATTCGTAACAGAAGAAGACATATAGCTAGAAGATTGCTCACTACTTTTAGTACTACTTAAACTGCTCATATCAGAAGAAGTGCTACTATTTTGTGTCATGCCACCTCCGTCACCCGTTACTGTAAGCGCAACACCACTACTGCTCATATCAGAAGAAGAAATATTATCGCTTTGTGCTACACTATCCCCACTCCCTGTTACTGTAAGCGTAGTGTCGCTTGTAATCGAGGTTTGATTACTCGTCATAGCATTGGCAACTGAATTTGGGATCATAACTCCCAAGGAAAGCACGGCAATACCGCAAAGTCCTAAGCCTAAAATTGTTAGGTTTTTAAATATATTTTTGTTTTTGATCATAATTAAATAAAAAATGTTTGTTATTGTTTTTGGTTTTAAGAAAAACTTTGTTTAAAAAAGTTGTGTATTCGCGAACACATTTAAAGCTTACTTACTAAATATCTTTTTGTATATAGTTTCTAAATTTTTAAAAAGCCTAGTTGATTTGACAAAATAAACCCTCTAATTAATGATTATCTGCAATCGCATCGTTAGCTCAGCGGTAGAGCACTTCCTTGACGTGGAAGGGGTCATAGGTTCAAGTCCTATACGATGCACCAGTAAACAAATTTAAACCTACGATGATGTTTTTATTCTATAAAAAATCACAAACGGTTCAAGTCCTATGCGATGCGCCGGATAAAACTCAAATAAACAAAAATTAAATTCAATATGTTAGATTTTTCAGATATTAAACTCGGCAAAGTAATAATTTTTCAAGACAAACCTTGTGTAGTAACTGCTTGTTATTTTAGCAAGGTAACTAAAGGAAAGCCTACTAAAAAATGCAAAATAAAAAACCTGATTACAGGTTTAAGTATGGATTATACTTTTAAAGCAGGGGAGCGAATTGAAGAGGCAGATTTACGTAAAGAAAAAGCAAACTACTTGTATGCAAGTGATGGTAGCTTAAGCTTTATGACAGTTGAAAGTTATGAAACTGTTGAAATTGAAGCCGAGATGTTAGGAGGTAAAGAAGGATATTTGAAAGATGGTCTGGAGGTTTTGATAGTTTATTTCAACGATAATCCAATAACTGTTGACCTGCCAATTAAAGTTTCATATAAAATCATTCAAACAAGTGATGCTATTAAGGGTAATAGTGTAAGTGATATAGAAAAAGATGCAATCATTGAAACTGGTTTAACTGTAAAAGTTCCCGCCTTTATCAAAGAAGGTGAGTTTGTTTTAATAAATACTGTTGAAGATGAATACGCTGGTCGTGATACCGAAAAAAATTCTAAATAAATTATGTCTAAAATTATGCTTAAAAAATTTGAACTAAAAGAAGGTCTGAATATTATATTTCTAAGTCATGGTCCAAATCAAGAGTTTATTTCTAATCTAGGGCAAGTCCTTAGCGATCGCCAAGAAATTGTAAACTTTTTTAATGACAAAGAGGTTAGCGTTGAGTTTTTAGTTGAAGATAACCATTTACCTGAAATTCAAGTCGTTAGAGACATTTTGAAACAATCTCAAGAGGTTGGAACGACAAATAATTTGTTAGCTAATAACAGTATTCTTTGGCTGTCTAAAAAAGAGAATGAAATTAAAGTTTTAACTTACCGTGCTAAAATTGAACCAGAGTACGATTGGTTGCAAGTTTGTATTGACTTTGTGAATAATTATAACAATTCAGAACCCGATAAAGACGGATATTATAAATGGGGTCAGATTGTTCCTGAAACTTGTGAGTATTTATGTATTGATTGCGGATTTATTGAGACTTTTGAGGCACTGACTGTCTTTCCTGTGTGTGAAGTATGTTTGAGTGGGGACCCTGCAACTGACGAGTCTTACTCAGGTCCACAAAAAGGTTACTGGGAAAAAATTTAAGAAATTACGGTTTTTTTTGGAAAATTACTTAAAAATTGTAATTGGCCAGGCCATAATAAGTATTACAGTTATTACAGCTATTATAACTAAGTAATTACATGAAATAATAAAAACTTATTCTAAGTAATTTTGTTCACAAGTGCATTGGTTAAGCTTAAAATTACGCTTACCATAAATAACAAAAAGACATACTCAAACCCACTAGCTTCAATTTTAATTCCTCGACTCAAGTTAATCGCCCAATTCAAAAAGACTAGATTAATGGCTAGACTTGCTAATCCGATAGTTAAAAAATTAATCGGCAAAGTTATAATCTGTAAAATTGGTACAATTGACCAATTAAATAAAGTTAAAATCACTAAAAACCACCCAAAGTCTCCGACATTGTTCACAATTAATTTTGGAAAAATATTTCGACTTATTCCTAATAATAACAAACTAACAAAAAAATAATAAACTGGCTTAAGCATAAAGAATTTAGATTAGATAATAAATTAGGTAAAATATTTTTTTTTGGCAAAATAAGGTTTAAATACACTACTCAATTGGCTGTTTTCCTGTTTGTGAAGTATGTTTGAGTGGGGGTTTTGCAACTGACGAGTTTTATCCAGTTCCGTAAAAAGGTTATTGAGAAAAAATGCAATAATTGACAAAGACAGTGTTATAATTGTATATTTCAAGTCTAAAAAGCTAGTTTTTAAATCTATTTATATTATATTTATATGTTAACACAAGATCAATTAATTCAAGCCGTTAAAGAAATTCATGACTTAACTAATCAAGGGCAAGGAATTGAAGCAATGAAAAAGTATTATGCAGAAAACGTAACTATGATTGAAAGTGATGGTAAGGCTACAACTGGACTTACAGAGAATTTAAAGCGTGAAGAAGAATTTCTTAGCTCTATTACAGAAATGCGTTCAATGACTATTGACGATACTTTTGTTTATTGCAACGAGGCTACAAAAGAATCAATTGTCATTACCACCTCATCAATGGATTTGGATATTAATGGACAAACTTTTAACGGCAAACAAGTCTCTATAACGAATTGGGAAAATAACAAGGTGACACGTGAGCAATACATCTACAAGAGTTTCTAATTAATTGAGGGCGTATTTCTGAGACAGAAAAAACTTAATCCGAAGAGTAAACTAAAGATAATACTACAGAAATTGTTTGTTTTAAAGACAAGTTTGTAGTATTCAAGTTTATGTCTGCATTATGTATTAAATTGTGTCCATCACCATGGTTTAGCCGTAAATTGATTTCATCATCGGTAATCTGGTTTCTTTTAGCTAGACGAACTTGCTTGTCATCTTCGCGGGCGTACATATGTACCCATGCAACATCACTATTTAGCCTTATCTCTAATTCTGTTAGCTACTGCAACGGAGGGCGAGAGTATCAATATGTTTATGTCTGGGGCTTTTTGCTCGGATAATTGCATCGCAGTGTGTTGTAATTCGTTAATCCAGCTTTTAGGAGAGCCATATAATTGATTGTTAAACTCACATTCCCAAAGCGTTTCTTCTATCAACTCACCGTCTTGAAATTGTTTTTGTAAAACTTCCTTAGAAACAAAATTATAATCATCACCTCCAATCTCTCCAATTCTGGGATTTCTGGTTGTTAAAGCTGCCAGTTTAACGAGATGAGGAATCATTTTTACTAGAACTTTAGCGACTTCGCTTTTACCAGTGGCAGGAGCTCCACTAATTATTATAGGTTTTTCCATATTCTATTTAGTCAAATAATGATTGATAAGATCTTGAATTTTAAAAATTAATCTCTCGTCTGATTTAACTTTTTCCTGATCTGTTAATTCAGACCAAGTTTTATTTCTTCCATCAGCAATAAACACCGCAGACAGTGGATAATCAGGAATATAAAGGTTTGCTAATTTATTTTTATCTATATATCCAAAGGTTTGATGAGCTGTCGTAACTACATTCCCACCAGGAAAAGCTAAAGATACAACTGTCTCAAAATAACATCTAGGGTTATCTAAATGAAATATTTTTTGTTTTAAATGATCTAGAAATTCAGCTCCGGTAACATTTTCAGATAATTCGCCTCCCCATCTTTTGACGGCAACCCCTGGCTCTCCGTTCAATTCCTCAATAAAAAAGCCAGTATCTTCACTAATTGTTGGTAAATTACTCAACTTTGCCCATTCACGAGATTTATTTTGGGAATTAGTTAATAAACTGTACATGTTTTCTTTGATATCAGCTTGCAAATTTAAATCATTAGGTGAAACTATATCATAATCGGACAAATATTTTTTATAGTCTGTTAATTTGGATTTGTTATTTGATCCTAGAAAAATAGTATGCTTCTTTGGGAATTTATCAGCTAGTCTAGTTTTAAGGTAATTACCGAGTTCATCAATTTTATCTTGAGAATAAAAAGGAATTGTAATTATATTAGTTGGATCAAATTCAAATCCTAGTCGTGATTCAATAGTATCTGAAATTTTTATCTCATTTAAAGTTCTTTCTGCGTTATTATCAGTTTGAAAATTTGCAGGTTCTCTAGCCAATATCAAATCAGGTAATATAAATCTTTTACCCATTTCTTCAACAGCTCTTTGTAAAGTTCTGGTTTTAATATACTCATTGTTGTAACTGATTTCAGATAATAAAATTATTTTACATTTATCTTTTAAGTGTTTTTTAAGATAATAAATTGCAGGAGGCACATATGAATCAACTTCATAATCAATGACAGTTCCGCCTATTTCTAAAATTATATTTTTAGGCTTTGAAATATTACTCCACAAATCAGTAATTTTGGTTAAAAAGTATTTGTAAAAATGAGGTCTAAAACACAAATTCTCATCTTCGCCGTATAATTCAATAAATTCTTTATAGAGATCCCCTCCTAGTATATATCTCTCGTCGCCGAAAGTTTTAGTAGGGTTGTATTTTTCGTATATTCCAAAATCATCATGCCCGCTGGCTGTGTGCCTACCATTTTTGTTAGTATTTAAAAGTCCATCAAATTTGATGGCATCTGAATTAGGTAGCATATTTAGCATATGAGCAACAACAGTACCTTTGCCCATATCAGATAGTGGCATGCTTAATACAATATATACATTTGTATCATTGTTAAACCAATTATTTTTGAGTTTTAGATTTATTTTATCAATAGCAAGCATAGAAAATATGAAATGAAGTAACAAACTACTAAGCGTTTTTTTTTTTTCATGTCAAAAACATCCTTTTTATTAATTGGCAAAAGCACACGCTTGCCACTCTTAGTAAAACTAAATGTCTCGTAATAATTTTAGCAAGTCATCAAGATATTAGATTCAGGGTAAATAATTTAAGAGAAACTTATCCAGATAATTTATACTCTGAATTTGTGAATAATTTAAAACCTATGCCCATTAACAAAAATTAACCCTTTACAGATAATCAAAGTGAATTGCAAAATCTTTTAAATTACGATTATTTGACTGGCAGAGACTATACAAAAAAATAGCTATGAGTTTCCTATTTGCCATTTTCTCATAAATAGTTTTAGATATCAAAGTAATATTTTTGGGCTTTGTGAAATAATTTTTCTATAAATAGTTTAGTTTATACAACAGTTTTTGGAGCGGGTGAAATTATATTACAATTATTTATTATTTATTATGTCTAAACTATTTGTTAGAATTAACGGCTTGGATCGCAATATGCCACCAGCTGAAAGAGTGGAATTAATCAAAAAAATCTTTGTTTCAGTTTTTCCTGAAATTACTGATGAAAGCGTACAACTAATCGCTGACAAAGAATACGGTGGTTACCGAAACTTTTGTTTCGTTACTTGTTCAGATGATCAAGTAGGTCACATTTCAGAAGCCCTAGATGGTCAAGAAGTTGAAGGTTATCAATTAACTGTAAATGAAGCAGAACCACCTCGCGAAAAGAAACCTTTTGATCGTAATGCACCACGTCCATCATATGGAGGAGGAGCTAGCCGTGGAGGTAGCGTAGGAGGTGCTAGTCGTGGAGGATATAGCAACGATCGAAGCTCTGGCAACGGAGGGGGAAGTCGTGGAGGAAATGGAGGTTATTCAAGTAATCGATATTAATACTTATTGCTAGAATTTTTGTTTATTTAAAAAAACAAATCAAAATTGCCTTAGATTTTTCTAAGGTTTTTTTGGTTTCTAAATAATCAATTCTCGAATGTAATAACTTTGACTTTGAATTTAATCTCAAATTTGACAAAATTAAATAGTATATTTAATGTTGATAATACGAACCGGGATGTGGTGCATCGGTAGCATGCTTGCTTTGGGAGCAAGAGGTACAGGGTTCAATTCCCTGCATCCCGACCAATTAAATTTATTTTTTAAAAGCTTATTATTTAGTTATAGTAAGTTTTTAAATTGTCTACGTAAATAGCTTAAAATAATTTAATATTTTTTGCTGATCTTGCTTGACAAAAAAGCATGATTTGAATTACATAAACTTATATAATCAACTAAAATTTTAGAAAGTAATACATAATAATTATGACAACAAAGTTTGATGCTAGTACTTCACTAAATTATTCTCCTAGAAAAGCTAGATTAATTATCAACACGATTCGTGGAAGTAAACTTGGTAAAGCTATGAGCCAATTAAAATACAATAGTCGCCCTAAGAGCAAAAAAATTTACCATCTGCTTAAAAATGCAGCTTGTAGTTTGAGTCTTTTGGAGCAAGAATATGATAATTATAAAATAGCAATGATTGTAGCCGAGGAAGGGCAGAGATTATACAGAAGTGTTCCTAGAGGTAGAGGCACGGCTCACAAAATTGCACGTCGTTATTCTAGAATCAAAGTTGCTTTGGAACCTATAATTTAATAATAATTAATATATTTAAAAAAAACACTGAATAAAATATGTCTTGGATAATCGTACAAACTGAAAAAGCTTATAATCTAGAACCAAAAAATGTATATATATTAGCCAACTTTAATAAAAACTACAAAACTAATAAAATTGAATTAACCAAATCTTTAAATGAAAAAGGATGCAAGGTAGTCGATATCAATTCAACAAAAAGCTACATAAAGCAAAAAAAACGTGGTAAAAAACGTAATGTAGTCAATCAATTCAGGCCTCGTAAATGGTATGTTACACTGGAGACAGGTCATAAAATTACTGATGAAGTTATTTCTAAAATGAATCAATAATTATCAATTTATCAAACTAATATAATATGAACTCAAAACTTAGCTTAATGGATTTATATAACGTTGGATCTCATCGAGGTAATCATAAATCTCGCTTAAATCCTAAGTTAAAGAAATTTGTCCATCAAAAAACTAAAGATTCTATTTGTGTAATAGACTTAACAAAAACAATGAATGTTTTGAATGATATTCTGGTCTTTGTTCACAAGCTAGGTCAACAAAAAAAGCAACTATTTATAGTCGGTACTTCTAACTATTTATCTAACTTAGTACCAGATCTTTCCAAGAAATTTAAATCAGACCAAATGCCATATGTTGATAATCGTTGGCTCGGGGGAACTTTAACTAATTGGGTAACAGTTCGTAAAACACTTAAATCACTGGAAAAGCTTGAAAACATTAAAAATAACAGTGATTTCTTCGACAAATTATCTCGTAATGAGCAATTAAACACAAATAGAGAGTATCAAAAAAAGAATGCTTTATTTGGAGGATTAAAAACCCTAAAAAATAATCGACCTGGCGCTGTAATAATTTTAGACACAATTAAAAATTCTAATGCAATTCTAGAAGCCCAGACTGTCGGAATACCTATTATTGCGTTTACAAATTTAAACACTTTACTGTTACCAAAGGATTTATCAAAAACTTTAGTTTTCAACAATACTTCAGTATCAGCTGTTGAGCTAATGTTTAACGAGATTGTCGAAGCTTACAATCAAGGACTAATTGTTCAAATAGAAGAAAAAACTGAAAAAACTGAAAAAATAAATTAATAATCTGATTTTAAAATAACTATAATTATATGGCTTGGCAAAAAACTAAAATTTGTTTGATTGCAACAGAAACAAACGAAAATGGAAAGAAAATACTGCATAGGTACTTAACTAAAAAATCTAAAGGTAAAGGGAAAAGCCAAGTTCAGGCTTCAGCCAAACTTATTTTACGTAAGTATAATCCTGTGTTACGTAAGCACGTTACTTACACCGAGACAAAAATTAAATGGAAGTAACTAGAAATAAGAAAATTATAATTTTAAAACAAAAAATATGACTCTATCTAAATTTCGCTCTAAATCTCATAAAGCAACAAAAAAACGCATTAAAGTTTCTGCAAACGGAAAAATTTTACTTAATCGTACTAATAAACAACACCGCATGATTGGTAAGTCGAGATCAAGAACCATCAAAGGTAAAAAACTAACTATTGCATCTACTACTTTAAATAAATTCAGAGATATAATTTAGTATCAGTATGTCTATTTTGGCTTATAATAAACGTGCAAATTTCGATTATTATATATTAGACACATACATTGCAGGTCTTAGTTTAGACTCTCAACTTGTAAAAGAGATTAGGGCTCGCAAAATCGCGTTGGGAGGTAAATTTGTAGTATTTCAAAAAAAACAATTACAAATCATAAATCTAGGAAATGACAAAGTTCAACTAAATGTTCCGTTACTTCTAAACTGTCGCGAACAAAGCAAGATTATTTCACAGATATCAGAAAAAAGAGTAACTATTATCGTTACTAAAATATTTACTTCTAAACGTTGGATTAAAGCTGAAATTGCGATTGTGAAAGGTAAAAAAAAGTTTGATAAAAGAGAGGATATAAAACAAAAAGATATTGCCAGAGAAATTTCCCGTGACATTATTTTTTAGTTCATCATCTTATATTTATGGAACATTATTCTCCTTATAAAGATTATTTAGAATCACAACCAAACTATTTTGAACTTCTATCCTCTCTAAAAACTTTTGTTTCTGCCATCAGAAATCATATTGGAGAAAGTAAAATTATGAAATTAAGTGATTTATTAAATTACATAGCTTTTCTTGATCAAAATAATATTCCAATTAACAGTACGGTTACTGTTGGTGATGCAAGCAATTCAATTAATTTATTAACCAGCCATAGTGCAAAAGGTTTAGAATATGAAAGTGTCTTTATAATTAATTGTACTGATGAATCTTGGAACAATCAGCCAAAGAGCAGTTTTAAAATTCTTCCGTGTAATCTTCAAATTACTCCTAACAAAGATAATTATGATGACAGACTAAAGCTTTTTTATGTCGCTTTAACAAGAGCTAAAAAAAATCTGTATTTCACAACTAGTCAAAAAAGCGTTGATAATAAATCTCTTAAAAAATTGTCGTTTCTAGACGACGTAATTAATTTTAATAAAATTTCTGATTCAATTTCTTTAACTTTAAAGGAGGGTATTAAAGATAAAAAGAGTAATAATCATATAATTTCACTTGATAAAAAAAGTAATTCTCATTTATCTAAAGAGCAACTAGAGAATTTAGATTTCTTGAAACCAGTACTTGAGAATTATAAGCTTAGTGTAACTCATTTAAACAATTTTCTTGATATTACAACTGATTCAGGAACTGGACTTAGAGGTGGGCCTCACAAATTTCTTGAGATGAATTTACTGCGGTTTCCTCAATCAAAAAGCCGTTCAAGCTGTTACGGAACGGCCATGCATGAAGCATTGCGTAAATTTTATGTTCAAATGAGGCAAAGAAGAGGGTTGCTTGTTGAGGATGAATTGCTTGCCAATTTTCAATATGCTCTTCGGGATCAGAGATTGAGTATCGATGATTACAATTATTGTTTAGAGCAAGGGAAACGTGAGCTTAGAAGATATTATCAAGAATCTTCGCATAAATTTAACCCTAGGTCTTATTTAGAGTTTAATTTCAGGGAGCAGAATATTAGAGTTGGTGAAGCTAAAATTACAGGTGCAATTGATAAGATAGAGTATATACCAGAGACTAAAAAACTTCTTGTAACAGATTATAAAACAGGAAAAACTTTAACATCCTGGACTCCAAAAGAAAATTACGCTAGAATAAAAGCCACACGTTATCAAAGGCAGTTGTATTTTTATAGGTTATTAATTCAAAACTCTCATTACTTTGATAAATTTAAGCATTGTACTTTTGAAGGTGCGCTTGAATTTTTGGAAGCTCAATTTGAGAATGAGCGAGTTTTAGTTACTGATGTTTCAGATAACGAAATTGATACTTTATCTACTCTAGTCCAAGCTGTCTGGCGAAAAATTATGAATTTAGACTTCCCAGATACTAATCACTACGCTGATAGTTTGGAAGGTAATGAGGCTTTTATTCGGGACTTAATAGAAGGTGTCATATAATTTTGACAATTACTTAATTCTTTTGTTACTACTTGAATCGTTCTTTAGCAAATTTTTGGTATTTCATCATGTCAATTAATTCTAATGTCAGAATTACAGTTAACGCTCATGAAATTCAGAAAAACTTTCTTAGAAAAACCACTAAAAAACTTATTAAAGCTGGAATAGATGGAGAAAAATTCCCAGATAAAATTCAAGTATGCTTACATGATGTTGGTATTTTGACATTTGTTTTGCAAAATAACAGAGAGTGGCAAACTGCTGATGGTAAATATGTTTGTTATTCTGTAAATTTAGCTATCAAATAGGGTTAAAAACATGTACGCAACGGAGAGTCCACCGATGGTAGAAGTTAAAGTCAAAGCTAGTGTCTACAAAAAAGTTCTTAAATTCAACTTAAGAAGGCCTTTTTTTGAGACTAAATTAGTTTTGCTTAAAGGTAATTTAGAAGGTGTTCTTAGGAGGCAACCTAATGGTAAGTTTATTAGTCTTACAGTTGGTATTTTAGTTTTTGATTACGATCCTATCAGTAAAGCTTTTATTTACGGAGATAAAATTGCACTTCTCTACCTAAAAGTAGAATCCCACTTAAGGCTTCTTTAGTCTTCTTGTTTCAAAGATCTATTGCTATAACACTATGATTTATTCTGGTGTTATTTTTTTTAGCTTAAAAAAGACCCTAGCATTACTAAGGTGAATTTTTTTGGTTTTTTACAAATTTTTAACTAATATTTACGACCATTGCGACGAGCTACGATTAACTTACCACTTGCTTTCTTCTTGTTACGAGTTTTAACACCAAGTGCGTGCTTACCCCAAGGAGTTTTAGGATACTTCATACCAATTGAGTTACGAGCTTCTCCTCCACCATGAGGATGGTCAACAGGGTTCATTACTTTACCTCTAACGGTAGGACGAACACCCATTTTACGCATACGACCAGCTTTACCGATGCGCACTAATGAGTGAGCGTCATTTCCAACACGATCAACTACACAGCTACAGATGGCTAAAAATTTACGGATTTCTCCAGAAGGAAGCTTCAAAGTAGCATACTTATCATCTTTAGCGGTTACAATAGCGTAACTTCCAGCAGAGCGGACAATTTGAGCTCCTTTATTAGGGCTTAATTCAACTTGTGAAACAAAAGTTCCTACTGGGACATTTTTGAGTTCGGTTTTATTACCTGTTGAAGCTAGATCATCAGTTTGGTATTTCTCTCCTACTTGTAGATTTTTAGTGTGAAGAACGTACTTTTTAGTACCTGTTTTAAGACAAGATACTAGACAAATAAAAGCTGTACGATTCGGATCATACTCAATACTTATTACTTTAAACCCTTCTTCAAAATTGCGTTTAAAATCAATTTCACGAAGCATTTTGCGGTATCCACTAGCTCCTTGGTGTCTAACGGTAATCTTACCCTTAGATCGGCCAGCTTGGATGGTCTTGCGACTTAAAAGTGGTTTGTGTGGTTCGTGTTTAGTAAGAATTTTACTGTAATCAATAACTGAGGTCTTACGACGACCTGGGGTTGTAGGTTTATAAACTTTAACGATGGACATATTACTACTGATAATCAAATAGATAGGTAAAATAATATTAATTCAATACTCTTTTTATCTGAATTTTGTCAAATAATACATTTTATTTAGAAGCTTTAAAGAGTTTTTATTTTGTTGGAAAATTCTGCACTTTTTTGACGCAAGATTTCTCTTCTTTGTTCCATTGTTAGTGGTTTTTTAATAGTTGGTGAAATATTTAGTTTACTATTTACAACGTTTAAATTTGGAATTTGAATAATTGATGCGAGAGAATTAATGTCCCAAAATTGGGTTTCTCCTCCTTTGCCGAAACTACGATTTAAAAAAGCTAAATAGAATTGTCTAGCTCGCTTTTCCATTTCTGGTGTCCAGTATAATTTATCCCAAAATACTCCCCAAGTAGCGTTAGGAGATTCATCCCAGCTTTTTGGTTTAGGAACTATGGCTTGCTTGTCAGTTGCAAAATTTTTCCAGTAAGTCATAATTCCTGCCAAGTACTTTTTACCCGTTGATTTTTTACCGAGCAAAGTAAATCGAATTTTGGTTTGGAAACAAGGTGCATTAATTTTCTGTTCAGATTTATTTATTATCGATATTTCTTGAGCTGTGTAAGGGTTAACATTGCCATTACCACCGATTCCAATAGCGCTATTTGAGGCATATTCTTTTTTTAATTTGTTTAAACTACTTTCCCACTTAGATTTTTCCCCTGAAATATCTTGGGGTCTAATTAAAAATTGTAAACAAATATAGTCTCCATCGTTGACACCTTTTAGTACATTTATTAATTGATTGATCGGAGTTATCTGGTAATCAGGATTAGAAAAGGTAAGTTCTTGGTAGTTTTTAATAGGAAAAATTTCAGAATTAATCATACTAAATTCACCACCGTCAAAAGTTTTCCATCGTTTACTAGCTTGCGACCAATTGATTGGGAAGTTAGAGAGAGGATCTTCTGTAAAACTATATTCAAAATTGGGAAGATGGAGCTTCATCGCAGTTTCAAATAGTGATTGACTGTTACTATACATTTTTAAAAACATCTGAATTTCTCCGTCAAGAGTGTGAATTTCAAGAGAAAAATCTTCAAAATATTTACCTTCTACTCTCATATTTTTTTGACTTCTGCTTCCATAAGCTGCGTGTAGAGAAAGTAAAAACTTTTCCATTTCGCTAACATTACAAGTATAATTTGAATTTAAATTAAATTTAGCGTAAACAGTTTTTTGTTTAAAAATCCAATTTGCAATTTTGTCGTCAATAAAGCGATCATCAACCCACTCGTAAATTTTAATATAACTAATTGCTAAAATAAAAATACTCAAGGGTAGAAAACTAATTTTCCAGATTGTAAAAAACACTAACCCTGCGTTTAATAGTGTAAAAAGAGCTGAAAAGAGAGGTTGAGATCTAAAGAATTTTAAGTAACTAGTGAAAGTCATTAAAAAAATTATTAGGTACGTTTATAGTCGTCTTCATATCTGATAATATCGTCCTCTCCTGTATACTCTCCAACTTGGACCTCTATTATAACTAATGGAATTTTACCATAATTGGCTAGGCGATGCATTGCTTGAGAAGGAATAAAACAGCTTTCATTTGGATTAAGGTCAAAAATCCAATCTTTTTCATTTGAATCTTTTTTTCTGACCTCAATGGTCGCAGTTCCGCTAACAACTATCCAATGCTCGCTTCTGTGTTTATGACTTTGTAAGCTTAATCTCTGATCAAAACTTACAATAATTTTTTTTACTTTAAAGTTAGGTTTGTCTTCAAGTACGTAATACGCTCCCCAAGGTCTAACCCCAACTTCTAAATATTGCTCCTCTCTCATTGTAGCTGGTATCTCGGCTATAATTGCGTTTACTTTATCAGCTGATAGCTCAGCTAAATTATTAATTTTGGACATAGAAAATAGTTATGGAAAGGTTGTGTATACTGACTTCATACTATTTTTAGGCATTATTTGTCAAGACTAAAAAACTTTTCTATAATCACTTTAAATTAAAATAACAAATATTATTCAATATTATTAACAAAATATGCCTGACTTAAAAGATATTCTTAAACAAATAGCTAAAACTGAAACTACGGCTGAGCTTCGTGATTACTGGCTTGATCAATATGTAGTCATCGTTGAAAAAGAAATAATAATTTTTGATACCAGTACCATCAATTTTTTTGGAACTGAAAATATTGCAAAACCAGTTACTCCTATTGCTAGTATAAACTTAGAGAAACTAATTAATAATGGAATTGTAGATGAGGTTTTAATGCAACAAAATGTTGAAGTAGCGGTTCGAATGCTGGATTCAAGTTTAGATGTTTTTAAATTCATTCCTGAAGTCTCTTCATTAGTAGAGCAATTTCGTAAAATCGGAATTAAGTTAATTAATTTTGAAAAATATTTAGGAGACGAGTCTTTAATTAGTTATAAAGAAAAATTTGAAAATTTAGGGTCTGCTTTCAGTAATGCTTGTTATCGTTCTAGTGAATCTCTTGCAGAGGAAAAAGGTGTATGTTTAGATTGGGATAATTTAAAGTTTCAATTGCGTCCTAAACCTTTTGAATACTGGTATAATATGGAAACAGGTGAAATACATAATGGTCTAGAAGTTTATGAAGATTATACACCTCAAACAGTTCGCAACTCTCCTTTTGAAGTAGTGCCCAGGAGGAATAGTCATATTATAATATTACCTAATAACCCAGAATGGTCTATTTGGTCAGATAGAGAAGTTAATAATATAGATGTTAAATTCGATGTTGAAACTCAAGCGCATAGTAATTTAGCTCCCAATTCCAGCATTAACAACATTCAAATTGATGAGGTTCCATCTTCTGATCCATCATTGCGATCTACAAGTAATATTCACCCCGAGACTATACCTTTTAATCAAGTTTTACCTAATATTATGGATTCAATGAATCAGCGGATACAGTCAAAACAAGTTATTAAGAATAGTTTTAGTTTAGGTAATGAAATATTGGACTCTAAAGTATCTTTCGAATCTAATCCTATTTTAAATAATAAAAATCAAATGAATGACGATGAATCTAAAATGTTTTTAAAATCTATGAATTTAGAGAATAATAGATCAGAGAAACCAGATTTAGACGCTGTAAAGACTGGGCATGAATTAATTCCGCTAGAAATGGTTAAAACTCTTGCAATTTCTGAAATTCCCTTAACATCTGAAGTTAGTAATAAAAGAGAAATAGGGTTAGAAGTAAAATCGGAAAAGAAAAAAGAGATTAAAGAAATTAAGCTACTTAATCCAAAGCTTGCACAAATAAATAAAATAACAGAGAATCAGTCTCATATAATTAAAAATATTAATAATTACTCTATGTCACAATACACAATTGCTCTTCAACAAATCGTTAGCTTAAATAACCTTGGTAGCTTCTTAATTAATGCTAATTATGACGCAGATGGTTTAAAAATGCTCACTTATCAAGGTGGTGAGCTCTCTAATGAAAATGATAAATTAGTTCGTAGTTATTTAGGGCTTATTAACATGTCTCTTTCAAAGGGATTAACACCTACCGAGATTAGTGAAGAAATCGTGGAAGAATTAGACGATGATTCAAATATAGTAATGCAGATGGTAAACATGCTTGGATCAGTTCTAAAAACTCTTCCTGTAAACATCAGTCAAGTTAATTCTAATAGCTTAAAGTCACTAGATTTAGTTACTGTTCGCCGAGCTGCTAAAACTAAAACAAATGTTTTAGAATCTTAGAGGTTGGATTATTTAAAATCCTAGCGCTTCTCTTAAATTAAGACTTTTTTAAACAATTGCAAAATATGACTACGACACAAACTACAACTAAGAAAATAGAAGGTGAGCATTTAAAATTAAACGAAATCCAAGCGACAAGTATTTGTGCTAACGACATTTTATCGTCTGTGCTGTATGTTTCTGGTCTTGTTATTCCAATTGCTGGAATATTTGCCCCCTTAGTGCTGCTATTTATAGGTCTCGTTTTGTTAGTTTATAAAGGAGTTTACAGAGAAGTTGTTGAAGCGATGCCTATTAACGGTGGTTCTTATAATGCACTTTTAAACGGAACATCTAAAAATGTTGCCGCAACTGCTGGAGTTTTAACAATTTTAAGCTATGTAGCTACTGCTGTAATTTCAGCTAAATCTGGCGTTGATTATTTATTTACTATCATCAAACCTCTCATTCTTAGCTCATTAGATAGCAAAAATCTAGAAAATTTAATTATTTTTGGAGGGACTATTGGTGTTTTAGGATTTTTTGCTATTTTAACTATTAACGGAGTAAAGGATTCTGCTAATGTAGCCGTAGGAATTTTTAGTTTTCATATTTTAACACTTTCAATCTTTGTAATTCTTGGGGTAGTTTATTTATTTAAACTCGGCGGTCTTGATTATATCCTTTCTGATAATAGTATATGGCACATAAATTCGCAACTAACTTATGTTGATATTTTAGAAAACATTAAGCGTACTACTGGGGGACAGTATCCTATTATTATGCTTTTATTTCTTGCTTATTCCTCGTCACTACTTGGTGTGTCAGGTTTTGAATCTAGTGCAAATTTTGTTGAGGAGCAGGCAAACGGAGTCTTCAAAAAAACACTTAGGAATATGTTAATTGGAGTGAGTTTTTTTAATCCAGTTATTGCATTTTTAGCTTTAAATATAACCACCTTGCCAGATATTTCTAAAGCCCGAGATTTCTTGCTCGCTGATGAAGCTCAAATCATTGGTGGAGAGATTTTTAAATATATTCTAGTGATTGATGCTTTCTTAGTTTTGTGTGGAGCTGTTTTAACTTCTTTCGTTGGTATTACTGGCCTTGTAAAGCGTATGGCACTTGACGAATGTTTACCACAATTTTTAGTTAGAGAAAATTCCAAGGGTTCATCACCTGTAATTATTCTAAGCTTTTTTAGTCTTTCTGTTTCAATACTTTTAATTACTCAGGGAAATCTTTCATCGCTTGGTGGAGTTTATGCTATTGCTTTTTTATCAGTTATGAGCATGTTTGGTCTTAGTAATATTATTCTTAAAACTACTAGGCCAGAGTTAAAAAAAGGATACACATTTCCTAGTTTTTTGGTTGTTTTGGCTATTGTTTCAACTGTGGTTGGGGTTTTTGGAAATATTTTTGCTAAAGATGGCAAGGTTGGAGATTTTGGCAATTTTATGTATTTTATAGCTTATTTCATTCCTTTATTTGGTTTTGTTTGGTGCTATATTTATCGTGATGTAATAATTAAATTTTTATTAAAAGTTACACATGGGAATGGTCGTATTTTAACTTGGTATAGCGCTATTACTAAAAGCCGTTACGCAGTATTTGTTCACAAACCATCTCATTTATTCAATAGTTTAAACTATATAAATCAAAATGAAGCAGGTAGGAATGTAATTATAGCACATTGTGATGACGAGGATGATCCAAGCGATGACAGGTACAAAGAAGAGCTATCAACAATGGTACCAATATTGCAAAGTGCGGGTGTATTTCCTCACTTGAAGCTAAAGTTACACAAATGTCACAGTCAATTTGGTCCATTTGCTATTAATGAGATTGCTGAGCGATATGATATTCCAATCAATCGAATTTTCATTGGATCGATTAAGAATCATCATGACTTTAATTATGACGATCTTGGGGGTGTTAGGATTATTTTATGATTTTTTTGACTAGGAACTAAATTTTAGTTGCGGTTTGAGATATTTGTTGACGATAATACAATTAACTATAAAGTTTGTGTATGTGCAGACGCAGTTTGGGTGTAGCAACTTTTAAAACAAATAACGATAGAAAAGCTGCAGTAGCAAAAGCATAAATTCCTAGTTAAAAAAATAACCAATACGCAAAAATGAGTAAATTACGAAACCAATGTTTTAAAATTGTAGTTTAATCCAAAAAAGCATATTAGCGAACCTTCTGAGATGAATCAAAGAAATTTCAAGTAGAGTTACGAGTTAGTAGTGAAGGCGTTGAAGTTATGTTAACAGATTTAGTAAATAAATTCATTCAAATTTACTATTTAAACTCGGTCAAATACATAATTCAAAATAATATTAATACTGTTCATATGGTACTACGGGATAGGTTTAATTAAATCTAATTCAAATTAAGTTATTCAGTGTGTTAGTAGAAGGTGGTCAGGAAAAAATGAGAATAAGGATGTAAAGGTACTGCTAGTTCAAAATTAAAAAAGTCAAAAATATAATTTTGTGACAGATTATAGAAATGCTAAACAACCTTTTGATGATGATATTTAGGGAAATTTTTTCGTAGCTGGTTAAAAAATAACACGGACAAGAATGAAGCATTAAATTGCTTATTATTTTTATACTAAAGGTTTTAAATTTTTAAAAATCAATAATATCTCTGTTTGACAAGGTGTTAAAAAAGAGGTTCTTAGTTTAATATTAGAAACTCTACTATCTAAATAAACAATAATGTTTCCTAAAATAAAATTAGTCATCTTATCTATCGCTGTCGTATTAACTACAATTTGTATTTTATTTCTTGGAAAAAATAATTATACAGGATATTCCTGGGAGGTACCAAAAAAAAAGTTAGACTTTGGTGTAATAGATGCAAAAGAAGAATTCAATAAAGCTCAGAATATTAACTTAGAAAGCGTTAAGTTTGGTTGGAATACAACTAAAGAAAAAATCTATGAGTCTTTAATTGCTATTTATGACAAAAAACGAATTCCAGTAGTAACCGTTGAGCCTGAGTTTAGTTTTAACGAAGATAAAAACTCCAATATACGAGCGTTAAATCAAACACGCTACGACCAAGTGATGATCAATTTTTGTATTAGCTTAAACATTGATAACAAACAACTTTATATTAATTTTGCTCCTAGCCCAAATAATCAAAGAGATAATATTTGGAGTACATCAGACGCTGGTGGTTACTTATTTTTGTATGAAAAATTCGTTGATAATTGTAAAGCTGTAAGTAAAAATTACAGCTACATTTGGACTCCTGATCCAGCTGGTGACTTTTTAAAATACAAACCAGTGGAAGAAAAATATGATATTGTTGGTTTAACAGTTTATAGTGATGAAGTAGTGGATAAATTAGAGTATACTTTTAATAATCTTTTTGATCCTAAATATGAACTTTTAAAATCTCTCAAAAAAAATATTATGATTACTCAACTAGGTTCAGCAGGAACTTTGGAATATCAAACTAAGTGGATGAACAATGCTCTAGTAGCTATCAAAAATCCTAATACACAAAGATATTTACGTTACGTAATTTATGATAGTGAAAACTGGAATACTCCTTTAAAATTAAAAAACGATCCAGCAAAATTAGAAGTTCCAAAAGAGATTGATTACAAAAAATATAAAATTCCAGTAGAATTATTTAACACTATATATGATTAATATTACCAACATAACTAATAAATTTAAAGTAATATATTACAGTATTTTTCTTTTTATCTGGTATGGCTTTTACATTCAATCACTTGCTAGTCTAAGTTTATTATTAAATATTAGTTTGAGTAAATGGTTAATACTTGGCGCGGTTATATTGAGTTTTTTGAGCATTAATATTACTGATCTTCTAGTAAGCAAAAAATCCGATTTTTTCAAGTGGAGTTTTATTAGTCTAGGAATTTTTTTGTTAACTTTTATTTACTCATTAGGAGTTACGCACACACTTTATGATATTTCTTTCGATGGTCAGGGGTACCATGGTGAAGCTATTAGTACAATGATTGATGGTTGGAATCCAATTTTACAAACTACTTCTAGTGGAATTAGTCAGTACGCAGATGACGGTAAGCAAAACGTGTTTTTAGATTCATATCCAAAATTTAATTGGTACCAAGGTACGATAATTTACAATCTAACACAGAATTTTAAAGATATTAAGTTTTTTAATATTGCAATTATACTCCCTGCTTTTATAATTAGCTATTTATGTCTAGAAAAATACAAATTTAGCTTAAATAAAAATTACCAAAAGTTTATTCAAGTGTTTTTATCGGTGTTAATCATTTTAAATCCTGTTGGAATTATCCAATCTACCAGCAATTCACTAGATGGTTTGGTTTATTACGTGATGGTAATCCTTTTTGGTTTATTTATTTTACTCAATAATGCTTTGGTTAAGAATCAAAAACAGTTAATCACACTGCATGGAATTCATTTAACATTAGTTTCTTGTCTGCTAATAAATATTAAAACTTCGGCTTTAATTTATGTTGTATTATTTAGTGTACCATATTTATTGTATGTTTTAATTAAATTTAAGAAATCTTTTTTGAAGATTTTGTCTTTTATGGTAGCTGGTTTATTTATGGGAATTGTAGTTCTAGGTTACAATCCTTACATGACCAATATAATTAATGGTAAAAATTTGATCTATCCTATACTTGATTCTAAGGTAGATTATTTTTCGGTTAACACTCCAAGTAATTTATTGGACAAAAATGGAGCAGAAATCTTTTTTTACACTTTGTTTAGTGCAAGTGATAATAAAGACAATGCAACTTTAAAATTACCATTTACGATAAATAATGATGAGATAGTTAGTATGCAAAGCGCTCAACCTAAAAAAGCAGGCTTGGGACCTTTATTTAGCGGAATTTTTTTGCTAGCTATTTTTGTGGCAATGATGCATATTTTAGATATTTATGGCACCTTAGTCAGGTTATTTGAAAAAAAAGAAATTGATGGCGATCAAACACCATTTACTCGAAATCAAGATTTAAATAAAATAATTCTATACTCCTTAGTTTCCTTAGTGTTCTTTGGTTCTTTGGTAATTAGTAAAAATAGTAGCTCTTTTCGCTTAATTCCTCAACTTTGGATTCTATTTATAATACAGCTATTATTTGGATTTTTGAATCAAAATAAAATATCTCGTGTTATTTGCTGGTTGATCAGTAGCTTAACTATTGTAAATTTGAGTTTAATTTTTGGAATCTATTTTTGGAATCAAGTTAATACTAGTAATGAGTATCAAAAAAAACTTTATAGCTTATCTACTTCAGGAGATTATTACAAAATATATTTTGGTTACTCTACTGGAACGCGAACACTTTTAAGAGAATCAAAAATCCTTTTTCAATATTCGCCTATTACTATTCGCGAATGTAATCCAGCTTTTAGTGACTATAAAATTAATCAAAGTAATGATTCTTTGATTTGTATTGATAACACTTCTATTTAATTTCCCTTTTATGTTACCTACAGTTTTTAAAAATACCAAAAATACTAATAATACCAATAAGGTTGATAAACGATATCTTTATTGTATTGATAATCCAAACAATATTCGGCTTGCTAATCTAATTGGAATTATCTGTTTGATTCTGGCTGGTTTCGGATTTTTAGAGTTTTTAAAGTTAAATATCTTTTATTTATTATTTTTTAGCCCTATCGTTTTAATTAACTTAAGTTCCAATTTTTTAGGCAAGTTTATTAATCTTTTTTATCCAGGTTTCAAAAAAGAAACTCATATAAATTTTACTAATAACTTTTGGAATAATTTGGATGAAGCTAAAGTTCCTAGTGTCGACATATTTTTACCTATTGCTGGTGAGGATCTTAAGATTCTACAAAAAACTTGGAAAGCTGTTAGTAAGATAGAATATAGTAATTATAATGTTTATGTTTTAGATGATAAGGGTGATAAAGAAGCTCAAAAATTGGCTTTAAGCTTTGACTTTAATTATCTTTCCCGCCCAAATAAAGGAGAATACAAAAAATCAGGTAATTTAGAGTATGGCTATAAACATGCATCTGGAGAATATGTTTTAGTGCTTGATTCTGATTTTGCGCCCATTCCAACAGCTTTAACCGAAGCACTTCCTTATATTGTTTCTAATCCTAAAATGAGTATTTTGCAGACTCCTCAATATTTTGATAATACAAAAAAAGTACATAAAAGTTCCCCCATTCAATATGGTGCAGGTGTGGTTGTAGAGGAATTCTATAGAATTACTCAAGTTTCTAAAAGTGTTTTTGGCTTATCAATTTGTGTTGGAACGAGTGCAATTTTCCGGAGAGAGGCAGTAGACAAAGTAGGAATGCCTAAAGTAGATCACACAGAAGATCTTCGTCAAGGATTAATGACTATGGGTGAGGGTTATTACGTTGGATACATACCACTTATCATTAGTGAAGGAATTTGTCCAGATAATTTACAATCTTATTATAGTCAGCAGTTGAGGTGGGCATACGGTAGTATCGAAACTCTCTTTTCAACTTTTATAAAGCAAGCCAACTTAACAACTTGGGGAATTGTCAATTTTGTTTCATCTGCTTTGTATTACTTAGCTGAAGCGACGGCACCTTTATTATCGCTACAATTATTATGTTTGTTGTACTTTAATACAAGTAGCTTGAGAATTAGCTGGGTTTTACCTTTTTTACCTTATTTTATTTTTGAAAACTTCATCCGACCAAAAATTTTAATTTCAAAATCTCGCAGAGGAGTTAAAATTGCAGGATTAACTCAGATGTTTACTTATATGGACGGTCTTATTAGATATGTGATTAAGCAACCAATTGTTTGGGTTAGCACTAACGCTAAAAGTACTAAACGACAAATAAGTCTAAATTACCTCACAAATGGTACTGTTACATTACTTTTTTCACTAATTTATATTCTTTTATTTAGTTTAATTCTTTTTCTTAAACCTTACATTATTTTAAATTGGGAGACTTATATAGTACTTGGACTTGCAATTTATCGTTCATTTGTTTACGCTTCGTACTCTTGGAATTTGCTTGATTTCATGCATTTAGGGCTCATTAAAGACTTAGAAAATAAACTTATTTCAGGACTTCATTTTCACTTTTGGCGAGTTACGATTATTATTTTAATTTTTATCAGCAGCGCTTTTTTACTTTATATTATTGGAACTAACAGTTATAGTATATATTACAATAATTATATTGCGATTCACTAGATTGATTTAACTGGTTTCTTATGTGTGTATTTGCGATACTTTTTATTATATCTAAACAAGCCCACGCTTCAATTAGAAAGTTGTCGTATGTTATAATTTTCAGATTATAATTTCAATCAAAGCCCTTAAACTCCTCGGCCTTGAGATACTTGCGGACGGTGTCCCTACTGGCTTGCAGGGCTACGGCAATTGTCTTGATTGTGTAGGTGTTAATTGGTTTGTTCATATGTATATTTGTATAAATGTATGTTTGTGCTTTTGGATATAATTAATCTTCGATATAAGGCTTTAAGGCAGTTATAAACTTCACTTTTTCTACTTCATTATAAAACGGCAGTCCTAAGATTTTGTAATGCTTATTAGCAAATAAGGTTTTAACTTTTGCTGTATTCTCTATCTCGGCCAAGAAGTCATTTTTCCATATATCATTTTTTAATAAATGACCACCTTTTGGCTCTATAAATAGTTGATATTGAACTGATTCTTTCCCGGCTTTTTCCTTCATGAACAGAAGATAATCTGGTTCAAAAGCCCTCCCATCATCAAATGTGTAAATTTTGTATATCCTCTCATTTCTAATTAGGTATACATCTTCATATTTTTTTTGTAATTTTGAGATATATGAATCAATAGTTCTGACCAAGTATTTTTCTTCGCTTGTTCCGAAGTTGTCTTCGTACACATACCAGTCCCGAGTTTTTAGATCTAGTTGAAACTCTGCTTTTAGATTTGTATTTTGGCTTATTCCAATTTCTTGGTTTCCTTGCTCTATTGCTATATTGAGTACTTTACTTCTCAGTCTTCGTTTGAGATCTTCACCAGTAAATTCGGGTGTACCTCTGTATTCTATTTCGTCAGATTTTAGAACTTCAGAAACTTGTTTAAATACAGTTTTGGAAATTGTTAATAGTTCTTCGTTGTTCAACTCTTCAAAATTTGATTTAGTTGAATTTATTTCTAGTTTAAGATCTTTACAATAATTAGAACTATCCAAAAATTCTGAATAGGACTTGAGATTCGGTAGAAAAGATTTTAGGTTGTTAAATTGATAAAAATTAATATGGTTTAGTGCTTTTAGCTTAATATGAATAGATATCTTTCCAAATTCTACTAACGGCAAGTTTTTTGTATTTGAATTATTTTGAACTAACGTGTTACCAAATACCAGATTAGTTTGACTTGTATTTGAAATAAGTTTTACTTTATAAATTTTTGACTGAACCAAACTATTGAGCTTTACAATGTCTTTGCGGTCATATATTAATCTTTGATTAGTCCAAACTATGGCGGTTTTAAAAAATTCCGATTCTCTAAAAGCTTCTTTCAGGTTCAAATTTATTTTTTTGTGAGCGTCCGGTATTATACCCTGTTTTTTAAGCTCCGTTGTCAACTCTTGGATATATTTTGGGTTGTAGCTACTGTAATAAACCAATTCTTCACAGAATTTTAATTCATTATCTAATTCTTGGTCGTATTTTCGTTGGTACTTATTTTCGTCTTGGTTGATTACAAATGGACAGTATCTAGCTCCTCGGCCGATCAATTGAGCTTCGCTGATTGTGGTTTTGCCTGCTTTGTTATCTTTGGCATCTCGTGTGTCATACAACCTTACAATATCAAAAAGGTTAAGTACGTCCCAGCCTTCATTAAGTTTGTCTACAGCGAAAACTGCCCTGTATTCATTTTTGGTGTCTTCTAAACTATTAACTGCAAGTTGCTTTTCTTCGCTCTCATTTTTGCTGTTTACTTCAATCAATTTGTTTTCGGCGAATGACTCTTGTAACTCCAAAATCAAATTATCAAGATTTATATTTTGACTCTCAAAAAACTTAAAAGCTCTCTGTACTATTTCGTCCTCAATATTAATTTGCAATTTAATTAATTTCTCTTTTTTTAGAGTGGCAACAAATTCTATAAATTCACTCAAAAACTCTTGACTCTCCTTGATAGTTTTTGACTTAAACAATATAACAGGCTTGATATTTAGACCGTTTTTTTGGAATATCTTGAGCCTGAACTGCGACAAGATGATTGCAATTAAAACTCGTGTCATTATATCAGTATCATGTTGAGATACTCGCACTTCCTTAGAATATCCATCAATTCTAAATTCTCTAAGCGGATAATCAAAAAGCAATTTATCGCTATATTTGTCTACAATGTTCTGATTAGTTAGATCAATTGTAGCCGTGTATTCAAGTAATACATTTTCGCTATTACTACGGTGAATTTTATTGATTGTACTTTCCCAAGTTAGAGACTCTAATAGATCTTCACTAGGCAAACCTTTTTTAGTATCGGAATTGATATGGTGGGCTTCATCGCTTATCAAGACTATTTTTTTGTCACAAAAATCATCAAAGGTCAAATTGTTCTCTTGTGGTTCATTTAGTTTTGTATGTAAACCTTGAATGGTTGTAAAGCAAATATTAATCCCGTCATCATTTATAGATTGAAAGTTCTCAACCGCTTGTATTTCAATTTTCTTACCTTCTATTTCTACATTTTGAGCGAATAGGTATTTACTTGAGTCTGTGTTCAAAAAGTTGTCCTTGGTCTTTTGGATGATGTTATTACTATTAACAAAAAACAAGAAGTTTCTATAACCCTTCTGATATAGATAAATAATAGAACTTGCCATTATAATAGTCTTACCACTACCAGTTGCCATATGAAACAGTAAATGAGTTGGGTTTTGTTTTAACCTAGGATTATTCCAATAGTAGTTTAATCTAGCAAGTGTTTGTACTTGGTATGGACGTAGCTCAAATACAGGATTAAGATTGTTAGTAACGGCTGTTGATATTAATTCTAATTCACCGTTTAAATAAATTTGAGTACTTATTTTTTCGTTTAGTGTTTGCATAGGTATAATTAAAAAACTGGTAAAGCAATTGAAACATTTTTAGGTACATTTACTACACCATAAATATCTTTATTAAATTCAGTACTAAATACTAAATCATAATTTTTATTTCTATCTACATGACTTTCGAGTCGTGTTAACTTGATATCAGGGTGATTAACGTCAATTTCTACATTGTGTAAAAAATCAAACAAGTTTTCAAAAAACAAACTTTTACTCAAAATAAATTGATTATTATCAAAGGTAATTTTATATTTATGCAAAAGTAATTCTAATTCCTTGTAAATTTTGTCTTTGTCAAAAAAAGGTTTTACAGCTAATATCCCACCAATTTTAAAAACTTTAATTGCTACATCTAATTTTAACTTTATAATATCAAATGTATACCCTTTATCTCTATGAGAGTGTCCAGCAAAATGACATATTTCCAAAAGGGTACTTTTTTTATTTGTAATGTATTGCCTGATTGTAATCAACAAAATGTGAATATCGTCCTTTACAAAAGTGCTTGACTGAAGCTTATTAATTTTATCTTGAATTATATCCCTATCCCTTTGCATTAAATTATTCATACTTACTACTTTTTAACATTATAAAAACTTCTATTAATTGCCTTTTCCTCGTTACTAACTGGATAATCCTCGTTGTCTATATCACTATAATTCACATACAACATATTTTTATCCAGCACCTCCATCAAGAACCTTTGCCCATCTTCAAGGTTCAAACTTTCAAATGCTGTAATATTTTTATCAATAACCTTTGGATCAACCTTATAGCTCAAAAATCCCGTCTTTTGTATATC
>JAYVFR010000005.1:0-45198 GCA_043772945.1 Minisyncoccota bacterium | reverse complement strand
GAAACACGTTGCACTAAACTAGTAGTTTGTTTGTTTTGTTGATTGAATGTAAATCTAAGCGAAAGTTACTGCAGCTGATTGCCAAAACGTTTCTGTTTGAAGGAAGCTTTTTGAGTCAGGAGTACCTTGCTCATTTATAATAATAACACATTTTTTTAGTTTACGCAAGGGCGATGTTTTTAATGTGTGAAGAGGAAGGTCTACTGTAATATCTATCAACTCTAGAGGTCGCCTCTACAATGGAAAATTTTTATTTTCTATATGCCAACTAGCTTTTATTTTTATAAATTTCACGGTCAAAATAAATTTGACAACCGAACTTAGTTTTTGTAATATATTGACATGGAAATTACACAAACTTTAACAATCAACGGTACCAGACAAGATTATCTACTGGCTAAAAAAATTCTTAAAAAAATGGGAATACTATCAGTGATACCCAAAAAACAACTTAAAATTGGTATTAATAATCCTAAGCACCCATACTATAATAAATTGACCCCACAAGAAGAAGTTAGTGTTCAAAGGTCCTTGAAAGAAATCAAAGCTGGGAAGTTAAAAACTTACACAAATATTGATGAGCTAATGAAAGGTTTAAATAGTAAATAGCTATGAAGTGTCAGTTTATACAAACAAAAGAGTTTAAAAAATCGTATAAAAAGCTTTTTAAACATAACAAAGAATTGCAAATTAAAATAGTTAAGATTCTCCTGAAAATGGAAAATGATCCATTTTACCCTTCGCTTAAAACTCATCAAGTTAGTCTGACTAAATATGATAAAAAAGTCTGGAGTAGTAGCATTACAGGAGATATTAGAATTATTTGGACGTTTGATAATGAAAACAATCTGATAATTTTGTTACTCAATATCGGCGGTCATAGTGGAACTAACTCAGTTTATTAAAACTACACAATGCTATCAACTATTCTCCTGTATTTAAGTTCAGAGTCTAAGACTTTACAAGCTTGTCTATAACTATGAGAAATACTTGAGTGGCTAGTTGTTTTAAAAATCTTAGCAATGCTATTGAAGCTATATTTATGTTTACGATGGAGAATATAAATTGCAATTTGGCGGATTTTAACAACATTAGAATTTCTATTATTCCCAAAAATTTCTCTATATTCAATATTAAAATGCTTAGCAAGTGTGTTAATGTCTAATTCAAATTGCTTGCTTGGGGTTTGAGCCTGGAATTGAATCAATCCTGCATTAATGGTTCCTTGGTAAGGAGAGAGAACCACACCTAAATCAGCATCACTAATATTAGAAATCTGCTTAAGTTCTAAATAAGCTTCTATTTTGCACAAAATTCCCTCTAGATCCCTTATATTAGTTTGAACAGTGTTTGCAATTAGCTCTATTTGAGTTTGGTTTAAATTTATTTTTTGAATTGAGATTTTGGATTTTAGAATTTTTAAACGACTCTCAGGATTTGGGGTTTCAAGCCCAATTACAACACCGCTTTGGAATCGTGAAATAAGTCTCTCTTCGAAATTTCCAAGTAGCATTGGAGGTTTATCAGACGCTATTACAATGTTACGGTTATTCTCATATAATTCATTTAAAATATGAAAAAACTGGTCTTGGGTTCCAGTCCTACTAGCCAGAAATTGAATATCATCAATTAGGATTAAATCTAAATTGCGATAAAAGTTTTTAAAATCACTCAAAACACTCTTTGCCATGGAGCCTGTGTAATGATTCATAAAATTTTCGGAAGTTATGTATTTAATTGACTTAAAAGGAAGATTTGTTTGGAAATGATTGCCAATTGCTTGGAGCAAGTGGGTTTTACCAAGTCCTGTACTAGAATGAACGAAAAAAGGGTTGTATTTCTCCCCTGGATTTCTAGTAATATATTTAGCTACACTGATAGCTAATTCGTTGTATTCACAATTAACTAAATTATCAAAATTGAATTTGGGGTTTAGAGCCACGCGAGCTTTGCTAACTTCTTCTTTGTTTTGTTTGAATTCTCTGGTCGGTTCTCTAGGATAAATTCCGCTCGTAAAAGCTGTTTGGATCAGACCGTTACTCTCAGTTTGGTTTTTTTTAATATCCAGATCAGATTTGGAATTAGGATTTAAGCTTTCTATGTAATTACGCATAGCTTTGCTGGAAGCCTCATCAATTTTAATTTCAAAAGATAGAAGGTTCGGGAAATATTTGCGAAGGCTTTGATCAATTAGTTTATTAAATTGGTTTTCAACTTTAGTTTTAATGAAATTATTAGGAACGCCTAGAATTATAACTTTACCATTTTGCTCTGTTTTCTGGATCTTAATTTTACTAATCCATGCACTATATTGGCTTGTACTGACCTGCTTTTGCAAGTCCATGAGTACCATACTCCAATAAGTTTGATGGAATTTAGCCATTTGTGTTTTGAGGTGTTTGAGTTAAAAATTAATATATAAAAAAGCCCCTTAACTTATAATTCATTAGAATTAATCAGCTAGAGAACTTTTTCAAAAAAAACTATCTGTGTCAATAGAATTTTTAAGTATTTTTTGGGTTTTTTTGGTTGTTATTCAAGATTAATGCTACTAATACTTTTATTTTTTAACTTAATAAACAAGAGATTGAAAACTACAAAAATTATCAAACTAACAATTCTAAGCGAATCAAACCCTCCAGTTCGCGCGGTATTCATCTCAGTAATATTAACGCTAGATGAGCTAGTAATTAGACTGGCAGTTAAACTAGAGTTTGGTTTATTGATTACGACAATTACAGAGCTTGATGTCGCACTGGGTTTGCTGGTAGAAATTGTTGAGGAAGGTGAGCTAGTCATCGAAACTAGACTTGTAGAGTTAGTGCTTGATCTAGAAATTGAACTCATGCTTAAGTTTGAGGATTGGGCTTCTACTCTGGAGATGCTAGAAATACTGTTGCTGAAGCTTGTAAAGCTTAGGGAGTCATTAGTAACTCCTCCTACAATAGAAGCAAGATCGGGATTGCCAAAAAAGTCAGGAGAAGCCATCGCTAGGCTGGGTGAAACTGATGATGAGATAGGCTCTGTTGGAATAATTTCTAACTCATCCATTGTTGAATCAATTCCTAAAACTTGACCTGAAATATCTAAAGCTTCCACTCTAATGTCATGAATTCCAATAGAAAAAGCAATTGTTGGAGTAAATTCCCAGACTCCATTAGAATCACTCATTACAGTTTGAGTTTCATTAGCTGTTCTAATAACAACTGTGCTATTAGTAGGAGAGGTACCTGTAATCATAGGTGTTTGATTGACCGTAATCAGGGAGTTGACTGCAACTGGAATTTGAGTGTTGATAGCGTTACTTGAGAGAGCAAGATTATCCACCGCAAAAGATTGATTGGGGATATTGGGATTAAAACCACCAAAAGCTAATGCGATTAAACCAATTAGAATTAAATCAACAGTAATAAAAGCTGCAATTAACAATTTATGATTATTAGTTTTATTGGTATTAATGTCTTGTGGCATAATGTTCTGTATTTGTTTTTGTGTTTTTATTTAACTCGGTAGTGAGTATAATAATATTTTTTTAGCTTGTCAAAATTTTATTTGTTTATGAGTTTATTAACTGTATCTCTATCTAATTTAATTTTATGCCTTTAAAAACTCTCTCTTGGAAAATTCAGCAAAATATTGCAAATTTAAATTCAGACATTAAATTTAAGTCTCTCGGGTCAATCAAAGAATTATCACTTGATAAAGATGTTGTAACCCTTGTGGGTTTTAATAACCAGGGCGAACAAATCCTAGCAGTGCCAGGGGTTGTTGGTGGTGAAAGTACAAAGACCCAAAGTGATAGCAGGGAGTTGTTAATTGAAATTGCAAATTTTGATCCTGAGCAAGTAGCGAGAAGCGGCTTCAAACTTAATTATCGTTCGGATGCTAATAAATTATTTGCGGGAGATATTAATACAAGCCTCGTTAAACTTGCAACAGTTAAGCTTATGAATCTATTACCTCATAATAATAATTTTGATAATATATTTAAGCGAATCTCAAAAAATAGTTCATTTATAACTTCAAAGGTTGAATCTCGGGGAATTGAAATTAATTGGGAGTATCTTTGTAGTCGTTTTGATAGTCGTTTTGTTGAATATTGGAAACCTATTTTAGAGAGTAAGTTAATTTTTTTGGGAAGTTACAATAAAGAAACAAACAAATTAATTCCAAATGTTTTTTATGGAAAGATAGAAACAAAGGAAGATTTGTTAGAGGAGCTAATTAGATTGATTGGATTTGAAAATTTAGAGCCTGATTACATTAATTTTAGTTCAAATAATCAGTATAATACATTCTTTGATAAAGAAATTGCTGTTAAAAATCTTATGACAAATTTGGGCTATACTGAAGTAATTACTAGGCCTTTTGTAAACGAAAAAATGCTTATAAATAAAGAAAATGCTCTAAAGCTTTTAAACCCTTATTCATCGCTCGAGTCATTTTATCGGGATAATTTAGAAACAAGTTTATCAAAAGTTTATTCTGAGAATTTAAGTCGTGGTCAAAAAAATATTCAAATTTTTGAGATCAATGAAATTTACCCAGAAGGAAATTATAAGCCCAATAACGTTTTAGCTGCCCTTATTGAATCAGAAGATCCTTATTACATTACAACGCTTGCTCATTCACTGAAAAATTATTTTAATTATACTGATACCGAATATTTGGAAAGCAAAATAAACATACTAGATATCGGCCAACAAACAACTCATGGCTCTATTAGGATCACTCAAATTAGTAACAAACTTAAAAAATTATTAAATATTCCGTTATCTAAAACTCTTTGGACGCTAACTATTGATATTTCTAATTTAAATCAAATTAACTTATTAACTATTGGTAAATACACCGACATAACTCAATACCCTAGTATTAAAAGAGCTTATTCTCATCAAATTAGTTCCAATTTAACTTGGGAAAACGTGGATAAATTAATCAAAAATTTAGTAGACGGTAAATGTCAGGTGAAAATTAATCCAATTGAAAGGTTTAGATTAAATGAGGAGAGTGACAAATTAAACTTTGAGATTACTTATTATTCTTATACTCAGACTTTATCAAGCGAATTGGTAGAAAGCTTGGAATTGCAAATCAAAAAGTTGCTAGGTTTTGAGACAGAATTTAGCTAAATAATTCTTATTTTCCATTGGCTGTTTTCATTTGCCAAAAGTCAAACAAATTTCTGAGTTGAAATTCCTCATTCGTTAGCGGTTGATAATAACTAAAAGGTGCATAAAAAATAAATGCTACAATTAAGGTAAAAGCTAATAAAATAAGTCCTAAATACACTAGAAAGGAGTTATTTTTAAAACTAATATCAAATTCTTTTTTATCAAAATCAGTCTCTAAAAGATATTTAAAAACAAGAGCTGAGAGAACCCAAGAAAGAATTAATGCTGGCAAATACATGTAAATATAAATCACACGCTTAGAGATTATATACATCATAATACTCATATAGATTACATAAACTCCAGTGAGAGCCTGAATCCAGTTAAATAAATAACGATTACGAATCGGTAAATCAAAAATTAAATAAGCAACTATTAAGCAAAGAGATAGCATAATTCCAATTAGTCCAACTAACCAGGAGAGAGGGTTGCCAATGAAATAAAGATAACGATAACTTATATTATCACTGGTTTCCCATCTGTAACTAATTGTTTTATTTAAAACTGCCCAGTTCATTGGATAGGAGCCGTTTTCATCAGGTTTTTTGACGTCAAATTTAGGTATTCCTTTGTGATCCTCTTCCATATAAAAATAGTTTGCCATTGTTCCGCTAACAAAAGCTTTAAAACCCCAGCTGCGATTAGCTTGTAACTCCTCTAAATAAGTGTTTTGTGACCATTTTTTAAGGTTGTAATTATTTTCACCTTCTTTCAATTCTCTGCCAATATAATATTTACCATTACTACTGTAATTATCGTTGACTATAATGCTACCACGTCCAACGTGATAATAACTAATTCCTAGGTATGTTATCAAGCAAATAATTATAGTTAAAATAACTTTAGCAACAGGCTTAATGAATGATCGAATTAACAACTTCCAATTAGACTGCTGTTTAGTCCTTGAGAATATCTCCCACCCAGCCCAAATTACAGCAAATAATAAACTAACAGCTCCATTGACTTTAGTCGCCGTTGAGAGACCTGTTACAAATCCTAAAATAACGTAATTTGTGGTATTGACACTAATTTGTTGGTTAGTTTGATTGCCAGTTTGGTTTTTTTTGCGAGATTGCCAAATTCCAAAGCCAAGAGTTGTAAGTGTAACTAAAAACAAAAAGTGTTGAATAGGATCGAGTAAAGCAGCTCTCGATTGAATAATGAAACCATTATCAAAAATATACAGTGAACTAAAAAGAAGTGCAAGATGTTTGTTATCAAGGATGAAAAAGAGAGCAAGAAAAAACATTAAACCTCCTAAAATCCCACTAATAACAGGCATAAATCGAAAACCACACCATGACATATAAGCAGGGTAGGGGTTTTTGTTATCTGAACCTATTGAATTGGTTTTGGTAAAGTCTGATTTGTTAATTGGTCCTGTTATTAGTTTTTGCTCAAATAAATATTTTCGTAGCTCTAGTAAAGTCGGGACACGTTTTTCAAGTTGTCCTTTATCGTTTTTGTATTCTACTTTATATTCTTGATCCTTGTTTTCAAAATCCTTATACTTGCCGTCAGTTGGGGTAACGCTTAAACAAAATTTCCCTAATAAGTTTAACTGATCGTACTGAGCGTTAGGATTAATAATGATTTCTCCCAAAGCAATAGCCATTTTACCAAAAGCTGGGTGAGTTTCCATGTACATGGTTCCTTCAATTATTTTTTCGGCACTGCTAATGTGGTATGATTCATCCCAGATACTAGAGTTTGGGTATTGATAGTTACTACCAAAGGTAATTGTTGCAAATATTAGGATTAAAATTGCATAAATTATTACAAGGTTTTTTTCAATTTGGTTAAAAATCCAATCAAACATATTTTTGTTTATTTAAAAATTATGACAGATTTTACATAAAATTTAATATTTAGTCTAATTTAATTTAATTCAGTTTGTGCTGAACTGTTTTCAACGTATTTAATCCTTAGAGAGTTAGAGAGAGAGTTTTCCAAGAATTGCATGAATTGTGCTAATTTGAGTCAATTCTAAATATTTAGCCGAAATTTTTAAATATAAGTTTAAAGTCTTAAAGTTAACTTTGGTATTATCTGGGTCTAGCTTATCTATTGGCAAGATTTCCCTCTCCAAACAGAAAGTGACTAGAATACTTTTAGTCATGACACCTGTAAATTTCCAATTGTTACTGAACTTAGACAAGTTATTAATATAATTTGTTATTTCAAGAGGTATTAATTTCTTGATTTGATTAAAAGTAGCTTGAGAATCTTTTAAAATTTCTTGTTTTTCCTCATCAGATTTTTTATCAAAGGCTATTTCAACCAAATCAACCAAATCAAATAAATTGTTGTCTAAATTGGATTCATCTGAATTATACTCTCTTAAAAAAAGATAATTATAAATATAAAGGATAATTAACTCTCGTGTTTTTTTTGACCACAGAGAGCTAGCTATATCAGGCATAAATTTTAATTGTGCGGTAGTTATACTAGGTAGTTTATACGAGCTTACTTACTATTTGTTTCCCCTTATAATAACCACATTGATGACACACACGATGAGGCATTACTTGATAACCACAGTTGCTACATTTAGCTAAATGAACTAGTTCTAATTTACCGTGAGCTTGACTTCTACGGTTTCCTTGGCGGCGTTTGGTAAGGCGTTTCTTTGGTACTGGCATATTCTATATATTTATATAAATAGTTAATAGAAAATTCTGCTTTTTTGTCAAAGTAATGTGATTTGAGTAATTTTAATTGGTATTTTAATCAGCTAAAAAATAAAAAAAACTGCAAATTAATGCAGGATTAGGTTAGGGTTTTAGATTCTGTTTTATCTTTATAAAACTCTATCGTAAAAGCCTTTGCTGAGGCCTGGTAAGTCTATCAATGAAAGCGTTAAAACAAGCCATACTTGTGCTATCAAACCTTTCTTGTTGAAGTTTTTTAACAGCTTGGTAAAAATCTCTTGGTAAACCTTTTGTATTTAAGGCATTTACTAGTAGGCCTTCGAATTTCTGCTTTGGTGTATCACCGCAATCGTCTGGATCTAAGCCATGGTGATAATTCATTTTTTTTGCTCCTGCTTTTGTTTTATAAAGAAAGTTTCCTTTTTATAGGGCAATCACACTTTTTTAATCTTTGCAAGTTAATTATAATCGCGCTATAAGATTTATTATAAATGCTTAACTTCTGCTTTAACAGCGCCTTTTATTTGAGTTTGAGAATTTCTGAGAATTTCTGCTAGTTTTTTAAAATCGTTTAAATTTGTTTGGAATAATTCGTCACGAATTTTTTGGCGAACTAATTCAGTTTCACCTTTTATAACCCTGATTAATTCTCTAGTATTTATTTCACTATTTGTGAGTTTATAATCCAGATCTCCAAAAGCTCCAATAATTAGTTTATTCAAATGCTCCTTGCTTAAATTAACCATTTCAAGCTCAGCAATTACCGTGTCATAAATTTGATAAGTGTTGTCTAAATTAGGATCTCGATAGCTAACAAACCCAAAAATTCCACTAAGTGGCTTAAACATCACCATACAACTGTAAGCACCACCTTGAATACGAACTTTATTCCACAAATAATCTATTCTCAGATAGTTTATGACTCCCAAAAAAGATCCTTTAAACCAGTTTTTTTGGTTAATTTGGTAGATATTTGCTACGTAATTAACCTGAGTATCTAGGATTAAATCCTCTGATTTAGGGTTTAATATAATTTTTCTGTGAGCTTTAGATGTTTGAAGGTTTGGTAGATTTTGAATAAAACTTTCAATAGGAATAATATGATTCTCAAGCTCATTATTGCCAAAAGCTAAAATTAAATTACTTTGATTAAAAATATTCTTTTGGAAATTAATTAGTTTATGAGTTATAATTTCTGGTTGTCTCTCTAAATTTTCTAAATAATTTTCTATGGCTTTTGTTTGAGTGTAACCATTAATTTGATCCTTTAAGTATAAGTCAGCAGAAAGGCCTGCCATTAGACGAGTTAAAATTGTAACATGCCCATTACTAGCTAGAGAGTTTGTAATTATAGATTTATTTTCAGTAATTATTTGCTTGATTTTAGAAAGATTTTCTGAATTATTAAATTGAGTATTTAAAATAATTTCATTAACTAACTCTAATACTATTTGTAAGTTTTCCTCTAGGCATTTAGTACTAATAGCTAACTTATTTATTAGATTACCGTTATAATCATTATCGATAATAAGACTTAAACCAAGACCACCTGTATAAATCCCTAGTAAATTCTGAAGCTCTAAATCAGTATATTTGTTTGTCCCAAGTTTACCAAATAAACTAATAAAACTAGGCAATAAACTAAAATCACTAACTTCAACGCCACAAAGGTCAAAACTAAAATCTAGATAAACAATCCCAGCACTGTTCAGTTTAGTAAAAATTAAATTTTGGTTTACAACTTGACCCAGATTTTTATTAGTGTATTTGTCTACATCCAAAAGGTTAATGACAGGAATAGTAGCTAGAGCTTCTGGTGAGTCTGGAGCTTGTTGCCACTCATTTAAAGTTTTTTGAGTTTCTACAATTTTATCTAGTTCGGTTCCGCTAATATTTTTTTGGAGGTTGAGTAGTTTTTCTTTTTCTAGTGTTTCTTTATTTGCCAAAAAATCTTTGTCTGCTAGAAATTTAGTTGTAACTTTAAAATTATTTTCAATAAAAAGCTCTCTCACTTGATTTACTAAATAGTTTGGATCTTGCTGAATTTTAACTCTCAATTCTTTTAGATTTTTCTCAAAAGCAAGAACATCCGCAAACCCTCTGTTATAAAGACTAAAGATCAAGATTTTATCAACTAGTTTTAAACCTCTTGGATACATAGAATACCCAAAGTCAACTTCCCGAAGCTCAAACTCAAACCGATTTAAAACAGCCTCAATACTATCAGGACTAAACCCGTCTATGACTATTTGATTTAGTGCTTTCTTATAAATCTCATTCAATTTATCTAAATTTTCTGTTTTAACACCTTTCATCCCATGCATAATTAGCAATTGAGGGAGTGGATCAGGATCTTCACTGACAATGTATTCCTCACCAAGGCCTGAATCAATCAAGGCTTTCCTGAGCGGGCTTGTAGTTTTGGCAACTAGTAATCTGTTAATAATTTCAACTTCCATTAATTCGCTTGGTGTTAGTTCTTTCTCATTTGAATAGCTCCAAGTTATAGCACCTAATTCACTAGCAGGGTAGTAATTAGTTATTTCCCTAGGTTTATCAAAGACTTTTTGGAGAGTAATTAGGGAATTTGTTACAGTTTTATTCCGCTCCTCAAGTTTATCTCCTAAAGCTATAATTTCTTGATATTCAAATTGGTCTAGATAATTATCTAAAACTTCCCAACGTGATTCGTCTTCTGTTTGGTTCCCATACAAAAAAATTGTTGAATTTGATGGATGATAAAACTTCTTATAAAATTTATGAAACTCCTCAAAAGTTAAACTCGGGATGACCAGCGGATCTCCTCCACTAGAACGGGAATAAATTGTGTCAGGAAATAAATTAGTCATTGAATCTTCACTTAAATATCTATCAGGATTTGAGTAACTTCCTTTCGTTTCATTAAAAACTACACCTTTATAGATTAATTCACCTTTCTCATCTTTTTCAATGTGCCAGCCTTCTTGCTTAAAAATTTTTTCATCAATAATCGGAAAGAGTGTACAATCTAAATAAACTTTCATTAAATTAACATAGTCCTTATTATTCATTGTTGCAAAAGGATAAATAGTTTTATCAGGGTAAGTTAGTGCATTTAAGAAAGTATTTAAACTACTTTTAGTAAGTTCTCCAAAAGCTTCCTTAACAGGGTAATTACGTGAACCACATAAAACAGAATGCTCTAAAATATGAGCAACACCCGTATCTCCATAGCTTGGAGTTTTAAAAGCAATACAAAAAGCATTTTCCAAGTCATCGCACTGTAAATCAATAATTTGGGCTTTAGTAATGTTATGCTCATAGATATTAGCTTTAATTTGGTATTCACTAATTAAATCTGTTTGAATTAGTGTATATTTATTTAGATTAGGCATAGATACCCAAATGAATGATTTGCTACAAACAAATTGTCAAGATAATTGCTTTCCTTAGGTTAGTATTTGCATTTGACAAAAATAGAGATTTTTAGCTTCTATCTGTGGATTGGCGGTGTAGCTCAGTTGGTTAGAGCGCGGGACTCATAAGCCCGAGGTCACAGGTTCGATCCCCGTTACCGCTACCAGTAAATTTAAAATTTAAAATAAAAATTCCCTAAAAGCATGCTAAAGTTTGTTCGAAACTAGCCATGCTGGGTAAATTTTTTGACCCAAGTCAGCTTCATTTAGATTAAGTTGCTTAAATAATTCAATTTCTTTCTGGCTCCATCCACCTTCAGGGCCAATTAAATAGGAACCAACAGCGTTATTTTCAATTTTAGTTAGTCCACTTTTAATTTGGCAATTCAAAAAAGTAGGATTATGCTGATTGATTAACTCTAAAAGCTTTGTTTTTTTAATAAAACTAATTTCAGGTTTGTATATGCTTTGAGACTGCTCAAGTGATCTGATTAATATTTTATTCAGGCGTTCCAGATTAACATTTTGTTTTTGACTAAATTCTGCTTCAAAAAAATAAATATTTCTAAAATCACTGTGTGGTAAAACTTCAAATAGCTTTTCCATGTACAGTTTATCAAGAGTTGCTTGAAACAGGTTTAGTTTGTTGGTTTTGCTCCAATATTCTTCTGGCGTCAAAAAATTTTCTTCTAGAATTTCATAATCTATAATTAGTTGTTTTTTGTTTAAGTTTATAATTTTGACTTTAGCAACAGTACCATTTAAATCGGTCAAATTTACCTTGTGACCTTTTTCAACTCGCATACTAAAAAGTCTCTCGGTTTGAATTGAATTAATTTGTAGTGATTTAATGTTAGAGACAAAGTAATAAGACATGGCAAGGAAGTTTTAAATCCTGATGTTACAATTGTCAAAAGGAAATATTTAAAGGATAATGAGTTAAATATATCAAAAACAAAAATAAATTAAGTTATGCTTTTTTTTAACACTCAGAAAAGACAAATTCTCAAAACTTTGAATTGTACTCCACAAGCTCGGCAAAACTACTTAGATTCACTAATACATTTAAGTAATGATGAATTAAATTTACCTAAAATCTTTCGGTCAACCGTGGCAAATCCCAAGATAAATTTCCAAGAATTAAACGATCATAAGTGGGCTAGACTTCTTACTTGGCTTTATTGCGCATCGGAAAAAGAGTCTCAAGAATTAAGCAATAATTTTAAAAAGTTTCTAATTAAATCGCGTTTTAAAATTCAGTCAATCCTTAAAGAGCAATCAAGTATACATGGGTGGAGTGAATTAAAGCATATCAATTCGCTAATTCAATTTTTTCATAATTACGAAAATTCAATTACTAAAAAATATTATTTTGGCGCTAGTTTAAACTCAATTTATAACCACCCCAACACTAGTACTATTGATAGAATGACTCTTATTAAATTGCTAACTCGATTTAGTGAATATCATCGTGAAGGTGTTTTAGTTTATTAGTTTTTACTCAAATATAATTAGTCCTAATTATTTCCCATTCTGATCCCCGACGACAAAGCCTGCTGGAATCAGTAGGGTTTTTTAATAGACTATTTGTTACGATTTCTAAAAATATAGTATTTTGGCTTCCTTTAATCCAGACGAAACTGTTTGGAATTAGATTGTCTTCTATTTGTAAATGTTTTGCAATTTGACCTGCAGTTTTATAAACAGAATAAATTTGTCCTTGAAAGCGAATTAAATCAACGCTATTTTCAGTTTTTGGGATATTATCTTCATCACACTTTAACCACTCTGCTCCGAGCAAATAGATTCCTGCAATTACAGATTCTTTATTAATTAATTGTTTGATTCTAGTTAAAATTTCTTTATGAGAAGCCATAGCACCGTCTCCGAGTTCTCGCATTTCTCCAAGTATTAAATAATGATTTGGAGCCAGAAATAAACCATCTTGTTCTAAATTATTAGTAATTTTATAATGATTAATTGTGGCTTGCACGGATTCAAGCATACCATTTAGCCCAGCAGGGTCAGAATTATAGCTACTATCAATTAAAGTACTACCTCTGATGCCACTAAACTTACCAAAACGTCCATTAGGGAGTTCTAATTTTTGAATAAATTTTTGCTGGTTATTAGTATTGTTTGAGAAATTAAAATAGTCATTAATTATATTTAAATAAGCTAGGTTTTTAGCAAAAGTAATTGGGAACAAATACTGTGAATTGAGTGTTAAAAGCTCACTGTTTTGACTACTTTGATTATTCAAACTGGTAGCTGTTAAATTCATTTTAAAACCATAGCTTGCTTTAGTATCAATAATTTTTTCAAGAGCTTGATATTTATGAATTGTAAGGTTATTAATTTTTCCGATATTGTCTGGTGTGATTAGATGTTTGGTTTGATTGGCTAAAGTTAATTGTTCAAGGGCTGTATTTTTGAGAAGTGGATCAATTTGGTCATTTTCAAAATCTATTTGTAGTTTTGACGGAAGATTATTTTTAATTTTTTGATACTTATTTTTATCAAAAGTTGATGTAAAACCTTGATTATGCTCGTAAGTTAAATTTGTAACGGCTAAAACATCAATTTGAATATTCTTAAAAACAGTTTTAAAAATTTCACTCTCACCTTGATGATCAAAACCTAATTCATAAACTAGGGCACTATTTGTTTTGAGCTCATAAACTCCAAAAATACAATTCCAAACAAGGCGAATTAGAAAATTAATTTGCTTAAATATTTTAGTAACAAAGCTGCCTCCTTCTAAATTAAACTTGTAATTTATGAGTGTCATTCCAAGCCCTGTCAGCGAATTGTAGTTTTTGTTGGTTGTCGTACCCGAATATACTAAATAATTATTTGATTCTAATAATTGATTAATTAGGAGTGTGGTTGAGCTTTTACCTACGGTTCCTGTAATTAAGATGATCGGAAGGTTTTTTTGATATTTTTGGTTATATTGTTTTTGAAGTCTTATAACAAGTTTGTGAATTAGTTTGGAGAGAATCAAATTTTTAACCGAAGACATATTTTGGAAGCGATTCTTTTAAAAGATTTTTGGGCCGAGAACATTTAGCATTATATAAGCAATCACAAAACCTGTAGTAAGACCTCCTAGATGCCCAAAATTATCAATTCTACTTCCAGGCAGGAAACCGATAAAGAAATTTACTCCAATTATATAAATTAAGCTAGTTAAAAAGTCTCCATTCCCCCGATTAATAGCAAGGGCAACAAGCGCTCCAATAAGCCCAAAAATTGATCCGCTAGCTCCTACGCTAGGACTGGAGTTTAAGAAATAAGAAAACAAGGATCCTCCAATTCCAGACAGTAAATAGATTATCCCGAACCTACCTGCTTGAAAATACTGATAGGCAAGCGGTCCAATTTGATAAAGTGAGTACATGTTAAATAAAAGGTGGAACATGTCTCCATGTAGGAAAGTTGAAGTTATTAAGCGATAATATTCACCGTTAGTGATGTCTATATTATTTTTCCAGCCCATTCTCTGAAAAGTTTCAAAAGATGAACCAAAACGTGAACCAAAATTATAAATGTAAGGTAGAATAAAAGCCAAGACATTAATTCCAATTAGGAAGGAAATTAGAGGAGGGAGCATATTTATGTCTTTATAAACTTGAATAAATTCTCGCTGTCAAGATTGAGTAGGATTTTGTTTATCTAACCCTCACAAATCCTTTCTCTAGAGCATACACAAACCATGACCAGTTTTGGTTATAGTAATTATCACCACCTTCGAATTTATATTGTTTAGTGTCTAACTTATCAATAAAATTTACCTTCCAGAAGTTAGCTGCTTCAGGAGAATCGCTGTATTTGAGGGCTAAATAAACCCCTGCATTGGTAGACATATCAGAAATTTCACTTAGCTTTTCACCTTTGGTTGTATAAAGGTTTGAAACTTTTCCATTATTTTCTTTAATTTGTTTCTCAAAAAAACTAGAATATTTTTTTAAAAATTTCAAAGAGTCAGGGTTTCTGTTCCAGTGATAATCAAGTCCTGTTCGCCAAAAAATTCTAAAAGCGTCATACCCATAATCATTCAAATTATTTCCTTTAATCTTATCATCTAAATTAAGGACTTCATACTTTTTGGTGACTAAATTATATTTAATCCAGTTAGGAATCAGTTTGTTTTCACCTCCTGCCATTTGCTCTAGCTGAGCGTAGCTGTCTGTTGCAAGTTTTTCCCAATTATGTTGAGTGTCATACTTAGCGAAGTAGCGATAATGGGCAGGGCTAAAATAAGAAGGATTCAAAATTAGAGTTTTATTTTCTTGCTTTGCATCAACTGAGGGTAATAAAAAAAGTTGATCATTGCTATTTATAACACATTTACTCCAAATATCATTTATAATTTCTTTGGCAGCTTTAATGTATTTAGGATTTTGCCATTTTTCACCCGCTATTAAGAGACTTAGCGCTACGTCTAAATCAGCATCTGTGGCATTCATTGGATCTATTACTTTTTCTTCTTTGTTATCACCAGTTTTACCCCATTTCCAGGAGAATAATTTATCGTCAGTTCGGTGCTGAAAGTGGTCTATTGTCCATGAATAAATTCCTTCAAACATTTTTTTGTCTTCGCTCCAAGCAGCTCTTAAAAGCCCGTAACTTTGAGCTTCTGAAGTAGTTATTTTTAATTCCTGATCAAGTACTTGCCCGTATGATACAACAAAGTTTTGTTTATAATTGTTCCACAAGTTATCCAAAATAATCTTGTCACGATTTTTAACTTGATATAAGCTCATCCAATCCCCATTAGTACTTAAAAATGATTGCCTATCAATGTACGAAGAGGAGTCATCTGACCAGTCTTTAACCAGAAATGAATTTTCAACAGCTTGTCTCTGTATAGTTGATAAACCAAGGCGGATCTGTCTATACATTTCATGAGAAACACCAATGTAATTAATATTTTGCCAATCATTATTTAATTTGCTTTTGTAAACTGCTGCATCTTTTTCAATTTTCCATGACCATTCAGTGTTTTTAAATCTTGGTTCGTTAGTAGTTTTCCCGTCACGTAGGTCAACCCAAATAGAATTATCAACAGAAATAACAGCTTGAGTTGAAAGGTTTGATTTAATCCATTTGACAATTTCTCTTTGTGGAAGATTTTCATCAACTGTGTAGACTCGCCTATCTGCTAATAAAACTACATTAACTACAATTAAAATCACACTGATACCAAAATATAAAAATACTCTAGAAAACCAAAAGTAACTGCTAACAAAAGTTTTGTTAAAAGTAGAATCCAGACTTAAGAATGTAATATAGTTAACAATTTCTGAAATTAAATAAGCGGATAAAATTCCAACAAAAGGAATAATAGGTAGAATATAAAAATCCAAAACAACTCCGCCACGAATCAAAAAGAAAATATAACCAAGCAGCATTAAAGAGAAACTAACAGCATAAATATTTTTGCGAATTTGACCAATTACTAAAGAAACCACAGGTACAAAAAAAGCCAAAAACGTCATTAAAACATCGCGTTTTATCCAATCACGAATAGTTAGTAAGAAGTCACTATTATAATCCCAAAAAAATTTTCCTCCAGTACGAGCCGCTTGTTGTTTGAGTGTTCCGAGCAAGCTAACACGGTTTTCTGATACAAATAATTCACCTTTTAAAATTGCATAAACGATGTAGATACCAATAATAGATCCAAACAAAATTACCCAGCTGAAAATCCCAAATCTTTTTTGATTAGGCGCAAGTCTTTTCCATATTAAATAGAGAATACCAGGTATAAAAAAAATAGCTACTTCCTTAGTTAGAGCAGCAATCCCAAGAAAAACTGCATTTAACATTACATCCATTAATTTGATTTTGGGTTTTACTAAATACCATAAAGAAATCAAAGTCCAAAAAACCATTATATTATCTAATAAGACTCGCCTTTGAAAATAAATTCCGATGGGAGAAAGCGAAAAAAGAATTGTTGCAATCACTCCACCCCAAACATTGCGCGTAATTTTTTTAGAAATTAAAAATACGAGTGCTGTACTGATTACATGTAGAATTAAAATAAAAACCCTACCAGTGTCTATGCTACTACCAAAAGTAAAAAAAGACCCAACCGCCCTGAACCAAAACGACAGAAATATCCAACCAGCCGGAGCATGATCGTACCAATAAGTGTACGGAGCAAGCTCTCCCTGATTTATTATAGACCAGGCTTGTGAAATATAAACACCCTCATCGTTTTCATAATAAGGATAATTAAACATATTTCGGTAGTGAGCCATAAAAGACACGGCTACCATTCCAACTAGTAAAATGAATTCGTATAGTCTCCAAGCTTGCAATTTTTTCCAAATTTTTTTTAACATAGTTCTTTCTTTAGAATATTTTTTAATTATTTATTTACATTATTTTTCTAATTTACTGGTCTTAATTTTATAGTCTCTCCAGCCTCAATTGTTTCCTCCTCTTCTTGCCGATGAGCATTTATGTGCTTTGTTTTTTCCCAAGTATTATTTTTTATTAGATTCCGCCATAAGGCTCTTACAGAGCAAATTCCCATAACTAACTGATAAGGAAAGAAAGTAACAACAATTTTAACTGGCATGTACCAAGGATAGTGTTTTTTGTAAGATTTAGAGAATTCATATAAACCAACAGCTAGCAAAACCCATTGAAGAATTAATAAGTAAACAGGGAAAATTGTAACCATACTAGTCATTACATTCAGCTTCAAGAAAGGGAAAACAGTGATAGCAAGCAACAAATATAAAAAGAAAAGTGTTTGCACTTGTGGCCAAATTAAGACATAGAGAATTAAAGCAATCTTCTTGAAACTCTTGAGCTTAAAATATTCTCCTTTCATTAGAATCTGCATAAATCCTTGATTCCAACGTGTTCTTTGTTTAATAAAGCTCTCTGTATTATGGGGAGTTTCCTCTTGTGTTGCGTGTGTTTCATCATAAATTACTCCCATTTTAGCACCTCTAAGCGATAGACTAATTCCAAGTGCAGCATCTTCTGTTAGACAAGTTTCATCCCAGCCACCAACTGATTTCATATAATCTTTACGGACAAAAACAGTATTTCCACCGAGTGGCATAATACCAGCCTTTGAAAACATTAAAAGAACACTTTTAAACCAGAAGTAATACTCAAGAACGTTCAAAGTTGAGAACCAATTAGAGCGGAAATTCATTAATTGCACACCACACTGCACGACGTCTAAATTACGATTAACCATCGTAGTGTTAACTACTTTAAGAATGTCTCTATGGGGCTGATCCTCTGCATCAAATACTGTCATTATATCTCCCGTTGCGACTTTCAATCCATGATTCAATTGATTTGGTTTATTTTGGGGCTTGTCATCAACTAGAATTAATCTGATATTAGTTTTGTTTAATTCTTTAATTTTACGTTCAGCCACAGCTATTGTTTCAGGATCTTGAGGCCGTAGTAAGACTAAAATTTCCTTTAACTCATCTGGATAGTCAATATCAGAAACGGCTTGAATGGTATCGGCAATTACTTCCTCTTCCTGCCAAGCAGGTAAAAGTACTGTAAAAGAGTGGTAAGGATCTACAAATTTGGTAGGGGATTTATTCTCAATAATGTTTTCATTGTCATTCCAGGCATAAATCATTCCAAAAATTGTAAAAATACTTTGCATTATCATTAGTAAGGAGACGATAGTTAATGTAGATTCAATCATAAATAAGATAAAATTTTGGTGTTTAATTTATATCGTTAAACAGGCAAACACTTTTTTAAATTTCAAGCAAATCTGAAAAAGCCAAAAAAAAGCTAACAATACACCTAATTGTATACCATAATATTTGTTTTTATGCAAGTTCTGAGATGGCGTATTAAATGATGTGCTAACTTGACTAGAGCAAGGATTTTTGAGTCTACTGCAAAAAAGTTTAAAATTTAATTTATTTTCCATGTCTAAAAATTATAAAATTCTGAGTGGTCTGTTGGTTTTAGGTTTAATTCTAGTGGGAGGGTATTTTGGTTACTACTTACCTGAATTAGACAAATCATCGATCAACAAAAATTTGCTTTTAGTTCAAGATTTTACTAAAAAGCATGTAGAGCTTGCCAATGATTTAAATGAGCAATTTAATGCTAGCAATATAGTAAATATTGACACTGATAAGTTTCAAAAAGATTTGGATACTATACAAACTCTTTCTAAAGACGTAGAGACGAACTATTTAAACAAACTTGATGGTGGATTTAATCCCAAAACTCAAAGTTTTAGCAAAGTCAGCCGAGACGAATTAAACGAGCAATTTAAGACTTTAAGCACATATAAAGAATATATTAAGTATTATGATTGTGTGATCAAAAAAATTAACCAGCAAAATACTAACTGGATCGAGGTAGCTCTTAGCATCAAAAAAATTAATCAAGATAATCCAACTGATGAAGTGAGCCTCAAAGCTTTTGAAGAGGTTACCAACCTAATTGACAATGGACTCCCTTTGTTCGATCAAATTAATAGTTGCTTTGAAGGTAGTTTTGTTCAGTATAAAACAGAGGATTTGAGTAAAGCAATAATTGATACGAGAAATACTTTTGAAAAAATGAGCAATGGCTATAAGATAATTCTAGCGGGCATCAAAGAAAATAACACTGCTAAATTTGATGAAGGTTTGAATTCATTAAATGGAATTAACATAGAAGAAATTCCACTAATTGCCAAAAAAGAATTATTATTTTTGAAACCTGCCGAAAGTTTTGGTAATCCAGAATCAATTTTAAATAGCCGTATTTCAGTATACGAGGATAAATACAATCAAGCTTTAAAATAAAAATTTACGGATTTTTAAGAGATTTTTTAAGAGAGTTTGCTTAAAAAAAAATTTTCGGTAATAATCAGGACATAAAAAAACAAAAACAAAAAAAACAGACATGTCTTTACAATCAGTAGTCAAATTTTGGATTTTACTCGGAATGATAATTTTTAATACTTTTGGGGTTTTAATTATTGCTGGAGTTAATTTTAACCCTATTTTAAATTCGATTAATCCCAACATTCAAGCTCAAGCAGCCCAAAAAGGCAATGACTATAAACTTCCTTTTAGAGCAGGAGAAGTTTGGCAGACAGATTACGATTATGGGGTTCACACCGATAGTCGAGGGCTTGGTTTTGATTTTTATGCAACTAAAAATAGCTCTCTAGATATTTTTGCACCAACAGGTGGGAAATTAATTCGTGGTTGTAGTGCTGGGAATGCAACGGTTTTAGGTCTGTATGCAAATAGTGGAGATTATTTGAGATTTGTTCATATGGACGCCCGAACTGTTGGGATTAACGCTGATCAAACAAAGCAAGTTAATCAAGGCGACTATTTAGGTAAAGTTATAGGTGCAGGAACTTTTGAAACACCTACTTGCAAATTAAGTTCAGATGGTCCCCATTTACATTTAGGTTGGTTAACTGAAATGTGTAATTTTACTATTGATGACTATACTTTTGATTGTAGTGGGATAACTTCTTGCCCAGGAGTTGGGGTTTATAATGTTAGTTGTAATCGCAAATATCTAGGTAAGCAGTTTAATTCAACTCTAATTACTAATTCAAATTATACAAATAATTATAATGACAGGATTAGTTCTGAAGCTTTGGATAGCTATAATCTAACGGTAGAGCGAGGTAGTAGTGACAATCAAACTCCAGTTATAATGTGGGAAAACAGAGATATGAAAAGTCAAAAATGGGAATACAACCCTCAAACAGGTGAGGTTAGAGGTTTAGCGGGTAAGTGTCTTGATGCAGGTAGTGGAACTCAAGATCAAAATCTTAGAATAGAAGGGTGTCACGGACAAGCTAGTCAAAAGTGGAAATATGATGTTCAAAGTCGCTTAGTTAATCCAATTCGTAATCTCTGTATCGATTCATACTCAGGAAATACTAATGGATCACGTCTTTATATGGGGGCTTGTCATGATAAACCAAACCAAAAATGGTCAGTTCCAATTCGTGTTGCGACCGCTAGCTTTGAAAGTGTTAATCAATCAATTACAATTTTAGGCAAAAACTTAGCACTTGATGTAAAAGGTGGAAACTTTTATAATCAGAATCAAGTATGGCTTTATAGTGATAATGACAGCATTACTCAAAAATGGGGGTACGATCGAGCGACAGGAAATATCAGAGGTTTATCAGGTAAGTGTCTCGACGCTGGCGACGGCATTGTAGGTCAAAATTTGAGAATTAATGAGTGTAATGGACAAATTCAGCAACAGTGGGATTTGACTAAAACAAGTGAATTACGAAACCGTAAAAACAATTTATGTATTGATTCTTTCAGTGGTTATTCTAGCGAATCACGTCTTTACTTGTATTATTGCCATGGAGGAAGTAATCAAAAATGGCGAATAGGAAATATCAACCCAACCCCAGAACTAAATAGCGAAATTGCCTCAAAAACTAACACGGCTTTTGTGCTCGATGTTAAAGGTGCAAACCCTGACAATCAAGCCAAACTCCAACTATATTCTCGAAACGATACTATTGCTCAAAGATGGAAATTCAACGTTTTAACTGGTGAGATTAAAGGCTTAACTACTAAATGTCTTGATGCAGGGAGTGGAATTGGAGGTCAGGATGTTAGAATAAATGATTGTAACGGACAGCCTCAACAACAATGGGAATTAAATGCTAATAGCCAATTAGTTAATAAATCAAAGGGTCAGTGTATGGATTCTTTTAATGGCAACAAACTTGAATCAAGACTTTATGTAGGTGTTTGTCATGAGGGGAATAATCAAAAATGGATTATAACTAATCCTTAGCTTAGATATATTAGTTGCCAAGACAAAAAACTTGTACTAGACTAAGCCAAAGAGCTGCTTAACTAAAAACAAAGCTCATAACAACTCAATTACAATATTTTTAACACTTTTTTACTAACAAATTTTTTACCATAAATATATATGTCACAAGAAAACCTATCAAACCAACCTTCAGAACAAGCTTTAGAAACAACTCAATCAGTCTTAACCCCGGAACAAACTGCTTTTATTGAAGAAAAGATTAGTGTATTAAAAGACAATTTCGGTGTTTTAGATTCAGATAAATCAACCCCAAAAGACAAGAAAGATGCAAAAGAAGAGGTTGTCGGTATTATTAATGAAATTTTATCTAATAGTGAATTAGGAGATGTTAGTTTTACTATTCAAACTGGAGCTGATAAGACAACTCAAAAAATAGTTATGGGCGCTATCAAACAACTAAAACTCCCAGCCTTAGCCTTAGCAGAAGGTGCAAGTGAGGAGGATCAAACAGAGAAACAAGCTAAACTTGAGGCTGTAGTGAAAGAACTAACAGGAATTAAACAAGAGCCAGGAAAAATGGGCCCAGTAAGCAGAGCTGGATTATTGATTGCTGGCGTTGCAACTACGGTAGGCTTAGTTACGGGTGTAGGGTTAGCATTTCAAAATCACATGAAAGAAGGAGCTAAAAGTGAAGCTGAAGCAACAAAAATGGTTGAAGGAAACGCTCAAAGAAATAGTATGAAAGTGGCAAATTTTGAAAAAAGCGGCAGATTGATTGTCAAAAATCTAGATACTTTAAATGAGCTATTGGGAAAAGGGAGTGATGTTAAGTATGCAGATGGTGAACACATTACTGTAATTTTAACTCCAGAACAAGTTTCAAAGTTGCTATCTAGCTTAAGAATTACCGCAACTGAATTAGATACTTATGCAACAAGTCAAGACCCCAGTAAGTTTACTACACCTGCTCAAGGATTTTTTAATAAAGGGTTTGATTTACCTTAACTATTAAAAACAGATTTTTAATTCACACAAATATACTTTATAATCACAAGATTTATTTCAAAATATATGCTCAAAGCTTTCTCTTATTTACAAAAACTTTTAACTATCTTTGTTATAGGTTTAATCTTGATGCAGGGTGTATTTAGCTTAAATCAAATTACCGCAAATGCAGCCGATGGAGTTGCAACTGGTAATGACAATATAAGCTCCCTAAATAATTGTGCAGTTTATTTGTCAGGAGGGGTTTTACAATTTAAAACAGCTGAAGTAGCTTCTCGTAGTGGAGATGTTGGTCCTTGTGTGGATGATGCGGGTAAGTTGTTTTACGAATGTACTGACACCGACGTTACTCACTCTGGAATTTCTAACTTCACAAAAGCTAGCTGTAAAAGGTCCAGTAGTGCACCTGCAACTTGCTACACTTTGGCAGGTAGGTTATTAGGGACGGGGGACAGGAAATTAACTATAAACAATACTCCAGAATGTAAAATTGCCTTCACTGAAACTTGTGCTAACATCTGGGACTCAGGTAACGGAGGTTCAGGCGATCAGTGTAAATTACTGTATAATAATGTTAAACCAATTGTAGGTGTTATTGCTGACAATGGAACCACATCATTAGCTAAATGTAATACTAACTTTACTGCACAAGATGATGCAGATTTAGCCAAAAGAAATATTAAAAAAGATGCACTAGGTAAATATCCAGTAGGAACGTGTAAAGATGACTCTGGTAAACTTCTTATATGTAATTCAGTGCAAGTAGATAATAAATATGTAAATTGTAAGGCGGCAAATGAAGAGGCCAAAGGTAATAATGCTGTTGTTCAATCTAAAGTTGATGATAAAAGTTTAGGAGATGGGCTTATAGGAATATTTTTGGGAATATTGAGTATTATTTTACTTGTTATTTTTTATATTCTTAACTGGGCACTGAGTTTTTTACTTTGGATGTTAGGTTTGGTTTTTATTAATATTCTTGTTATTAACCCTGTTAGTGTGGAATATATTGAAGTAGCTAAAGCTCCTTGGCAAATTCTTGTAAATATCGCAAATCTTTTGACTCTTGCCAGTCTAATTTTCGTGGGAATTGGATATATTTTAAACATTAAAAGTCTCAAAATTGGAATTCAGCAATTACTCTTAAATGTTACTATTTTTTCACTTCTGCTTAACTTTACACTTTTGGGACTTCAAGGCGTTACAACTATTACACAAGGTCTTGGGGACGCTATGATTACGGCACGGTCAGGTCAACCTCCAGCCTTTTTAAGCGGAGGCCAAAACATACTATTAGATTCGGTTTTGACTGGTATTAAAGGAATTTCTCTTATTCGTTGTGGCAATGAGAATTTAAATGGTTTGGCTATCAAGTGTCAAACAGGTACAACAATAAAAGAAAAAGAAACCGCTACCGATGCTAATGGCTTTGGAGAGTTTGGGAATTTAACTACCGCAATAGGTAAGGATACTGGAGATATTTTGGCAGGTAAAATTGGTGATAAAGTTTTAAGGGCTATGATGCTTGAAGTGGTTTATACAATGGTTTTGATTTATGCAATTATAACTTTATTTAAAGGGTCAATGATGGTACTGATCCGTTTAGTGGCTTTTTGGTTACTTCTTATTGTATCTCCGCTCGCTTTAGCCGCTTATTTTATGCCTGTTCCAAGCATTAAAAAGTATGCAGGTCAATGGGCTGAAAAAACTTGGCAGTTAGCTGTTTTTTATCCCGTGGCAATTTTACTTTTGATTTTAATTAGTGAGATTGTAAGTCAATTTTCAAATGCCATTAATAAATCGATTGGAGGGGCAGCTACGGCTGCAACAGGTACTGCAAATCTCCTTAATACTGTTCAAGTTTATGCGGCCACAGGTGATTTTGGAGGAGTTTTTACAGCTATGGTTAGTACAGTTTTAGTTGGATTTATAGGGGTTGTGGCTTTTGGGACAATGTCAGCTTTTATGGATAAATTCCTTGGTCCAATTGCTAAGGCTCTTGGTGATGGAATTAAAAGTGCAGCAAGTGCGCTAGGGACAGCAGGATACATAGGCGGCAGTGCTATCAGAATGGGGGCAGGCGCAGCAAATAAAATGACAGGTGGAGCTTTGGGAGCAATTACTAATCGTTTTGGTGGAGCTAAGACTGCCGAAAAAATGAAAAATGTAAAGCAATCTCTACGTGAAAATCAAAAACAACTTAGAGCAAATCAAGCATCTAATATACGCAATAATAGAATGAACTTGCCGCTCTTGGATAATAGCAAGTTAGAAAATAAAATCAAGTCTCAGAAAAGAGATTATATAGGTTTAAAGGGATCTGTTCAAAGGCGTGACAGTTTTAACAAAGGTGTAGATAAAGTTAAGAATAATAAATACACACAAAAAACTTTAAAGTTTAACGGTTTTGGTAAAAAAGGTTTTGGGGCTTTTGATACTACTGTTGGTGGTACGATTGGCGGGTTAAAAAACAGTGTACCAAGCCTTGGTAATAGTTTACTAAATACTATGCAATACGGAGTGAATGATGTTAGCAATTTAGTTGCAACTGGTGGATTATTATGGAAATCGTTAGGAACTAAACGTAAAGCTCAAGAGGCGGAGCGAAAAAAGATGGCAGAAGGGAGGCTCGAGGCTTATTTAGCAAAAAGGCAAGAAGGCAATCCTTTATATCAGGATTTACTGGCTTATAGTCCTGAGTTAAATATGCTTGATGGTAAATATAAACCAGGAGAAGAGTTTAAGCTCAGTGATGAAGAGGTTAAAAAATTGATTAAGGATGAGTCTAGAAGGCATGGAGACAAAGTAGGAGGCATTAATCGTGACACAACCCTAGGTCAAGCTAAAGAGTTAATTAAAAAGTACCAGACAACAGGCTATGAAAATTTAGATACAATTCAAAGAAATAATTTACGTGATATTTATGAAAAAGCTGAAAAAGATAAAAGTTTTGCAGAATCTCTCTCTTTAGATACCGAGAATCAAAATTTCTTAGCCGAAAATGCTTACGCCATGCTGGGTTCAGTAGGTATTAAAAGTTTTGCTAAGGCCGCTCCACAGCTTTTAGCCAACAGTCAAGGTGGGGTAGGGAGCGAAGATCAAACTAAAATTGAAAACGTTGCAATCCGAGATGAATTGCAGTCCTTTGCACGAAGTTACGCTCAAGCTTCACCCGATTCTCAATTAAGGCGTGATACTAACGCAAGTTCATTATTAGCAAATCCAGTTATAATGGAAACAATTGATGGAATTAATCCAGAACTAGGTAAGCAAATGAGGCAAACAAGTAAATTGGATAAAGACTTTAATGCTTCATATTCTCAAGTAGAAGCCTATAAAAAAGCTGGTAAATATAGAGATTCAGACCCAGAAATGTATCAAGGTATAGTCTCAGCGGCTAGCGCTAGGGCTTCAAATGGGTACTCATCAACCCCACAGCTCCGAGTTCGTTTAGCCCAAGCAGGGGATGATAAAGTAAAGCAAGATGCATCATATGCACAGTTTTATACCGATGAATACGGGACTGAGACAGTTAATCAAGCTTCTATTGACGGATTGACTTTAGAGCAGTTAAAAAACAGTAATTTAGGAAGGGTTGCAATTGCAAAGTTACCAAAGTTTGATCAATTAACTGAAGTAAAGCAAAGAGAATATCTAATATCAAACGCACAGGCTGCTTGGGGAGCTTTTGGTCGTACTGAAAATTCCTTTAAACAAGGAATCAACTTGAATGTTAAAGAAGCCTCAGAAATTATTGAGAGTAATCAAAATCGTTCAGGGCTTGCAGAAAGTAGTAGAAATGTTCAATCTGCTGTTGCTAGAGTTGCTAATAATGGTGGAGTATCACAAATTAGGGAGCTTCGTGAGAATGGTCGAGTTATTAGTGATTTAAACAAATATAACTCAAGCGTTGAAGGTAATGAGCCACAAGTTAACTTAACTGAGGAAATTAGATTAGCCATGGAAGAGGAGAGGGTAGCGCAGATTGCACCACTCCAAATCGAGTATAATAATTTAAACGGTGAAATAAATACATTAACTACTGAAGTTACAACCTTGGAGACTGAGAGGGTAGCACTTGAGCAGCAATTAGCGACAGATCAGGCAATTCTTGGTGGTCAAAACTTGGATACAATGCAACAGGAAAAGAAGTCTATTACAAATCAAATTGAAAGGTTTAGATCAGGTGATACAATGTTGGGAGTGAATTCATCCCAAAGAATTAACGAATTAAAGCAAAGCGCTAACATTCTTGAGGCCAATATTACTAATTTTGAAGGTGCTCAAACTAGAGCCAGCAGGCGTGAAATGATTGATAGTACAATTACAAATAATAATGAGCAGATTAATTTAGTTAGTGCTAGTAGGTATAGCAAGCAAGCTGAAATTCAAAATTTGGAAAAAATTATTGGTCCACAATTAGATGTATTAGAAGATGTGACTAAGTTAGGAGAGGGTAAAGTATTAGCAAGAGTCCAAAAAAACTCTAGCTCTTATTTGCAGGGCGTAGTCAACAGTAGTGGAGGTAAGTTTACTGCTTCTGACGCACAAAGAGTTGGTAAAGCTATTAATGTAAAAGATACAACTTATTCAGGTATAAAGCTAATTGCAGATAACCAGAACAGAACTGATTACGCTCAAGCCTTGAAGGTTCAAGCTGGCGATGATCAAGTTAGTTATGAAACAATGCTTAGCATTCCAGAAATTGATAAAATTGCTACCAAATCTTTTAAAATTCTTAAAGAAAACGGCAAGCTTGGTAACTTGGATGTTTCCACTGATGGTCGAATTACATCTAGCGTTGTTGATTCTTTTCAGGAAGGTGCTTCTAAAATTTTAACCGATTTAAGTAGTAGTATTAGAAATAATGAAGAGTACGATACCAGTAAATTTGAAGCAGCCTTGACTAATCCCAATAATGCTAGCTGGGCAAACACTAGCTTAGGGGAGCAGTTTGGTAATATGATGGGGTTTGAAAATAAAAAAAATTCAAGTGGCGTTGTGGAGTTAGTTCAAAATCCAAATTCAAGTGGCATATTAACAAGAAAAGCATTGATTAGAAGTGGAGAAGAAACTTCTGCTAAGATAATGAATCAGGCTCGTAATGGGTATCAGACTTTAGATGGTGGAATTGGTGATATTAGTAACAAGGAAGCAAAAGCTGCTGCTGAAGCTGTAACAGCCACTCAAGTAGCAGGGGTTACTAGAGATGCAGAAAATGCTGTTGGGAACTTAGTTAGAGTTATAGCTAATACACCTAGAACTACATAACTATTATAATATATACCAATTTTATATGACAACTTTTCAATACAACCCACAATCTTACGTTTCAGATCAAAACTCTGAATTCCAGAAAGCAACAATTTATGACATTTTAGATTATGCAAGGATCGGAATGTTTATCCCGTTTCAAGTTAATAACTACGCTACTGCAACTATTGCTGAGAAAGTAAACATTGATATATACTTAGAGCTTTTTTCGATCTTGCGAGATGGTCTAAATGCTGGACTCTTGACTGAATTTTTCTTGATTAATTTTGTTAAAGACTACAATAAATTACCTTTTAATCAAAAAGCCCAAACTAATAATCAAGTTTATCAAATTTTAAAAGAAAAAGCTGAAATTAAAGGTGTGGTGCTTGATTTAGTGGGTTATGATGATGAGGCTGATACAATAGATAATGTTCTGGATGAGCTTAATGATGATGAGAAGTTAAAAGCTCTTTATTACATGGCCACAGGAGAGGAGCTGACTGAGGAATTGCAGAATTTGCTTGAGGGTGAGATTGATATTACAGGTACGGATATCACTAAAATGACACCAGAGCAAGTTGCTTACTTAGCGCAAACTGCAACTAGTCGCTACCTTGATAAAGGAGCTGTTGTAGTAGAAGATGTTGATGTAGAAATATCAAATACAAATAATCCTAACAATGTTCGTAGTAACACCCCAATCACCAGGGAGAGGCTCAAGGAGATGATGAATAATCAAACTAATGTAGTTGATGAATTACGCCAAAAGAATACTAAGGCTTACAGTAACATTCCAGGATTAAACAGACCGATTATTCCAGTCCAAAATATCCAAACTTCTCCTAAAGTACCATTAAAAAGTACCTCTACAACGGATTTAACAAGCTCAGATTACAGCGATTATCAATAGATTGCAAATAGTCCTAATTTGTGATATGATTAAGGGGACTTAAATCTAATCAATAATTTTTTAACACTTTTATTATAACAAACAAAATATGTATAATTTAGAAACAAATTTTTTAAAAAACAGGCCTGACCTAAAAAAACCGTCACTACCAGAGAGAATAACTGCAAGAGGCGAAGAACTAAGTGCTAAAGTAGGTCCAAAACTTGAAAGATTTGGTAACCAAGTTGGTGGAAAAATTGAATATATTAGCAGGAGATTGCCTGAGAAATTTGCCAATGGTAAGGAGGCTCTTACTAGGGCATATAAAGTCGGCAAAGCTACTGATTTAACTCGTCGAGGTTGGGGGCAGGAGATACCAAAAGTTGTAGGTGAGATGTGGGATGTTGCAAAGGATCTTACTAAAGCTCTCCCAGGAGAAAAGGCTTTTAGAAATGGTGATGGCGTAAGTTATCTCTCAAAAGCAGAAAAAGTTGAAACTTCGATTTCTGAAAATGGTCGCCAAAGTATTTTGTCAGCGCTTGGCTTACTAAACACAAATAATTTAGACAATAAAAGTGAGATTCCTTTAGATACTCTATCGCTTAAAAATCTAGAAGAAATATGCTTTCAGCTTCGTATTGATTGGATTCCTAACCAAATGAAAGAAGCTATTATTCAAGCAACCAGAGAGGTCAATGCTGAATTTGCAAGTAGAAATGGTGTTGACTATCAAGGCGGAAATAGAATGAGTAGTCGTGATATTGCATCTAAATTATTAATGGGAGCTTTAGATAAATACGTTAACAATGGCGGTGCTATACTTGAAGCTAGAAGTTCCAAGTTTACTGAGGATGAGCATGTTGAAGCTTTAGAACGAGGTCGTAAATACGGACACTTGATAAACCGAGCAGGTGGCTCAAAAATTAACAGGGATAAAGCAAGTAGCGCAGGATTATCGCAAGAAATTACGGTTCGTAGTGTAGTCGCAAGTTGGCAGGGAATCGTGAGCAACAATCCCGATTACAGCTCAGATGATTTAAGGGGAAGAGAAAAAAATAATGCTGATAGACCCAGATCTATACCTCAAGCTGTCGAGCTTAAACCTCTAACACCAGAGGAACTGGCTGAACTTGCCAGGATCAAAACAGAGAATTTAAAAACACTAAATGAGCTAATGCTAGGAGCTGGCGCTAAGGGAGGGCAAGGAGTTTTAGAGTTAGCCCAAATCGAAGATGATTCAGATTTCGGAACTCAGAATTTAACTTATTTAGATCAAGACAGTTTAGACAACAAGTTGTCCAGGCTAAGTGATAGTCAAATTACACAAGAGGAATTAAAAGAGATTGTTAGTCAATTACCCACTAAGGCAGACTTATATTCTGCTCTGAAAAGATTTGAGAATTTAGTTCAAACAGATGCAATTTCTAATCAAGAAGTTATTTCCTGGTTTGTTGAAGCAGTAAATAATCGTAAAGGTGTTGAAGCTAAAGATGTTCCAATTCCAGAAAGCGATCTAGAACCACTTCCTCGCTCAGGTGACAAATTTGAGTTAGAAGGTGCAAAGTTTCAAGTAGTTGAAGGTCCAAAACAATCTCCTGAGTTGGCTCAAGAAAAGTTTGATGGATTTTTAGCTGACTTCGAAAGGCTCAAAGGTGCTGATGATTCAACTTTAATTCAGTCAGCGGTTATGACAAAGAAAGCTGATGGAATCTTTAATGCTCTTTGTAAACCCGTATTAATGACCATGATTGAAGAAAGCTTAGAGAAGTGGTCTAACAATGATATTTATTTACTCCTCAAATATTATAAATTTAACAAACAAGAAGACCCTGAAAAATACCAAAACTTCATCACCAATTTCGTGGAGATCCTTGAGGGTTTAAAAGTTAAGCAAAGTCGCGAGGTGATGTCACCACCTGATCAAATATTTGCTGGTAATGGAGCTAATATAACAGTTACTGAAAGTTTGCATACTGGTAATCCAGAGGAGGAATCTCAAGAAACCCAAAATAACCAAAAGTTAAACGTTGAAATAAATAGATACTTACTGGATGTCGGTGAAAAAGGTGGAGCTTTTGGAGTGTCTAATTTAGTAAGAGAACTCCAAAGTAAAAATTTTGGCGATACTCCAGATCTAGTAACTCTTAATAAGTTAAAAAATATAATTTCTAGTTTACAAGCTGGAGGTGATAAAATTGCAGAGAATCTTCACTTAGCTAAACTGCAACCAGTCTATAATAGTATTAAAACTCAATTCGATTCGTTAACTTGGAATGCTAACTCTAATCAAATAAAACCTGTTGCAGAGGAGTTACAGAGATTGTTAGCGGATTTGCAAACCAAAATTAATTTACCCCAAGTTCCATCTGCTCCGATTTTTACGCCAGAAACCCCTGTTTTAATACCAGAGCCACAAATTACAGAAGTTCCTTTTGTTGTTGTGCCTGAGGTTGAAACTCCTATAATTGTTCCTCAAATTACTAGTAATGATTCCAACAGACCTCCAACAGTTATAGAACCGTCAATTTCTACTGTTGAGACCAAGGTGACCCAAGACAAACGTGTTCAATTAAATTTACTAAATGATTTATTAAAAGCAGGGTCAAAAGATAGCGATGCGGTGGATCAGCTTCTAAAAGATGAAAAACTTATTTCATTTCTAAAAGACAGTTATATGCCAGATCCTCAAAAAGCTGATTTAGCGGAGCTTTTAGCAGAAATTGAAAAAAATCCTGACTATTCAAATTTAGTTGCAAATAATTTAGATCAGTTTAATCAACTAAAACAGTTAGTAGGAATTGGGTTGGAGGTAGCTCCTGAAGTTGTTGAGGCAACCTCATCTTCTATAGAGCCAGAAGTAACAATTGAAGATACTTTTGTCCCTGACGATGAAACTAAGGGCAGATCTGATGTTCTTGAAACCGATGATTTAGGCGAAATTATAGATGGTGAGGTTATTCTAAAAGAGTCAACAATACAAAATCAATCTTTAAATATAAAAGATGATATTTTAGACTCTAAAACACGAGAAAAAATTGCACCAGGAAAAACTATAGATGATTGGTATCCTAGTTATTCTTTGACTGATGAGCAGATTAGATTGCTAACAAAAAATGATTATAAAAGTTTTGTGACTGATTTAGATAAAGTACTATCAGAAATAAATAATAATCCAGCTAACAGAAAGAAAGCTATTAAAAACTTATTTGAAAATTATAAATTTGAGTTGTTAGCTTCTGACGAGGGTAGTAAAAAAGAGAAAAATTATGTTAAGGATAATGATTTATTAGATAATCTTGCTTATATTTTAGAATTAATTGATACAGATCAAAACTTTAAATTTGTACGCGATGAAATTGAAGCTTATCAAGAGTATAATGATCGGTACAATTATTTATCAAGATTATCTGGTTATAGTAAATCTTTGGATGAAGATTATATTCAAAATTTATATGATGAATTAAACCCTTCTGAAACAATTTCAGAGACTTTAAAACCTGAAAAACCTATATTAAAAAATCAAAATTCACAAACAATACAACCAATAATCCCTAAAGTAGCAGAAACTGAAGTTGTAGATACTACATCAAAAGCAAGTGAAATACCAAATTCTGAAGTATTTCAATCTAGTCTACAAAACCGTATCATAAAAAATATGAAAAAACTGGGATTAGGTAATGATAGTAATGAACTTGTTCTTGATATTGATGGTGGAAAAAAAATACGTTTAAAGTTGGAAATAAGAGATTTAGGTTGGTTTCTTAGTTTCCAAGATCCTAACAATGCTTTTGATACTGGTAAACAGTTGGGTTGTAGTAGTGATGGACAGTTTTATTCAAATTTTAAAGATGAAGGTGCTATTAAGGTAGAAGATATTAGCAATGAGGAGGCTAGTGAGCAAGTTGATACAGTCTTTAATTACCTTAACGATTTTAACAAAAACAACGTTAGTGATTCAACAGCAACTCATGTAAATGAGAGTGTAATTGATATTAGTGCCCTTACTGTTTATGAATCAAATGAAGATACTCAAGAAACTAGTGATCAGAGATTAGGTAGGTTGTCAGCTGAAGCTAAAAGTTATTTTGATAATACTTTAAACGTTGATGGGGTTGAATACGAGGGTTTTCATGATTTAAATCAAGATATCAAAGCAGTGATAAATTCTGACCAAACTTATGAAGACGCGATACAAGCCAAGAAGCTTCAACCACTTTTAGAGAATTTACAAGTATTACTTAACTTAATGATTGATTCGGGTGATTCCGAGTTTCAAGATACCGCTCACTCAGCTAGTGTACAATTAGATAGTTATTACATGGCGGTTAAGGATAACGAATCTGAAAATCAGCAGATTGTTTACTTAAGTCGAGCTATTGATTTATTGTATAAGGGATTAAGTGATTTAGAAAAAAAATATTAAGTCTTTAATTTACAATCTAAAAAAAATAACCCCCATTTCTACAAAAAATAGAATTTTGGGGGTTTTAGGGTTTTAGATCGAAAAACTAATGAAGAGCAATAACAATTGCTAATCTCTTCTAACTAAAGCTTTGCTAGTGCGTTTATTTGCAATTCTTTGGAAGGCAGCATCACGTCGTTCATGAATTTTGTAATTGACGTCTTCGCGCCAAGCAAGTACTAGCTCTCCAAGGACTGGTATCCAGGTAACACAAAGAATCAATAAATTTAACGGAGCTAATAAGATTCTAGATCCCGCAATTACATACTGCCCTGAATTACTAGACTGGAATCCTAGAATTAAGTTATCACAGTATTGTAATAGAATAACAAGGAGACTTCCTAGCATTGTCATTGCCATGCTTGGATTGGTTGTTTTAAAAAAAACTCCAGCTCCAAACCAGATTTTGGGAACGGTGAACAGTAAAACTGTTGGTAAAGCAAGTAAAAGAGTTTTACCTGGTTTAATCTGAGTTACGCTGTAAACAAAATTATCAAAGGATATATTCTCTAGGGTTTCTCTAACTATAATTAAAAGTAGAGCGGTGATAAAAAAACCAGCTCGAACTTCGTTTGTAATTCCGGTTTTGCTAACAATTTCTAGTAAAACATTTATTGGTCCAAACGGAGTTTTCAAAACATTTGTTACTGGAAAGACAGCGTTAGCAGTAGTCGTTGAAAAGTAGACAACGATAAATGATCTTACTAGATAACCTATTAACGATTTACCGTTGTTAAAAGCAAGGGTTGGAATAATTACCATACTAATTACTAGAATTGTAACAGTAAGGGGATTTGCTTGGATTAAGTTTGTCCAAAAATTGATATCATTGGTTGTCTTAATGATATCTTTAGTAAGCTCGAATGACCCAAACAAGGATAATAATTTTCCCCCAAAGAGCAAAGCTAATATTCCTAATCCGATAAAGCTAGAGACGCTTAGGATCGTAATCGGTCCCCCAAAGCGAAACGGGTTTTTACCTCTCTTAAGTGCCTCATTACTAAGGCAAAAAAGACTAATTAGTGTCGAGCAAATAAAAAACACTCCAAGACACTGTTTATCAGTTGCTCCTTTGGCTAAAAAAGTTATCGGCCCAATCACAGATTTTAAAATATTTATCGAGGTTTTTGGGATACTAATACCAGTAAATATAATTGGCTGAGAAATAGATCCCAGAATTAAAACTAGAACTATTCCGCAGGCAATCATCGCGATCGCTTCTGCTGGGTTGTTGCTAGGTGATTGGCCGATCTGAGAATAAGCTCCTTGACCCATTCTAAACTGAGGCTGAGAGTTTTGTTGAGTTCCAAACTGAGGCTTAGAGTTTTGTTGAGTTCCAAACTGATTGGTCGGAGCACCTATTCCAATCTGATTACCAGCTTGTTGATCTCGTATTTGAGCCGTAAAATTGTTTCCAAAATTGTTTCCAAAATTGTCTCCATAATCGTTTCTAAAATTTTCACCACCACTTCGGTTTTTAATTTTTAGTCCAATTACAATCACAGCAACTGCTATACCGATTACAATTCCGCAGGCTACGAAAAATCTTGCACTTTCTGGAATAATAGTTAGCATCGGGGCTAACCATTCGACAATTTTCATCGGATCCATCTGTAAACCTCCTCGCAACTTAGGCGAGTAATAAAGAATAAATCTGAGCTAAACTCAGACTTCAGACAAAACCAAAGCACAAAAATTAACTGCCGTCAAGGTATTGAAACTATTTTTTAGAAGAGTTTTACTAACGGAGTCCTTTCAAAAATAAAATCTGCAAAACTATAATCCCAATTCCTATTAGTGTGAGTCCAAGGCTGATGAATTTCCAGTTTTTGATATTTAAACGATTCTGAAACGATAAAGCAAATAAAGCTAATGTGAGGGTAATAATAAACAAGCTGTACCAAATTTGGTATTGAGTTACCGATCTAAGGGCAATTCTATAGCCTCCATTTTGTAGGATTAAAAGTGTTGCACCAAGGCTAATACTAAATAAAACCCCAAAGAAAGCTTGTATAAAACTAAATGATGAAGCCACTAAATTATTTTTGGTTTTTAGTAAATAGTTGTAATAACTAATATTATTGAAGGCTAGTGGAATGGCTATAATTAGACCAGCTAAAATTGTATAATCTATATTTGGAGTATATTTCCTGATATTATCAAACCAAAATAGGAGACTTCTAAACGCAAAGTTGTAGCTCAAAATTGCTAAAGTAGTTGTTGTTAGGCCAATGAGAACGGTTTTGGTTGTTCCAATTAATTCAGATTTGTCAAAGAATTTGTTAAACTCTCGATTGAGTTTTGTTTGATTAAACTCATCTGTTTTGGATTTATATAATTCCATCTGAATCTCGTGGATTTGAGAGACAGGTGTCGCTTGCCAATTGGTTTTTAAAATCTCATTAATTTTTTCTAAAATTGTTTGCCAGTTTTGAGTTATGACTATGTAAAAAGCACTATAAAGAATCATTGCAAGGGCATCAACTAGGTTTAGATCACGATCTCCCGTTGCAACTGCTAAAACTACTACACCAAGAAACAAAAAAAACAAATCTCTAACTGTATTTGGGTATTGATTTGAAGTTGTTTCAACGTTGCGAGTTTTGTAAATAATATAAATTAAAAGAATTGAAAGGCTTGTAATAAATCCCGTAAGGCCATAATTAAAAAAAGCTTCTTTTTGGCTTATTCCCCCATTAATTCCGAGCTTTGTACCAACACCTGCACCGATTAGACTAGTAATAAATAAAACGAGTTTAGAAAGGTTTAGTAATAAGGGAATTCCAAGAGATTTTTGAATTTGGGTTAATTCAATATTCACTTTTAGTTTTAATAAATTTGGTACAAATATTTGCTGAATTAATAAATCAGCTATCAGGACTAAAATTAAAGCAGCTAAAGGTGGCCAGAACAAGTTAATTATTCCTAAATCTGTTTGAAGAAATTTTTGGGAATTATTTAAAAATGAATTAAAATCTATGCTAGTTGCCATATTAGTAGTGAATATTGAGGAATTTTTTTATAGTCTATTTTATTTTAATTGACTGGTCAAAAGCCTTCTAGGCTAGTCAAAAAGCTTTTTTTGTTTTTGGATTAAAATATACATGTCTAACGATTTAAAAGAAAAATATTTTGTGATATTATTAAGCCAACAGTCAACTTTGACAGTTGAGAGAATTAAACTTGTCAGAGAGTTTTATAAAACTCTAGAAGAGGCATACAAAGATAATTTTAATAAATTTAAAAATCAAGTTAAAAACCAACATAAATGGGTGCAAAAAATTCCTAATCAGACTAACGATTTAATAGAAAGCGAGCTAAGAAAAATTCAAGAAACTTTAGAAAAATTCGAGATCTTAACTTCTATTTACGGAATTGATGATTATCCTAAATCGTTTGAGTATCTGATTGACGCTCCAGCTGTAATTTATTATCGGGGCAATTGGGATTTAATTAAAAACCCTGCTAAAATTACGATAGTCGGCTCTAGAAATTTAAATCATTACAGCGAATCAGTCCTCAAAAAAATTTTAAAATCTGCTTTAGAGATGAATCAGAATTTAGTTACAGTCTCAGGGCTTGCACTTGGAATTGATGCACTTGCTCACCAAATTAGCTTAGACAGTAACACGCCTACAATTGGAATAATTGGAAGTGGGCTTGATAAAGAATCTTTTTACCCTAATAGTAATTGGAATTTGTACCAGAAAATTCTAGAAACTGATGGTCTTGTAATCTCAGAATATCCACCATTAACTAAAGCTACAATTTATTCATTTCCACGTCGTAACCGCCTTCTTGCTTGCCTTTCTAAGTTAACTTGGGTGGTTAGTGCTTCCACTAAATCTGGAAGTTTAATAACGGCTCGGATTGCTAATGATCTTGGGAATACTGTCGCTACGACACCTGCAAATATTTTGGATTCTAATCATTTAGGTAATCTAGAATTGCTAAAAAATGGAGCTAGTATAATTAGTGAAGCTCAAGATATTTTAGATTTAATGAATTTAAACTCTTATAAAATTAATCAAGCGATTGAAAGTGTTGATTTAACTTTTCTCTCAGGGGATCAAAAACGAGTTTATGAATTATTAGGCTTTGAACATATCGATACTGATAGTTTGAGTGATAAATTAGGGATGGAAACAAATTATTTAGCTAGTAATTTAACACTGCTTGAACTATCGGGTTTAATAATTAATACAGGTGAAAATAATTGGCAAAGAAATTAGAAGGGTAGATAAATTAGAATTTTGACATTATAGTTTATTCTAACCCATGTTGTTGTGTAATATGCTTGCTTTTAATCATGCTACTTTAGCCTCTGCAACGGCTCTTGGTTTGTCGCTTTATTTTAAGGAGCCATTTTTTTTGCCTTTGATTATTTTTGTGATTTTTGCAGGGGTTTTACCTGATATTGATCACCCTGGTAGTGAGCTTGGCAGGTGGTTTAAACCCGTTGGTAAAATGCTTCCTCACAGAGGTATTACTCATTCTTTTTTCGGGGCTTTTTTGTTTACTGGGGGAATATATTTGTTACTTGGAAGCCAGTATCAATACTTTAGGTATTTTGGGGTTTTCGGGGCTGTATTTGGTGTATATTTATTAGAAAAAATACTTCATCACAATATTAATAAAATAGATGATTATAGCAAAAATTTAATCCAACAAAAACAAATTAAGTGGCTTTTAAAAATTGTTACAGTGGTTTTGTATATTTTTTTGGCAATTTTAATATTTTTAGTTTGGAATAATCAAATGAGCAATCAAATTTACCAATTACTAGTTATCGGTTACTTGGCTCATATTGTAGGGGATTTTGTTACTATTGAAGGAGTTCCTTTATTTTATCCAATTAAAAAGAAAATGGGTTTGAAATTATTTAAAACAGGTTCAGGGCAAGAAGCTTTTATTGGGTTTTGTTTAGTGATTTTAAATATTTATCTGACAATTCAGTTTGTTCAAGTTAATAATGTAAATAGTTTGGACTATTGGTCTAAATATGTAAATTTAGGATACTAACACTAATTTTTGCATAAAAAAAACCAACCAGATTGATTCTAGTTGGTGTAGGTTTTAAACTCTAGGAGTTCATCAATCTAGAGATTAGCATGGCTAATTCATTCGGACTGTTAGGTAATCGGTTATTATTTTCAACAAACAGCGAGTTTATAATCACAGCAAACTGAGTGAAATAACTCAACGGCTGTTTTAGCATTAGGTCACCTCTCCACTTTCCATGAAGAAATAAACCTCCTTGTGACATTTGAACTAAAGCGTTTTCAAGTCCAAGACTAACAGGGATCCAAATTTGAGCACCTTGGTTGGTTAATAGCAAACCATTAGCGTAACTCAGTCTTTCTTGATATTCTCTTTCAGAGAATTGGATTGAAGTATCGCCTCTGATTAACTCAAAAGCTTTGATAGCATCATTAGTCTGATAATCGCGAGGATAGAACTTATTTATTCTCAGTAAATGTGGATATCCACAGATATATCTCATAAGAAAATTTTGAGCTTGCTCAAGGCTAGGGAAACTATTTGGGTTTAAAACACCGTTTTCTAGACCACTAACTGTAGCGTTAAGGGCTGTGAAGTAGGCTGGAACAGTCAACTCTAGAACTAATTGAGCTTTATCCACCATTGCTCCATGATATTTGTGATTTGGATTCAAACACTGTTTAAAAACATCATTACTGTTTTCTACTCATAAAAAAAACCACCTGAATGAATCAAAGGTGGTTGAAGGGTAATTAAAACTAAAATCTTTAATAATAAATAGTTTTAATCGAGGGTAGGGCGAAGCGCAGAAGATCCGAAAAGTACGCAGATTTTTGGTCCGCAACCAAAAAGGTTATTCGAAAGCCAGGTCTTAAAAACTTTGGGAGAGAAATTGTGCCCTCCGTCATCCTGGCAGTCAGGACAGGTGCTTGATGCCAATACTGTTGCTTGTAACATGGGAAATATTCTCCGAAATGGATTGAATAGGACACCTATAGAAAAGAAAGAAAATTAGAATCTTGTCAAATAAGATGTTGCCCAATCTGGCAAGTGATCTAGCTCATCTGACTTTTCTAGCAACTTAATTTGCTCGCTAGTGTTGTGTTTAATAGTAAAGTGGGAAACGGTTATTCCTGTTAGGGCTTCAAAAGCAATTTTTTGACTTGTGTCTAGAATTAATAGCTCAAGCGGAATGTCTGGATAATGCTCAATTCCATTGACTAAACCCAGCTCGGCTTTAAATAAATGTTGTTTTAAAGCTACTATTCTGTTTTTAGAGGCTGTTATAAACTCTCCGTTTAAATCAGGTGTGTCAGATTGAAGTTTAGCATCTTTACTTTCCCAAAATTCTTTTAGCTCCGCACAAACTAAATACTTTAACCACCCAAAATGATAATTGTTGAGAGTTTGGAAAACTGTTTCGCGGTATAGAGTCGGAAAGAAAGTTTTTAAAAATGTTTTTTTAATCCATTGATAAAATCTCAGTGGCTCGACTATTAGAGTTTGTACAATTTCAGAATAGGAATCTTTTTGTCTTTGTAGCTCTAATTGCAGTTTTTTATTTTTATCGAGGTAGAAGTAAACTCCAAATAAGTTTAAAAAAGATGTTTGGTTGCTCACTTGAATATCTGTTTCACTTTGCATTGAAATTCTCCATAATTACTTAATGACCTTCTTTAAAAAAACACCCTAATTAACTTTTGGCAAGGGGAAAACCAAAAAAAACCAGAATATTAAAAAATATCTGGAATTAATCTAACGATTGATTAGATGCTTAAGCTAATTTATGAGCGGATTTGATTGTAGCTAAATGAACAATATGCTCGTTAATTTTTCTCTGTTTGTAGTTTAGAAGTCTTTGAATGATTTGAGAAGATTCTTTATCATTTATAATTTGCATTTGACTGTCTTTAGATTTTTTTTGACGAAATGCAATTAATTTTTCACTAACTGTAAAATATTTACTTCTTGGGCCATAAACAATTAATTTAGCTAAAGCCATTAAACTAGTACTAGGGCGAACGAAAGTTAAAGTGGACATATAAATAGTGTATTATAACAATTAATAAAATTTTTTAAAAATCTACTAATACTAATATATATTTCAATGTTAAAAAACAAAATAAGCTATTAGTAGTAGTTAAAGTAATATGCTATATGTTGAAATAAGTCAACTATATTTTTGTCCATCTTAATTCTCTATCCGCCTTTTAAATAGTAGTTTAATACTTAACTAAAAAAATAAATTCCAACCTATTTTTAAAATTCCAACATGTTTGAAAACTCGATTATATCCCTTAATAAACCACTTGGGTGGACAAGTTTTGATGTTGTGGCTTACTCGCGTAATAAATTACAAATCAAAAAAATTGGTCATTGCGGAACTCTTGACCCTTTAGCAACTGGCTTGCTGTTACTTGCAACTAACAAAGCAACCAAAAAAATTGAAAGCTTACAAAACCTTTCTAAAACATATATAGCTACATTTTGCCTTGGGGCAACTACGCAAAGTTTTGATACTGAGTTTTGGCCCGAAAAATTTGAAGACACTTCTCATATTAATCCAGAGCAAATTAAGTCTATAATTTCTAAAAATTTTCTAGGGGTTATTGAGCAGATTCCACCGCAATATTCGGCAATTTCAGTAAATGGTAAAAAAGCCTATAAATCAGCTAGGAAAGGAGAGGAGATTCAAATTCCAAGTCGTGAAGTTGAAATTATTAAATTTGATGTTATTGAATTAAAGTTGATATCTCCAGATGAATTACCTTATCAGGCTTCAAAGCTAGTACCGTATCAAAAAAATCCGCATCTAGTGGTGGAGCAAAAAGTTTTAGATACCCAAAAAAGTTTTAAACTTGTAATTTTTAAGGTACAAATTATTTGCTCTAAAGGAACTTATATTCGTAGTTTGATCAGAGATTTAGCAACGCATTTAAGAACCGTTGGATATATGATATCGCTCGAGCGGACGGCTATTGGAACTTATTTATTATCAGATGCTTTGGAGCTAAAGGAATTGGTAGTCTCCTCTTAAATTAACCTTGCCAAATGCTAAAACCCCATTTATAATCATCAATTTGATATCCTTGTTCTGAGGCTTGATTGCGGATTTCATCAGCTAATTTATAATCTTTATTTTCTTTAGCTTTTTGGCGATTTTTAGCTAAAGTAATAGCATCTTCACTAGGCTCTTTAAATAAATCAAGCTTTAAAAGCTCAGTATCAATCGTCATTAAAACGTGAAATAAATTCAAATCAAAATTATCAAAACTCTCCCCCTCTGGCATGCTATTATAGCAAATGGTAATTTGATTCTGATACTCTTCTAATAATTGTGGCAAATTCCAATTGTTTAAACCTTTTTGGAGAATTAATTCTAAATATTTACTTTGAGTTTCTGGATTCTGATTTTTGCACTGATAGATTCTATTTTTTGAAACAAAGCCTTTCATAGCTCCAACTTGTTTACGTAGAGTCAGGAGTCGACTACTGGCTTGAGTAATCTTATCTATTGTAAAGTTCCAGCTACTCTGATAGGAATGTTCAAACATTAACATTCTATAACTAAGTGGATTAATTTCCATTTCTTCAAGAGATTTAAACCCAGTCTCACTTTCAGCTCCTGTAACGAGAACGGTATTTTTAAGGCTTTTTGAGATTTTTTTGCCATCTGTTAAAACATGTTGCCAATGCATCCAATTTTTAGAAAGGTGAAAGCCGAGACCTTCAGACTGTAAAATTTCGTTGCGGTGATGTAGTGGAAGATGCTCAATCCCTCCCATGTGCAAATCGATTAGAGTTTTACCTTTAAAATCACCGAAACTAAATTGATTTCTTTTCTTTGAATATTTGCGACCAAGAATTTTAGCAATCATAGCTACACACTCACTATGCCAACCAGGACAACCCCAAGTAGTTTGCAACCTTACATATTCAGAGCCCGTTATAATATACTGTAAATCTAGTAAAAGAAGAAGGACTTGATCGTTAAATTGAGTGTTTCCTGCACTGGTGTAGTCGTCAATTCGCCATTTCTGGAGTGTGTCTGGTGTTACAAATTTCCAGATAGCAAAGTCACTTGGATTTTTAGTAGTGTTTGCAATTTCACGTTTTTGAAAAGAATTATCGCCGTTAGTTTTTGGCATGCCTGCAAGGTTATTAACACGTTCAAGGGCTTCAGAATTTTTTTCAGAATCGAAATATATTCCATCCTCAAGCATGTAAGCCTTGTCCTCTGTTAAAAGGGTAAGGGCTAAAATTAACTGCTCAGTAATAAAACTACTAGCTAAGGGATTAAAAGGGCTAATTGGTAGTGTAATGTTTAACAGCTCAAGGCTTTTACGATAGTGAGCTAAATAAAATTCGGCAATTTCTTTGGGGCTTTTATTTTCAGCAATGGCAGATTTTTGCATTCTGTCTTCTCCGCTGTCAGCGTTCCCTTCGTTATCTCCCGTTAGGTGACCTACATCAGTTATATTAATTGCAAGTTCCGCATCAACTCCCGCTAGAAGCAACAAATCACGAATAGTAGTTGGTATGAAAGCGGCAAACATATTTCCAAGGTGCTGGTAGCTGTAAATAGTTGGGCCACAGGCATAGATTTTGTAGCGGTAGTCCTCTGGTAGAGTATCAGTGTCTATTGTTACGTTGTGTTTGAGATAAGAATCAAAAAAGTTAAATTGGGGCATATAGTGGTTTATAATTTAGTTTTTATATTTTAAAATTGATTTAATTAAATCCTCTAAGTACGGATTGAATGGACTACCTAATCTCTGGATGGATCTTAGTAAGACATAATCTAAAAGCAGCTCTCTGTCATGTTCCCAAAAATTTAAATCATAGCCATCCACAAAACTTAAAAATAATTCTTGTGAGTTACTGGTGGATTTTTCTAAACCAAATAGTGAAGGAAATTCTATAACTGCAATTGCTAAGTCATAGTAAGGGTGTCCAGAAATTATTGACGATCCTTTATCGAAAAGAAATATTTTTGGATTTTCAGTATCAGTAAATAAAGCGTTATTAAAATGTAAATCGCAATGCAGTAAGCTTATTTCAAATAAAGGAATTTTAGATAAGTTATTAATAGTTGTAGTAATTTGATTTATTTCTAAATTAGTAAAGTTAATTTTTTTGGTTTCTATTCTTTTTAGTCCTTTTTCTAATTCTTTTAAAATAAAATCATTCCAATTTACTTCTACTTTCTGATTGGAGCTATTAATTTTAAATATTTTGTCATACTTTATACCATGCATTTTTTTAACTTCTTTACCTAATAGATTATAAGCATTTGAATTTATTGTTTTGCCTACTGTATTGCTGTTTTCAATATATTCAATTATCAGCTGATTTGGCTCCAGAGAATCTAAATTCCAAATACAAATTGGATTAAGTTTATTGTCTGAAAGTGTTTTCAAGAAATATTTTTCATTATAAATTTCTTCGGCATCATTTTTTGGAACGGTTTTTAGAACCCACAATTTATTATTTGTATCTTTTATAAGTTCAACTTTACTGGAAAATGAACCTTCTAATTCTCTGATAATTGTAAAACTTTTTTGATTATTCATAATTAAAGTCTGCGTATGCTTGTATCTAATTACACAGAACTTAATTTGTCAAAAAGAACACGAGAAAACTAACTAATTTCTATTTCTTTGTTTTCTCCAGCCCTTCAAATCTTTTAAACTTGATAAAACTTCAACAGAGATTGCTTTATGGCTTTCTTGTATTTTTTGATTATCAAAGTTTACTCTAGGGAAGCACTCAGGTCTATCATTATAGCTAATTGTTGGGATTTGGAAAGTCTTAGCAAGGATTAAAAGCTCAGATTTCTCAATACCAGTAATCTTGCTCCATTTCTCTATTGTAATTGGAATTTTAATAACGTTTAGAACTCCTAAAGCGAGTTGCCACTCCTCGGTTAATTTCTCTATATATTCTGAATTAGGAAGGTTATAAATAAGCAAAGGCTCTTCCGCTTTATTAGGAAGTTGGGTTCTAAAAGTTTCCATATAAGATGGTGAAAAGTTGGTTTGATAATTAACTTGTTGTTTAAGAAACACTTAGAATTTTATAAACATTTTTGACAAGAGTTATGGTTTTTGATGATTGTACTTTCAACTTGTGTTTTATTTGAACACAAAACAATTATTTTTTAATTCATCTACACCTAAATTTTTTTATGGCTTTTTTTACTAATGACTCACTGGCTGTTAATATTAGGCAAATTATTTGCACTACAATTTTTATTTTTTTGGTTATAATCCTAGGTATTTCAATTAATTCACTTGCTCTAAGTACAGGCTCTGTTAGCTCAGTCTCTACCTCCTTAGCTACTCAAACCTCTTTAGTGGCTTTTCTATAATTTGGCATAATTAGCAAGCCGATCACGAATTGTTTCTAGTGCTAATTCTCATTAAACAAATTAATTCTGATAGAAAGAATGTAAAAAAACCCAATTTGACAAAAATATTAATAACTTTTGTCTAAATTTAGTATTGTATCTAATTTAGAAGCAATTTCTCATACCATTTCTAACAGCCCCACAATATCATGCCCATTCTATTGACAATTAGGACACTAT
>JAYVFR010000004.1:0-45316 GCA_043772945.1 Minisyncoccota bacterium | reverse complement strand
TAGTGTCCTAATTGTCAATAGAATGGGCATGATATTGTGGGGCTGTTAGAAATGGTATGAGAAATTGCTTCTAAATTAGATACAATACTAAATTTAGATAAAAGTTATCAATATTTTTGTCAGATAAACTTAAAAAAACTCCTTAACAAAAAGAAGTCCATAAACATATAAAAGCAAGTAATTTCTTCTTATTTTTTGTTTTTATTTCAAATAGTAACTAGCTAGTTCACTAATTTTAACTCGCTCTTGGGTCATTGTATCGCGATTACGAATTGTTACTGTATCATCAGTTTTTGTATCATAATCAACACAAATACAAAACGGTGTTCCATTCTCATCTTGCCGCCTGTATCTCTTGCCGATTGATCCCGATTCATCATAATCTGCACTTATTCCCATTTTTCGTAAATTTGTGTAAATTTCAGTAGCTTTCTCTGACATGCCGTCTTTTTTCATTAAAGGTAGAACTGCGTATTTAAAAGGGGCCAGCTTAACAGGAAGTTTCATCAGAACGCGAGTTTCATTTTCAAGCTTTTCCTCGCAATAAAATTCAAAGAGTGTTGCAAGAAATAAACGACTAACTCCAAGCGACATTTCTACAATGTAAGGCAAGTATCTCTCTCCTGTTTCTGGATCTAAATATGTTAAATTAGTTCCACTAAATTCTTGGTGTTGGCGAGTGTCGTAATCAGTTCTGTTATGAATACCTTCCATCTCCTTGTAACCTAAGGCTCCAAAATTATAATAAATATCCCAGGCCTCACTAGCATAAAAAACTAATTCATTATCATTATGCTGATGCCACTTCAAGTTCTCTGAATCAAATTTGAGAAATTCAGTATAGAAATTATAACGATAATCTTTCCAATATTTAAACCACTCATTCTCAGTCCCAGGTTTAACAAAGTACTGCATGTCAATTTGCTCAAATTCACGAGTTCTAAACATAAATTGTTTGACTGTGATTTCGTTCCGAAAGGCTTTACCGAGTTGCCCGATCCCAAAAGGAAGTTTGCGCCTACTAGTTTCCTGGACTGCCTTCCAATCAACGTAAATGTTTTGGCACGATTCCCCTTTTAAATAAACTAGAGTTGACTCGTCTTCAACAGGGCCTAAGTGAGTTTTAACTAAGAGATTAAACACTTTAGCTTCAGATAGACTATTCCCATCGGGTGATTTCAAATTATTGTCTGTAATTAATTTATTTAACTCTTCAATTGACATTCCACCCGCATTCTCGCTAATCCCAGCCTCCTCCACTAAATGATCGGCTCTGTATCGTTTATGAGTAACTAGATCTTCACACAATGGATCAGAGAAATTACTAATATGACCACTAGCTGCCCAGACTTTAGGATGCATAAAAATCGCACCTTCAATTTCTACAGTATCGGTACGATAATTTACCATCCAATCACGCCAAGCCTGCAGTAAATTATGTTTTAAAATTGTTCCAAGAGGTCCTAAATCGTAAGTAGCAGCGAACCCTCCATAAATTTCAGAAGACGGAAAAACAAAACCTTTACGACGACAAAAATCAACAATAGTTTTAAGAGCTGTATCAGAGTTAGTAGGCATAGACTTAGATTTTATATTTTAAATTAAGTGTTAAATTAAGTAATTTTAGTTTTTGTTTTTTATCAAGTTTTTGTTAGTTGAGTTTGTGAGTTTTTTTAATCCCAATAAGAAATCCATGTCTATAGGAGTGTAGCGTGGGTTTTCATTTAATTAAATTAAAATGGAATATACATCGTAATTGTACTAACATAAATTTGCCAAAAATTGTAACTTATTCCTTTCTACTGAAAACTTACAAAATGTCACAAAACAAAGAAGCTAAAGCTCGTATTAAAATCAACAATTTACTTACTCAATCTGGCTGGATACTAGATAACAATGATAAAATTCGTGCTAATGTAACACTAGAATCTGGTGTTGATATAGGTAATGCTGGAAATGACTTTGAAAATGTGTCCAAAGGTTTTATTGACTATCTACTTCTTGATGAAAAGAATTTTCCACTGTGTGTTCTTGAAGCCAAAAAAGAATCAATCCATCCACTATCTGCTAAGGAACAAGCTCGAGACTACGCTAAAGGCCAAAACTGCCGTTTTATTATTCTTTCCAACGGGGTTTCACACTATCTTTGGGATACCAAAACTGGTGACCCAGTTCAAATCACTGAATTCCCAACCCAAGAATCGCTTATCCACAGACAAGGCTACACTCCCAACACCCAAGACCTGATTGGTGAAAAAATCGTTCCCGAATATTTGGGCGAAGTCAAAACCCTGCGTTACTATCAAGTCGAGGCAGTCGAGGCTATTCAAAAAGCGGCCCAAAATGGCAAAGACAGATTCTTGTTAGAAATGGCTACAGGCACAGGCAAAACCACAACGGCAGCTGCAGTTTGTAAATTATTCCTCAAGACTGGTAACGCTACCAGGATTTTGTTTTTGGTGGATAGAATTGAGCTAGAGGATCAGGCAGTCAAAGCCTTTAAGAAGATTTTTAAGAATGATTATTTTATCGATACCTACAAAAAGGGCAACTGGAACAAACAGCACATTGTGGTTAGTACAATCCAATCCCTCCTTGCAAGCAACAGATATAGAGATGAATTCAAACCAATTGATTTTGATCTAGTAATATCAGACGAGGCCCATCGCTCTATCGGTGGCAACTCCCGAGCGGTGTTTGAGTATTTTCTTGGCTACAAACTAGGACTAACAGCAACACCCAAAAACTTCATCAAAGGGGTTGATACCAAAGACCAAACCAATAACCTAGAGGTTCGCAAAATCCGTGATACCTACAAGACTTTTGGCTGCGAAGGTACTGATCCAACCTACAAATACGATCTCAAAAAAGGAGTAACTGACCAGTTTTTGCTCAATCCATTTGTAGTTGACGCTCGCACCGAAATAACAACCGAGCTACTATCCAAGCAAGGCTACAACGTCCAAGTAGAAAACGAAGATGGCAACAGTGAAGACATTAGTTTTGGTTCACGAAATTTTGAAAAGACTTTTTTTAATGAAGATACCAATCGAGTTTTTTGTGAGACTATTCTAGCTCAAGGCTACACTGATCCAATTACAAGTGAGTTTGGGAAGACTTTGGTGTTTTGTGTCAGTAGGGCCCACGCCGCCAAGATTACTAATATCCTCAATCAGCTAGCTAATACCAAGTATCTAGGCAAATACGAAAGCGATTTTGCGATGCAAGTTACTAGTGACGTGATGAACAACCAAGAATTTACCAAACAGTTTTCGACTAACAAGTTGCAGGGTAGGTCACGGTTTGCGGAGGATACTTTTCCTGATTATGACACTGGCAAAGCTCGAATATGTGTCACAGTTGGGATGATGACCACAGGCTACGACTGCCCTGATTTGCTAAATATTGCACTGATGAGACCGATATTTTCACCTTCGGATTTTGTGCAAATGAAAGGACGTGGCACTCGCAAACATGACTTTAATTACGCCGAGACTGGCCAAACAGCTACCAAAGACAAATATTTGCTACTAGATTTTTTTGGGAATTGTGAGTATTTTGAAAAGGATTTTGACTACAACGCCAAGCTTAAACTGAACGTCAAACAATCTAGCTCAACACCTAACGAAGATCCTAAAATAGTTGATACTAGTAGCAGTGACAATATAGACGTGGGTCAATCTGATTCTATTGCCACCGAAACCATTATCCACATTGGTACAGAAGGCATGAAAATCGACCGTGAGCTATATCCCGAAAAACACCAGCAGTTTGAATACGTGATCCAAAATAGTGAAGCTATCCAAAAAATCAACACTGAGCAGGATGAATTTGCGGTAGAGGACTATATTAAATCAGAGGTATTTAACAAACCCAACGACTACTGGAACGCCGACAAAATCCGCCAAAGCTACGAAAAAAAGTACAAGACAGGTCGCAAAATCCCCCTTATCGAGATGATCCAAAACGCCCTTGGTATCACCAATCGATTTAAAGACAGAGACGAGCGAATTGAAGAAGAATACCAGAAGTTTGTAGATATTCAAAAACCTGCAATCCAAATACACGAAGTCCAAAAAGTGCAAATTCTAAAGCAATATTTTGAGACTTATATCTCAGACACGGAGTTTAGAAGTTATGCCAATAATGGTGAATATGCACGAATGGATAACTACTTTAGTGGTCCAGAATTACAACTTCTCAACGGCTCACTCCAGGATGTACCGCTTTATGCCAACGAGTATCTGAGTCGGGAGATTAGTGAGTTCAGTTGGGAGCAATAATTAATAGACTTGTATATAAAAATCGTTGACATATTTAACATTAATATATACGATTTAACAATATCGTTGACATCTAAAACAACAATGTAAACACTTTGAAAGATTATGATTGGTAAATATACAAAACAAGACTCTGAATATAATTCTTTTTTACCTGAAAGTTTTCCTCCAATAAGTTTAATAATTAGTGAAAATATAAATCAAAAGAGTAATGAGGCAACTCGATTAATAGGCAAATTAGATGGTTCTACATTATTGCTGCCTGACATGGATTTTTTTATTAGTATGTATATCAGGAATGATGCAACTTATTCAAATCAAATTGAAGGAACAAGAGCAACTTTTGTTGATGCTATAGAATATGAATCACAAACGCATTCAGGGCAAACTGACGCTAACGATATTTTGCAGTATATTAAGGCACTAAATTTTGGGATAAATAGATTAAAAGATTTTCCATTTTCACTTAGATTTATAAAAGAACTTCACGAGCTTTTAATGGAGGGCGGTAGATCGAGTCATTACTGCGATCCTGGAGAGTTTAGAAAAAGTCAAAACTGGATCGGTGGCACAAGTCTAAACAATGCAGATTTTATTCCACCCGCTCCAAATGATTTGATTGTAGCGCTTAGCCAGCTAGAAAAATTTATCCATAATACTAATGATATCAATCCAGTCGTAAAATCTGGATTATTGCACGCTCAATTTGAAACCTTACATCCTTTCCTTGATGGAAATGGTAGAACAGGCAGGCTTTTGATTACACTTTACTTGCTTCATTGTAATTTGCTTGAGAGACCAACATTATATTTGTCTAGTTACTTTAAAAAACATAAGCAAGTTTATTATGAAAGATTGAATCAATATCATAATGGAAATGTCGAAAAATGGCTTGATTTTTATTTGGATGGAGTTATTGTAGTTGCTACTGAAGCAATTAAAACTGTTCAAAAAATTACCCAGTTACGATTTGATGATCTATTGAAAATTCAAACTTTGAACAAAACAGCTGCTGAAAGTGCGATAAAAGTTCTACCATTTTTGTATTCTTTACCAATTGTCAAAGTTTCTACGATACAAGGATGGACAGGATTTACAAGACAAGGAGCCCAAAATGTAATAGATAGATTTGTACAGATGGGAATGTTAGAATTAAAAAATAATGATCAAACGTATGGGAAATCCTACATTTACAAAAAATACATAGAAATATTTAATTGATCAATTTCAAAAAACTCCTATGCTCACAGCCCAAACCAAATCCAAGATCAACTCCGCTCGCGATATTCTAGTTGGCAAAATCCCAGATCCAAAGGGTCAAATCGACCAGATCACCAACGCCCTCATCTACAAATTTATGGATGACCAAGACCGCACCGCCTAGTCCATGCCTGGAGGACAACCTAGTTTTTTCGTTGGAGAAGTCGAGGACTATGCCTGGCAAAAACTCTTTGACAAAAAGCTGACTAACCAAGACCGTGCCAATCTCTACATCGAAGGACTCCAGAAGCTATCAGTGTCTACTCATCTTCCAGATCTGTTCAAGAGTATCTTCAAAGAAGCATATTTACCATTTCGAGACGCTGGGACTATTGCCATGTTTTTGGATAAAATCAACGAGTTTGACTACAATCACAGCGAAGAACTAGGTAACGCCTTTGAGTATCTGCTATCTGTAATGGGTTCCCAAGGTGACGCAGGTCAATTCCGTACTCCACGCCACATCATCAAGTTCATTGTGGATATTCTCCAGCCACAACCTCACGAAACTATCATTGACCCAGCCTGCGGGACAGCGGGATTTTTGGTGGAAGCCTACAATTATATTTCTAGTAATAACAAGCTTACGCAGCAACAAAAACAAATCCTGTCTAATAACCTCACAGGTGTAGACATCGACCCAGGCATGGCCAAAATCGCCAGAGTCAACTTGTACCTTCACGGGTTCAAAACTCCCAAGATTACCGAAGACGACACCCTCACCAACCCAGCCTTGTGGGGAACTAAATACGATGTGATTCTAGCCAATCCGCCGTTTATGACTCCCAAAGGCGGTATCAAACCCCACGACAAATTCGTCAAAGCCAATAAAGCCGAGGTGCTATTTACTGACTATATTTCTGAGCATATCAAGCTAGAGGGTCGAGCTGGTATCGTAGTGCCCGAGGGAATTATCTTTCAGTCCGCTACAGCTTACAAAGCTCTCCGCAAAAAACTGGTGGATAACAATTATCTTCTAGCTGTGATCTCCCTCCCAAGCGGTGTATTCCAGTCATACAGCGGTGTCAAAACTTCTATTCTAATACTTGATCGCAAACGAGCTAAAGCCAGCGACAGCGTGCTGTTTATCAAAATTGCTAATGACGGGTTTGATCTATCTGCCCAAAGGAGAGAAAACACCAAGAACGATTTACCAGCAGCCTTAAAAATAATTGAGAACTTTGAGAAAGGAATTGCGAATGAGAACCTACTAGATAATGTGCAAATCGTATCCAAAACCAAACTCCGAGAATCAGGCGACTACAACCTATCTGGAGATCGGTACAAAGCCACCACGGATTATACTAATTCTAAATATCCAATGGTTGAGTTAGGGGCGGTTTGTGATACAACTTCTGGTGGAACTCCATTAAAACAAAAAGAAGAATATTATAAAAATGGTACTATTCCATGGTTGAGAAGTGGTGAAGTTGCTCAAGGCTTGGTTTATAAATCTGAGTTATTTATTTCTGAAATTGGTTTAAAAAATTCTTCAGCAAAAGTATTACCTGTTGATAGTGTTTTAGTTGCAATGTATGGTGCTACAGCTGGACAAGTTGGCTTATTAAAATTTGAAAGTTCTGTAAATCAAGCAATTTGTGGAATTTTACCGAATAATAAATTTATCCCAGAATTTTTGTATCAAGCCGTTTTGTCTTAAAAAGATAATTTAATTCTGCAGGCTGGTGGTGGGGCTCAACCAAATATTTCTCAACAAATTATAAAGAAACTCAAAATCCCACTTCCACCGCTAGAAATACAACAAAAAATCGTGGAGGAAATCTCGGGCTACCAAAAAATCATCGATGGAGCCAAACAAATCACCCAAAACTGGAAACCCAAAATAGACATTGATCCTGGCTGGGGGATGGTGAAACTAGGGGATGTGTGCGAAAATACAAAGCTGGGTGCTGTAATTTCTAAAGGTGAACAAGGAAAAGGAAACTATAAATATCTTAAAATGGATTCAATCAATGATGGTTTTTTTGACTATTCAAAATCAGTTTTTGTAGAATACTCACCAAACAAAGATGATTTTTTGCAAATTGGAGATTTTATTTATAATACTAGAAATGCACCAAACTTAGTTGGGAAATGTGCAGTTTTTAATTCAGACAGTCAATATTTATACAATAATAATTTACTGCGAATAAGATTTAATAAATCAATAAACCCATTTTTTGTTGGTTATATTATGAACTCTGATTTTGGCAAAAAAGAGACTGGCAAAATTATTTCTGGAACAACTAGCGTTGCTGCTATTTACCAAAAAGAATACTTAGCTATCCAAATCCCACTTCCACCATTACCAATCCAAAACGAGATTGTAGGGCTGATAGAACACGAACGCCAACTTGTGGATAGTGCCAAGCAACTCATTGCAATCTACGAAGCCAAAATCAAATCCGTCATTGCCAAGGTTTGGGCGGATGTGGAGGGTTAAAATAGTTTTATGAAATAAGTGTTAAATTAAGTAATTTTAGTTTTTGTTTTGGTGTAATTTTATGAAATAAAATATTGTCGCTGGCTTTAGCTGGTGCACTCGGAGGGGATCGAACCCCCGACCCTTTGTTCCGAAGACAAATGCTCTATCCACTGAGCTACGAATGCAGTTATTATAAACTCGCTTAAACTAATCACTTTGTCAAACAAAAAAAATCACCCAACTGATAAAGCTGAGCGAAAGTAGTACAAGCAATGTCAAAAACTAAAGAGTTTTTAGTCCTAGTTTATAGAATTTAACAGCCCTTGGATTAGCTTGCAAATAATTAGCTAGAAGCTGAATTCCCTTATCAGTCAATTTGTGATTAGTATAAATAATACTTCTACCTGTTCCTTTTTTAATTAGAGGATTGTCATTAACTTTAGCTATTAGTTCCAGCCTTAACAATTCGCTTACTAAATTATTATGACTTAGAAGCGTATCCCAAGTTCCAGCGGAAATACACTGAGACGCGAAATCTTGTAACTGCCAAACTTGCAACAATATATTAGTTTGACTATTAGGCTTCAACTGTTGCAATAGACTTTTTGTAAGTTTTACTTCTACACGTGTAGTGCCAACTGGTTTTTGAGGCATAAAATACTCAGGCATCAAAACCTCTTTAAAAAAAGACAAAGTTTACCGTAACTAATAGAGAAATAATTACAGTTTTTAGATTTTTGCAAGTTAGCAAAAAAAAAGTAACCAGTGATTAAACTAGCTACTAATTGTTTATCATCTCAAATTACTTGTTTACTTACTTTTAACTTTGACTGAGATTTTTTTGGGTTGAGCTTCAAAAGTTTTTTTGACGTCTACTATTAGAACCCCTTTTTCATACTCTGCTTCAATTGATTCTTTATCAACAGATTTAGAGAGAATTACAGAGCGACTAAATTTTTGATATGTTGACCACTCATATTTTAAATACTCACCTTTACCAGCCTCATTACTTTCATTAACTACCTCATCACTTGATTGATAAGAAATAGTTAAAACCTTATCATTAATCTCAACACTAAAATGCTCTGCGTCTAAATCTGGAGCTTTAAGCTTAAGAACATATTTGTCATCATATTCTTGTAAATTCATTGCAGGTGCCATAACAGTCGGGCGAGATACAACGGGCCTCATGAAAGACGCAAAAGAGTCCTCCATCATAAAATCATTTACTAAAGATATTAAATTACTAGACATATATAAAAAATGTTAAAAAGAAAAATGTTAAAAAATGTTTTATAAGCCACTAAACCTTTTAAATAAACCTTAATGACTTACATTAAAAGCATAAAACTAGCAATCTATTTTGTCAATTGCTAATTTTGTAAACAGCTAAAAAAACCCTCAATCTACAAGTAATATGCAGACTAAGGGGTGAGAACTAATCAAGCCTTTAACAAGAACCCTAGAGTTCTTAAGTTAGACTACCAAGTAGAAGGGTCAAACAGATTGAATGAATCACTGTCGCTTGGGCTACTGTCGTTGCTTGAGCTTTCAGAATCGCTAGATTGAGTAGATCCCAAAAATGCAGTAACAGCTGTACTAACGTCTTCGTTGATTCCTCCAGCATTGCGCCCATCTGTTTTTTGAGAGTAATTTCCATCACTCCAAAAATGCATATGATTGTCATTGCAACCGTCTTTATCAGAACTAAGCTTAGGTGAGTAAAACGATTCCTTACCATCCTTACTCACGTTGATTGATCCACCAGTTGATGGAACATCTTTCCAACCTTCCCAACGAGATTTAGACACGGGTTTTGCCTCATACTTGTGTACTGTTAAATAAAAAAGTAATTAGATTACTTCTCTAGTTGACCGTAAAAAAAAAAAACGGTTTATTGTCAATATATGACTACAAAATATTCCTCTATTACACAATCTGATAGAGATTTTTATACAAGAAGTATAGATAAATACTTATCTTACTTGTTGGAACCAGAATACACTGAAATAAAAAATAACAAGTTTAAAGTTAAAATTGATTACAAAATGCGTATTGAAGAATTTCAAATAAAAAGTTTAAGCGAGGCAGAAAACAAAGAGTTTAAAGAATTTTTAGAACAACTTTTATTAAATATTTTTAAGAATTTAAACTTTGAAGATCCTGACCAGCTTGGACTTACACTTGGAGATTATATTGATTATGTTTTAGAGAATTAGGCGAAAAAACTTTTAAAGCAGGGCTAGATAAAAATCAATAATATTGTGCCGATTGTCTCTAACGCTTCCCTTCCTGTGATGTTTAACGATATCTATGAAATAACAAAAAGATTTAATCCAGACCCTAAAATCCTAAAAAGTATAAAAATTTATAGAATCTTCAGTTTTTTTGACATTTTCCTGTCTTCTATTCGAGTTTTGACAGCTTTGATATTCATTGTGCTATTTAATTCTATTTTAAATTATCAATATGTAAATCAAGACAGAAATATCGCTAATTACCAAATTTTAATCGCAGTAACTTTTGCAATTTTTATTATAAATTTTATTTTATATTTATTAGCATATTTACAGATGCGAACAGAAGTTAAGTTATATGATAATTTATCAAAAGCCATTATAGATAATGAAAATGATTACAAAAAGTTTTTGGAAAATCAGCATAAGCTTTGACAAAAAGGGGGCTATATTCCTGAATGTTTATAAGTTTCAATATTTTCTAATATTTCTCCCTTATACAACATGCTCTCACTATGACAAAAACTATTTTAAAAGCTGACAGCCGACCTAAATTTTATTTATTAGAAAAAGAAGTACTAGAATTTTGGAAACAAAAAGATATTTTAAAAAAATCCATTGAAAAAAATCCAGATAACAAGCAAAAGAATTTTTATGATGGACCAATCACTGCAAACGGTATGCCACATCATGGGCATATGCTTACTTTTGCTATTAAAGATCTTTTTCCACGATACTGGACTATGCAAGGTTACCAAGTTCAAAGAAGTCTCGGTTGGGACTGTCAAGGAATTCCTGTCGAGTTTGAAGTTGAAAAAAAACTAGAATTTAAAGAGAAAAAAGACATCGAAAATTACGGAATTGCTAAATTTAATCAGCTTTGCCGAGAATCTGTCCTAGAATACAAAACAGCCATGATTGATTTAGAGGAGAAGATGGGTAGATTAACTGATAACAAAGAAGAGTATTCTACAATGGATGCTAATTATATTGAGTCAATTTGGTGGTCATTAGCAGAAATTTACAAAAAAAACTTGCTTTATGAAGGATTCAAAGTAGTACCTTATTCAACTCGGGCAGGAACAAGCCTTTCAAATGCCGAAGTTGCCTTAGGTGGTTACAAAAAAGTAATAGATAAAGCCGTTACAATCAAATTTAAATTACTAAATGAAAACGATCAGAATAATGAAAATAACACTTTTGTTTTAGCCTGGACGACAACTCCTTGGACTTTACCAACAAATTTTGGTTTAGCTGTTGGCTCTAATATTGAATATGTTAAAGTTTTAAAAACAGATGACAAAGAAAATTTTTATATAGTTGCTAAACAACTTGCAGAGAATATTTTTGGAAAAGAAAAAAAAGATTACATTATTATAGACAGTTTCAAAGGAAATGATTTAATTGGCAAAAAATACGAACCTCTTTTTGATTATTTTACTGATCGTCTTAACTGTTTTCAAATTTATGAAGGTTTCCACGTAACAGAAGAGAGCGGAACTGGAATTGTACATTTAGCTCCGTATGGAGCTGAGGATTGTGAAATATTTAAAAGCGTTGGGATTGAGGCTATCGATGTTTTAAATAGTCAGGGTGATTACACCAGTGATATTTCTGATATGGAAGGAGTTTTTTATAAAGCAGCTAACAAAAGAATCATAGAGAAATTAGAACAAAACAATAAACTTTTTAAAGTTGAAGACTATGAACATGACGTTCCAATGTGCTGGAGAACAAATACCCCTTTAATTTATAAACCGATAACTAGTTGGTACATCGCGATGAGTAAACTTAGAAGCGAGTTGCTAGCTAATAATTCAGAAGTTAATTGGATCCCATCGCATGTTAAAGAAGGGCGCTTTGGTCACTGGCTCGCAGAAATTAAGGATTGGGGAATCTCACGCCTTCGATACTGGGGAACTCCGATTCCAATTTGGAAATCAGAAACAGGTAAAGTTAAAGTAATAGGATCTTACAAAGAACTTGAAGAACTTTCAGGTGTCTTATTAAGTGATCCGCACAGACCATTCATCGATGATGTTAAATTTGAAATTGACGGAGAAAACTATACTAGAATTCCTGACGTTATTGATGTTTGGTATGATTCTGGAGCAATGCCTTTTGCTAGGTTTCATTACCCGTTTGAAAACAAAGAGTTATTTGAGAAAAAATTCCCTGCTGAGTTTATAGCCGAAGGAGTTGATCAAACTAGAGGTTGGTTTTATTCCTTAATGGCTATTTCAACAGCTGTCTTCGGCAAAACACCTTATAAAAATGTTGTAATTAATGGCTTTACGTTAGATGATAAGGGCCTAAAGGTTAGTAAATCCAAAAAAAACTATGACGCTCCAGATATTTTATTTGAGAATTTTGGTGCTGATACAATTCGCATGAATTATTTCACGACCCCAATTGTTTCAGGTGAAGATACTACAATTAGCTCAAACACACTTAAAACAACAACCCAAGAATTTACACTTCCGCTGTGGAATATTTTTGTTTATTTAACAACTTATATAGAATTATTTAACTGGAAAATCGATTCAAAAAATACTGACAACATCAAAAATTCAGAACAAATCTTAGATAAATGGATTAAAACGAGACTTAATCAAACTAATAAACTAGTCATAAATAATTTAGATAAATTTAACATCCAGAAAGCAACAGCTGAGATTAACAATTTCCTTGATGATTTGTCTAAATGGTACATCCGCAGATCGCGCGATCGCTTTGCTAAAGGCGAGCCTGAAGCTATAAATACCCTTTATTATTGCATAACCGAGATTATTAAAATTCTCTCACCATTTACCCCTTTTATTACTGAAAATATTTATCAAAATATTGTTGTTGGAATTTTAGAAAATGCCAAAGAATCTATTCACTTGGAAAGCTACCCTAGTAACTTAGAATTTGATCAAAAGTTAATTGATGAAATGCAAGTGATTCGTGAATTATGTTCTATTGGTTTAAATATTAGAACTGAGATTGGAATTAATCTAAGGCAGCCACTACAAACACTTTATACTAATTTTTCTAACCCCGAATTACTAAAAATCTTGCGAGCTGAATTAAATACTAAAATTGTTGCAGTCCAAAAAGTTAAACCTGAACTTCCAAGTCGCGAGTTTGGTGAATTTTATATCTCGCTCGACCCTAAATTGACTGCTGAGCTAAAAAATGAAGGAATTATAATAGCACTTTGTCGCCAAATCCAAAACACCCGCAAAACCAATGGATTAAAACAAGGCACTTTAACTCAGGCTAAACTTTATGTTACAAATGAGGAAATAATTGATTTAATTAGTTTAAATCTCTTGCATATTTGCAAAACTGTAGCTCTTGAGAACCTTGAAATTATAAGCCAATCTCCAGAAATTATAGAAAATTTTGATATTAAAAATATTTTTAAATTAGAATATAATAAATTAGGAATTGTCTTTAATAATTAAAAAAACTAAAATAGTCTAAACATGAAATTGATAACAATAATGGGACAAACTGGATCTGGCAAAACTCAATTTTCTTTAAATTTAGCTAAAGAATTTCAGACAAGAGGATTGAAAGCTGTCATTTTTGGAGCTGATAGTCGCCAAGTATACAAAAAATTGAATATTGGAAGTGCAAAAGTTGATGGAAAATGGTCCCTTTACTCTCCTAATCTTAAAACTTTTCTTTATGACAAAGTTCCACACTTTCTAATAGATCACGCAGATTTAAACAAAAGATACACGTTAGCAAATTATCTTAAAGACTACATTTTAACAGTAAATATTCTCAAACAAGAGAAGAAAACTCCAGATGTTATAATTCTTTGCGGAGGAACGGGGCTTTATGCACGAGCTATTAACGAGGAATACCAGCCGCTTATTATTTTAGATAAATTTCAAGATGATTGGCAAAATTACAAAGATTCTCTAAATAATCTAAAGACTCAAGATTTAACTAAATTATTTAAAGAAAATAACAACGATGAATTAGAAAATCTTTATAAATCTCTAAATCAATCCGAGCAAAACAATCCGAGACGACTGATCAATCATTTAACAAATTACCAAGCAAAAATAAATAAGTGGATAGGCCCCAAACTTGAATACCCCAAACTTACAATTAAACAAAAACTTGCAATACAAATTGATTCAGAGAAACTAAAACAAAATTTAATCGATAACGTCCAAAACAGAATTCAAAACGGTTTAATTCAAGAAATTCAGAAACTAGAAAAATTTTACGGTAACGATCGACTACTTGATCTAGGCCTTGAGTATGGGCTTGGTGCTCAGATGATTACCGAGAAGTGGAGTTTTAATAAATATGCTGAGAAGCTGATTAGCGAAACACTCCAATATCAAAAAAGACAATTAATCTGGCTCAAAACAGAAAAAGACCTCAAATGGATAGAAATATAAAATTACTACCAAATTAAAGTCAATTAAAAAATATTTATCTGTGAGCAAGATGTGAAAGGTGGCTAGTTAACTTAGCATACTCTTCATATTCAATAACTTCATGATCGATTAGAGCTTTAGCGATCGTATTTAAATCATCTATGTAGTTAGTAATAATTTGCTGAGCACGCTTGTAACATGCGTCCAAAATTGCCTTAGTTTCAATATCTATATTCTTAGAAGATTCTTCGCTATAATTTGGTCTATCCATCATATCACGACCGAGAAACGACATTCCTTTACCTTCGTCAAAACTAACTGGCCCAAGGCGGCTCATACCATATTTAGTAACCATATCTCTTGCCATTCCAGTTGCACGTTGCAAATCATTACTTCCACCTGTGGACACTTCTCCAAAAATTACCTCCTCAGCTACATAGCCTCCGAATAAAGAACATATTTCTCCTAAAAACTCACTTTTTTTCTTTGTAATCGCATCATTATCTTTCTCAGCACTAAATGTATATCCACCCGCCCTACCTCTTGGGATTATTGTAATTTTTTGAACCTTATTACACTCTGGAATAACTGTTTGTATGATAGCATGCCCCGCCTCATGATAAGCTGTTAGTCTTTTTTGACTTTCAGTTATAACTTTGGACTTAAGACTTGGCCCTAACATAACTTTTTCAATAGCCTCTCGAGCATGTAAATTGCTAATCTCATTACTTTTTTCACGAACTGCTAGGATTGCAGCCTCATTTAAAAGATTTTGAAGATCAGCCCCACTAAACCCAGGAGTTCTTTTAGCCAAAACTGTAAGGTCAATATCTGAAGCGAATTTTTTGTTACGAGCATGAATTTTTAAAATAGCTTCTCTTTCTTTCCTATCTGGAGAAGTTACAGTAACCTGCCTGTCAAATCTACCTGGTCGTAATAATGCAGGGTCTAAAACATCGGGTCTGTTAGTAGCTCCAATGACAATAATATAATCAGAAGGATCAAAGCCATCCATCTCAACTAAAATCTGGTTTAAAGTCTGCTCCCTCTCATCGTTCCCACCCCCAAGGCCAGCTCCACGTTGACGACCCACCGCATCAATTTCATCAATAAAAATCACACAAGGAGCTTTCTTTTTAGCTTGCTTAAATAAGTCCCTCACGCGGCTTGCACCAACACCAACAAACATTTCTACGAACTCAGAACCTGATACATATAGAAATGGAACAGCAGCTTCACCTGCAACAGCCTTTGCCATGAGTGTTTTACCGTTACCAGGAGATCCTTGCAATAACACTCCACGCGGAATTTTAGCTCCCATTTTAAGATACTCTTCAGGTCGTTTTAAAAAGTCTACAACTTCAGTTAATTCAAGCTTAGCCTCTTCATTACCTGCCACATCAGCAAAAGTAGTTTTTTTGTCAGTTTTATCATCGTATAATTTACTACGAGAATTACCAAAAGACATAGAGCGGTTATTAACATCTCCAAGCCTCCTTAAAAGTAACACACCAATTAAAAGAGTTCCTGCAAGTAGAATAAGAGTCTGGAAAATTCCACTATTGAAAAATCCACTACTCCAGCTAGCTGGCTTAATTTTATATACAATTTCACCCTGCCCACTACCAAACCTCATTCCAGATTCCTTTACATCATCACGCAAAACTTCGTAAGCAGAGCTTAAACTATCGCTTGTGATTGAAGGGTATTTTTCAGCAATTATCTTATCGCGATTCTTAGTAATAGAATCCTGGTAAAGCTTAACTTCAAAAAACTTTTTATCCTCAGAGAGCTGAATTTCGCTGACCTTACCTTCTTTAATTTGGCTTATTAATTCTGTATAAGTTTTAGAGCTTTTAGATGGGTCAGTTATCTGATCAGCAGTAATAAAAAAAGAGAAAATTAAGACAGTCGTAATTAGAACCCAAATTAGATTAGTCAAAACTTTACGATTTGGATTAGGGCTAGAATTCTGGTTTTTGGGAATTTTATTCATATTTTAATTATTAAATTGAAGTAAGCATTCTTTGCAAGAAACTACAAGAAACGGTTTAATCAGGAGTCTAAAAAAAAAATCAAATTATGTCTAACTGAGACTAAACTTAACAGAGAAATAAAGAAAATATACAATTAATTAAAAATATGCTAATCTTATTAGTATAATATTATTTTTATGGCAGAATCACCTGAAAAGTTAAAAAAAGCAATAGACCTCAAGCGATCGATTAAAGAAATTGGCAAGGTTGTGGCAATCTTCGGTATGTATTTTTTTAATCACCACATACCAATAGGTGTAGATGGTGGAAACCTAAAAACAGCTAGCATTACGGACCCAATCCTAACGTCAAAACCTTTTAAATATATGGCTGGCGGTGCATATAGAAAAGAGTCTCTTGATGGTTTTACAAACGGAATATTATCTAAATCTCCTCTTGCTCAAGAAATGAAGAGAAATGAAAACAAAAAAGAGACAGTCAATCAGATTTACTATAAACTATTGGAATATATAAATGACAGTGGTCGCGGAGTTTTTCAAGTAGTGGATAATAGTTACAAAAGTCGAGAAAAAATAGGAATATTAGCTACCGACAGCAAAAATGCTCAGTTAGTCTTTGAATTGTTAAGTAACGATACAGCTCCTCTTGTAGGGACATATTTATCTGGTGGTGTGGCAATAGCGGCTGAATTACCTCTTTTACATAAATTGACACCATACAAAGGACCTGATAATTGGAATGAGATTGATTGGGGTGATATTATTTCAGATTTAATTGGAATATTAGCATCAGGCAAATTATCTTTATTGGTAGCAAAACTATCTACTTGGGAAATTGAAAAACTTGAAGCTTTAATTAAATTCTTGAATCAAAAACTTAAACTTAAAAAAATAACCTCTAGTAATTAAACTAGAGATTGGTTTTGGTTTTGTTTGTAATTCTAATAAATAGAGAATAGTAATTCACCACCAACTTGCTGAGTTTTAGCTTCAAAATTAGTTAAGACACCCTTAGAAGTAGTTAAAATATTCCAACCTTTTCCACCAACTACTTTAGGTAACTTCACATAATTACCGTACATCCTACGACTTGGTTTAGATAATCGGTTTAATTTATGAATTTTATCAGGAGTAATTTCAACTGAAATAGTATAGTTTTCATTTACAGCGAATTTAGTAAAATAATTAAGTTTGACTAATTTTTTGCAAACTTCCACCGTAAGTTTACTGTTTAAAACTTCAACAGTATCACGCTTGGCAACAACTGCATTGTTTATTCTAGCGACGAAATCGCTTAAAAGATCTTGCATTGACATATTTTTAATTGATTATATTTTATTTATTATTTACTACTTTTAAAGAAACCATTTAATTCACCCTTAATCGCCGCTTCGCGTACGCAAATACGACAAAGATCAAAAAATCTTAGGTAACCTCGGGCCCTTCCACAGATTTTACAGCGACGAACGAGACGACTACTGTATTTGGGTGGTTTAAGAGCTTTTACTATCATTGCTTTTCTTGCCATATAGATGTTATAATATATTAATTAGTTAATTTATGATTTTTTAAACGGTAATTTAAGTTGGTGCAAATAATTTAAGTTATTTGGAGTTCCTGTTTTAAAACAGATACTGACTTGTACCCCAAAATTAAAACCTGTATCAAATCCAACAGCTGTAAAGATACTTGCATTTTCGATACCAGTACTGTAACATCGATAATTTTTATCGAAAGAAGTTGATTTAATACCCTTAAAATCACGAGTACGAGGGAGAGCAACCGTTACTAGCTGAAACAAAAAGTCTCTTGCTTTTTTTCCGTTTAGAGTAACCATCTGACTAACAGTATCTCCTTTACGTAATTTAAATGACGAAATTGAAACTTTCGCTGGTACTTTTTTGGCTTTTTGACCTGTAATTTTTTCTAGGTATTCTCCAATTTCTTGCTTTACTTTATTATCATATTTACCAACTCCAGAGCTTACGATAATCTTATCTATCTTAGGAAGTGCAAAAATATTGACATCGGGAAATTCTAGTAGAAGTCCTTTATAAGCATTATCAAAATACTCTTGTGTATTTAATTTAATTGATTGTGGTGCTGATGATTGTGGTGCTGACATATATTCTAATTATCTTTTTTAGTATTCTTAGATTTTAATTTAGGTTCTACAACTTCAACATCAGTTGCATCTATTTTAGTCTCTGTTAATTCAGCTTTTTTAGAGCTTTCAGCTTTAACTTTTTCAACTACTTGACTATTTTTTTTGTAAACACGGAGTTTTTTACCATCTTGCACTTCAATTTTTACACGACTAACCTCGCCATCTGGAGTGATTAACTGAAGATTAGAAACATTAATAGTTCGATCAGTTTCTAATTTAGCTCCTGGATAAACTTCACCGTTTTGTCTCTGTTTAGCACGATACTTAACAATTTTAGGCACAGTACTAACAGTAGCGCGGCTGCTAATTAACACACCTTTCCTATTTTTTTTATTGATGATTTTAGTAACAACACCTTTAGTGCCTTTGTAGTTACCTGCGATAACTTGAATATTATCGCCTCTTTGAATTTTAGCAATAGACATCTTAATATCAATACAAGCAAATAAACTAACATCTTGTCAAGAAATTATACCATTGACAATCATAACAGAATACGGTCATCAGTTGAGCCATTTATTTTATGAATTTTTTTGAACCTCTTAAGTCTTTAAGTAAATCTAACCGAACAATTTTAGTTATTATTTTAGGTGTAATTTTTGTTGACTTGTTAGGAGCAAGCTTAGTCCAAGCTGTTTTACCAGTTCTTTTTGAAAACAAACAAGGATTGTTTCTAAAATCTTTTAACCCTAAAATTGCTAGCATTATTTATGGAATTTTAATTGCCTCGTATCCAATTTCGCAACTATTTGGAGCACCAATCCTTGGCTATCTGGCTGATATTCATGGTCGCAAGAAAATTATTTTAATCTCAATGCTTGGAACTTTTATTAGTTATTTATTAACAGCCCTTGGAATAGTTTTATTTAACATTCAATTAATTTTTATTGCTCGAATTATCGATGGCTTTAGTGGAGGCAATTTATTCCTCGCTCAATCAGTAATAGCCGATATTAGCCCCGAAAATAAAAAAGCTAGAAACTTTGGCTTAATTAACGGTAGCCTTGCCCTTGGGTTAATTCTAGGTCCTGTAATTGGGGGTCTAGCTAGTAATTTACAAATTGCCTCGGTTAACCCACTTGCCATTCCGTATTTAGTATCCAGCATAATTATTTTAATAAATCTATTTTTGATTACTTTTATATTACCAGAAACTCTAAAACATAAACAAAATAAAATAAAACTACATATTTTTTATAGCTTTCGCCAAATAGCAGATGCTTTTAAGCTACCAAAATTTAGAACAATATTTATTCTTAGCTTTCTCGGAAGCTTTAGTTTTTCACTATTTTTAGGATTTTTCCCAAAATATCTAGCTGACGAATATCGCTTTAGCGTAAGTCAAATTAGTTACTTATCTGCCTACATTGGTTTCTGGCTAGCCGTTACCGTAGCCTTAGTTTTACCTCTAACAATAAAAAAACTGGGCCAATATAAGACTCTCTTAATCAGTTCTTTCATAACGGGAATTAGTGTTTTAGTTACTCTTTTCGTTCCTAACAGTTTATGGTTTTTTGCTACCCTTCCTATTATAGGTGGAGGGATGGGAATAATTTCTGCTACAATTCTATCAATACTTTCAGGGCTTAGTACAGAACAAGAGCAAGCTAAAAATTTAGGAATCAATCAATCAATTCAAGCCGTTGCAACTATGGCTCCATTAATTGGAGGGTTTCTCGCTAGTTTATCCGATACATTACCACTTATAATTTGTTCAATCGGGTACATTATTGCACTGATAGTAACCAAACTAAATCCTCATTTAGAAAAAGCTAAAATTCCAGAATCAGGATTGTATTTACCATGAGAAAAACCACTAAAAAAAGACTCTTAATGTTATAATTAAACACTAAAAGCCGTTATTGGAAAGAAGTGATATTCTACAACTTTTACAGAACTTCCGCCCAAGAATAACTTGATTAGGAGATAGTCCTGAAGTCTGGGAATTTAAGACTAATGGTGTTTGTGGAAACACATTAATACCGTAATTCATGATGAAGTAATCTTCTAGTTGATTTTTATTACAACTAAATAACAATCTGCTTCATAGCATAACTACAAACTTTGGGCAAGTTTTTGACAAAAGACAGATAAATATTTATTCTAAATCAACTGTTAAAATCTGCTAGTTCTTTTACTAGTTATGCTTTATAAAAAAGCACCCTCGTTAAAATAAAAAATATACGATACAATATAATATATAGTAAATTATAAAATTTTAATTTTACCAGACAGTCAAACTGTTAAGTTTTAGACTCGCAGACATCAAATCTGAAGCAGATATACACATTATATAATAAATATATGACACCAAACAACAACACAAATAATAGCCCTCGTAACTTTGGAGGTAATAATTTCCGTGGATCTAGACAAAGCCCAAACCGTGAAAATCTCCAAAAAGTTTTACAAACCAGTAACCCCGGAGGTAACAATTTCCGAGGTCGTCGAGACAGCAACCCTCAACCCTCATCGCCAAAAACTAACTCATTAGTCACTGATACACCACAATTTATTAAAAGACGTGAATATAATCCTGCTGGAATTCCAAGCGTTCTTGCCAACCTAGAAAGCATACGCAATATTCGCCAAACTGAAATCCCCCGAGGAAATCTAGCTATAGCTCATTTAAACCCTAATTTAATTGAAGGACCCAAAATGAAAACTAACTCTCCTGAGTTTTTCCCAGAAGGGCCTGCCGTGAGATTTATTCCTATTGGAGGATCAAATGAAGTTGGATTAAATATGAATGCAATTGAATGTGGAGATGACATAATTTTAATTGACACAGGTATTGGATTTGGTGACAGCGAAAAATTCCCTGGTATTAATTACATCGCTCCAGAAACAAGCTACTTAGAACAGAATAAGCACAAAATTAGAGGTTTAATTTACACCCATGGACACTTAGATCACATTGGCGCTGCTCCGTACGTGTTACCTAAACTTGGGCCAATTCCAATTTACTCAATGCCGTTAACCCTTGCTCTTTTAAAAAATCGTTTATCTGAATTTGAAATTGAACAAAAATTTACTGCTAAAATTATTGACCTGAATGAAACTATAACAATGGGTTGTTTTAAAGTTCAATTTTTCCGCTTAAATCACTCAATTCCTGATGTAGTTGGCATTTGTATTGATACACCCATGGGTCGCATTGTTTTTTGTACTGATTGGAAATTTGATGATTTACCATACGATGGACAATTATCTGATTACGCAAAGCTTGCAAAATATGGTAGCGAAGGAGTTCGTTTATTAATGACTGATTCACTTGGTATTCTAAAACCTGGTAAATCGCTCTCAGAAAGTATAATCAAAAAAACTATCATGGGAATTTTTAAAGAATGTAAAGAGCGTGTTATTGTAACTGCTTTTGCTTCTACTATCCCCAGAATGCAGTTTGTAGTTGATTCATGTATTAAATACAATCGTAAACTTGCTCTCGTAGGTAGATCAATGGTTAACAATTTCAATATTTGTTTCCAGCTAGGATACATCAAAGTTCCACCTAATTTAGTTATTGATATTCATGCCATTGGTAGTTTGCCTCCTGAAAATGTCTGTATGTTAATGACAGGCTCCCAAGGAGAGGATCTTGCCGCACTTACTAGATTATCCAGAGATGAGCACGATTTAATTAAGTTGCAAGCTGGAGACTCCGTAATCTTTAGCAGCCGCCCTATTGAAGGTAATGAAAATGCTGTTGAAAACTTAGTAGCAGGCCTATCTCGTAAAGGTGTTGATGTTTACTCGAACAAAGAGTTCAGTGTTCACGTTGGAGGGCATGCTTGCCAAGATGATTTAAAGCTATTATTTGCCCTAACCCTCCCCGATTACTTACAACCACTTCACGGAGACCATTACATTATTCGTAAAACAGCCGAGCTTGGTATGCAGATGGGTATTCCATTTGAGCATTGCATGTTGTCAGAAAATGGCAGAGTAACAGAAATGCGTTATAATGAAGTTGTAGTAACTGAAGAAAAAGTAAGTAACGGTTATTTATTAGTTGATGGCATGACTATTGGATCAGTTTCTGAGGAAATTTTAGAAGAGCGTCGCTCAATGGCAACCCAAGGGACTATTGTAGTTGTATTAACAGTTAATAAAGAAAACAAACTTGTCGCTGGTCCTGAATTAATTTCACGTGGTTTCATTTATAAATCGTCAGTAACCCCTCTATTTGATGAAGTAAAAAGCGTTATTAAGGCAAACTTTAATAAAATCAACACTTCAAACTCAGAGACCTTTATGATGGAATTAAGAACATTACTAAAAAACTTGACTTCTGAAGTAATCTATACTAAAACTGAAAAAAGTCCAATTATAATTCCAGTTATTCTCCAAGTATAGCTAGTTTATTTTTTACTTGTTGAGTTTTAGGTAATTTGATGTCCTAAAGATATCAGGAATGAAAGCATTCTTATCCATAAATTTGACAAGTAGACAGTTTTTTGATTGTATATGTACCATAAGTATACTAAATTTCACCATAAGATAAAGAAACACTACTATGCCAACTATAAACCAATTAATCCGCAAAGGACGTGAAGTAAAAGTCAAAAAGTACGATGCCCCAGCCATTACTATGAATTGGGATCCAAAAAAAAAGACTCAAAAATTTAGTGCCAATCCGTTCAAGCGAGGAGTATGTACAAAAGTTTACACAACAACTCCTAAAAAACCTAACTCGGCCGTTCGTAAAATTGCAAAAGTTAAATTATCTAACAAGATGGAGGTTTTAGCTTACATTCCAGGTATGGGTCATAACTTACAAGAACACTCGGTTGTTATGATCCGTGGAGGTCGTGTAAAAGATCTTCCAGGTGTAAAATACCACATCGTTCGAGGTCGTTTGGACTGTGCTGGAGTTGGTAAATCTCAAAAATTTGGAACAATGCGTAATAAAAGTCGTTCTAAATATGGTACTAAGAAATCTGCTGTCACAGCCGCTTCTAAAAAATAAGATTAATTAATTCCTTTCAAATATGCATCTAGGAATTATAATGGATGGCAACAGAAGGTATGCTAAAAAAAACCTGATAGAAATAATTCAAGGTCATAAAAAAGGAGTTGATAGTCTAGCCAACATAATTGACCTTTGCCCTAAATACAGTATTGATACTTTAACAGTATACGCTTTCTCAACAGAAAATAATCATAAGAGAGGAGAAACAGAAGTTAGTAATTTGTTTAAAATAATGATATCGTCTATCAAAAAGTATAAACAAAGCCTAATAGGAAAAAACGTCAGAGTTAGAATACTTGGAAAATTACAAAAGTTACCAATTTCTCTACAAGAATCTTTAAATGACATCACAGAATCAACTAAGCAAGGTAGCAAATTATTACTTCAAATTTGTTTGAATTATGGTGGTAGAAGTGAAATTATCGAAGCTGTAAATCAAGCTATTAAGGATGGTGAAAAAATTATCACAGAAGAAATTATTAGTAAAAAACTATATTCAAACCTTGAGCCTGACATTATAATTCGTCCAGGTGGAGAATATCGACTTTCAAATTTTTTAACTTGGCAATCAGTCTATTCTGAACTTTACTTTACCGAAACACTCTGGCCAAATTTTGATGAAAATGATCTAATTAAAGCCTTAGACTTTTACCATTCTAGAAAACGTCGTTTTGGTGGTTAATTTTAGAAAATTCTTTAATTTTTCTAATTATTTCCCATTGCCAGATGACGCTTGTTGGTTTTAAAAATCTTGTAAAAATGTTATTCTCTAAATTTTTTAGCATTTCAATGTGCTCGTTTTGATTGCTTTCGTTAGTTTCTTTTTTAATTTCTGAATGTAAATCAATTACACTAATTATCTCTTGGTTGCTATCAATGAACCTAATTATTGTTTCTTTTATTGGTTTTTTTTTGCCGCTTTCAAAAATTAGATTTAAATTGTTTAATGAATCATATATTTTAATTTTAAAATAAGTCTCTGTACTAGATTTTTTCCCAAGTTCAATTTGGTACTCTGGATACTGCTCATAACTAACCTCTTTAATTTCATAATTATCAATATCCTGACTGTTTTTATAGCCTAATTGAATAGAATAATTTTCCCATAAAGATAGTAAATGAGGTAGCATATCTTTGACTGCTCCTGTACTGTCGTAATACCCAGCACGCTTCTCTAATCCTAAATGCTCAAGCGCTGATATATAAACTGTTTTTATTGACTTAGTTCTAATCGTAGACTTAGTTTTTTCTGATAATTCTAACCCTGATTTAAATAAATAGTGATCAAAAAAGTGAATTTTAATTTGTAAATCACAAATATTGATTAATTGCATTAATTTTTGGCTTTCTTCTAGTGAAGTCGAGTAAGGCTTTTCTAAAATTATATTAACAGGGTATTTAGAGTAAGGACAAAAGTTTTGAATACTTTCAAAAAAAGCTACTGGAGGCAATGCCAAGTAGACAAATAATCTCTCATTCTCTTCAAGTCCCTTTATAGAATCATAAAAAATTTTAGGATCATTATACTCGCCATTTTTAAGTGTAATCTGACAAAGTTTTGAACTTAGCTTGCTTGCTTGCTTACTTGCAATTGCTTCTTGGATTTTTAGTGGCTCTACAATAGATCTGGAATATCCAATTAGCTCATATTGGTTTAATAAATCCTGCTCAATTAACTGACCTAAAGACGGAAGTATTTTACGAATAGCTAAGTCCCCAGAAATTCCAAACAACAATAACTTATATTTAGACATTTAATTTAAAAATTATTTGGTTAAGCTGATCAAAAAAAATAAAAAAGATTAAATACTTTGGATATAATCCTCAATTAAAGAAATTAGCTGCTGTTTTATTTCATCTGACCATTTTTCAGAATTTAGAAGTGCAATTAATTCAACATTTTTGTGGCTAAATTTCAATAAGCTTTCTGTCCAAGGAGTTATTTGACTATCAGAAATCTCATCTAAGTATCCTAAGTTTCCTGCCAATATTAAAATTACTTCTTCTGATAGCTGGTACGGTTTATTAGGTTTCTGAATCAATAATTTGGTTAAAGCATTACCTCGCTTAAGTTTGTCTTGAGTATTTTTATCTAAATCTCCACCAAATTTTGAAAAAGCTGCTAATTCTCTGTATTGAGCAAGCTCTAACTTTAGCGATCCCGCGACTTTTTTTAAATTTTTAGGTTGAGCAGCTCCTCCCACACGGGTAACAGACGAACCTATGTTTACAGCGGGCCTGATACCTGCATTAAATAAATCAGATTCTAGAAATATTTGCCCGTCAGTGATACTAATCACATTTGTCGGAATATAAGCAGAAATGTCATTAGCCTGAGTTTCAATGATCGGAAGAGCTGTAATTGAACCACCACCATTTTCTTCATTTAGTTGGCAAGCCCGCTCTAAAAGCCTAGAATGCAAATAAAAAACATCTCCAGGATATGCCTCTCTGCCAGGTGGGCGACGGAAGAGGAGTGATAGTTGCCTGTAACTCCATGCATGCTTAGTCAAATCATCGTAAATTACTAACACGTCACGTCCAAGTGACATAAAATATTCTCCAATAGCGACTGCTGTATATGGAGCCAAATACTGAAGGGCTACGGGATCTGATGACGATGCACTAACAACGATTGTATATTCATCAGCTTTAGTGTCAATTAATTTTTGAATTATTTGTTTGGTTTTAGATTTTTTTTGACCGATTGAGGCATAAATACAAATAACATCTTGATCTTTTTGGTTTAGAATTGTATCAATAGCAAGAGTCGTTTTACCAGTTTGCCTGTCACCAATAATCAATTCTCTCTGTCCTTTTCCAACGTTTACTAAACTATCAATTACCATAACACCCGTCTTAAGCGGTCTTTCTACTGGATATCTAGTCATCACTCCAGGAGCAATTTTTTCTAAGGGCATTGTTTCAAATTTAGTCCTTTCATTTGAAATTGGCATTCCATCAAGTGGCCTACCTAAGCTGTCAACTGTTCTACCAAGATAACTGTAACTCACATCAACCGAGAGAGCTTTACCAGTAGCACGAACTTTTTGTCCTGATTTAACTCCACTATACTCATCTAAAATTAACAAACCAACTTGTTCAGTTTCCAAATTAAATGCCACGGCTTTAATAAATTCATTTTTGCTTATCTCAATCTCAAGTATTTCATTATAGAAAACTTCAGACAAGTTACTAGCAGTCGCAACGCCATCCTTAACAGAAGTTACATAGCCAATGTTAGCAGAAGTATCATTGCTTAGGTTAAGATTTTGAACCTTATTTGAAAAATCACTGAAAGTATTCATATTATTGTATTTGATTTAAAATTTGCTTAATCTGATTATCGAGATTATAATAATATTCTTTGTCACCAACTTGAACTAATAAACCAATTACTAAAGATTTATCAATAAAATACTTAAAAATAGTTTTCTCCTTTGAATTGTCAGAAAGATTAAATTTAATATCTAATTTATTTTCTAGTTTTTCTTTATTTGAAGGCGATAAAGTGTGCGAACTTACAATATTAATAGTCATTAAACGAAATTAAATTTTTAGATTTTATCAATAATTTTGCTAGTTAAGTTATTAGCAGCAGCATCGTCAATCCCGAGACTCATTACAGCTTTATTTATTACACTTTCTAAAATTTCATTTGAATCACGACGAGCGTTATGATGGGCCAGAACGATAATTTCCCCTGCCTCTTTGTTTGCGCCTTGAATGATTTGAATTTTTTCTAACTCTGCTTCTTTTAGTATTTGATTTTTATGTGGCTCGATGTCATTCTTAGCTTCTTCCAAAATTTCATTAGCACTTATTTTAGCAACTTTAATGATCTCACTAGCTTCCTTATCAGCGTTAACAAGTTTTAACTGGATGTTATCTTTTTCATTTAAGGCGTTAGCTATTTCTGCTTCTCTTTCTGTCATAATTGCTGAAATTTTACTAAAAACGTATTTATTTAAAACAAAAAGCGCAATAACAAAACTAATCAAATAGAAAAATATAGTTATATAATTTATTCCTAAAGCTTCCATACTAAAAATTATTTAACAAAATTAATAATAAAACCAATTACAAGCGCGAAAATAGCCAAAGCTTCTGCGAAAGCAATGAACAAAATTGCAGAAGATCGGATTTTTGATTCTGCACTAGGATTACGACCGATAGCACTAACGGCTGCGTTACCAATTAGTCCAATTCCGATTCCAGGACCTATAACTCCAAGTCCTACAACTAGAGCGAATGCAATTTGCTTGTAAACATCAGGTGACATATTAAATAATAAAGTTGAAAATAAAGTTAATTAAACACAGATACATCCTAAAGGAAAAAAACAAATTTTGTAAAGGAGGCTCTCTATACCAAACCGATTTTATTTAAACTCTCCAAACCCAAGCTCGAAATTTCCAGGTGTTGCTGAGACATAAACCATTTGTCCGCTTTTGTTTAAAAATTCTTTGCGTTTTAGAGGTCTATTATTTAGCGCACTTGGTAATCTAAAACCGTATTGAATAAGCGTGTCTTTACGGCTTTTATCCCCTGCATACATTGCTCCAATTTGAGGAAGGGTTATATGACTCTCATCCACGAAAGTTAAAACATCACTTGGGAAATAATCAAGCAGCGTTGTAGGAGGCTCACCATCAGCCCTCCCGTCAAAGTAATTAGAGTAATTCTCAATTCCCGCACAAAATCCAAGATTTAAAAGCATTTCCACATCGTTAAGTGTCCTTTGCAAGAGCCTTTGAGCTGATAGCAAATTGCCTTCTTCCTCAAGTTCTTTTACTCTAGCTCTCATATCTTTTTCTATACTTTCTACCGCTCGATGAATCTTTTCTTGAGTTGTTACATATTGTTTAGCAGGAAAAATGCTGTATTCATTAGCGCTCTCTATTTTTTGATTAGTTAAAACGTTAAAACTCTCCACGGTCTCAAGCTCGTCCCCCCAAAAAACAAAACGCATCCCAACATTGTCCTCATTGGTCGGATAAACTTCTAGGACCTCACCTCTAATCCTAAAGTAACCTCGCTTTAAATCCATATTAGTTCTAACGAATTGCATATCTGCAAGCCTACGAGCCAACTTTGAGATGTTGTAGTTTTCGCCTACTTTTAAATGAATTTTAAGTGATTGATAATCTTCTGGATTTCCCAAACCATAAATACAACTAACTGAAGCTACAATAATTGTATCACGCCTAGTTAAAAGAGCCTGAGTAGAAGCGTTTCTAAGCCTTTCAATCTCCTCATTAATTTGAGTTTGCTTCTCAATAAAAGTATCAGATTTAGGAATATAACTTTCTGGCTGGTAATAATCATAATAACTAACAAAGTAATGAACTGCATTCTCAGGAAAAAACCTCTTAAACTCTTCAGCAAGTTGAGCTGCCAATGTCTTATTGTGTGCAATAATTAAAGCAGGCCTTTGCAACTCATTAATCAAGCTTGCCATAATAAATGTCTTTCCGCACCCTGTAACTCCCATAATTGTCTGCTCTCGATTACCACTAGAAATACTTTCTTTCATTTCCTCAATAACGCGTGGCTGATCCCCCTTCGGATCGTATCGTGATCTAAGCTTAAATAAATTAGATGTTTGAGTGCTAACTTTTTGAGATTTTAATTTAGTTTCTAAAGAGTCAGATGTCGGCATATTAGAGTAAATATAGTATTAAGTAAAAAACTTTGTCAAAGTACTTGTCAAAGCTAAGAAACTGTGCGGTTCTGTGGGAGGACATTTCAAAATATTTCACAAAAAAATTGATCGTGGAGGTCAAAAATGTTTAAGCTTATTAGTGGTTTCATCAAACTTTCAGTTGTCGTTTTTCTAATTTACTATGTTGGAAATCCAGCCTACCAAACTTATCAGAAAACAAGAGATGTAGTTTTAGCTCTTCAAGACCCTCTTATTAAAGCTCAAAAAACCCTTAGTGGAATAGTTAATAATATCTCAACAGGAGGAGATCCTAAAATCCCCGAAGCAGAAATTAACATCAACTTGATTAAAGCAAAACTAAAAAAAGTTTCCGAGTTAAAAGTTATGGAACTCTCTGGAACAATTAGGGTAAATACTTTAGTTAACGGATCGAACAAAGACTTTTGGAAAGATTTACCATTTGTTGGCTCCCCAAATAGTGGACAAATTAGTTTTGAAAATAAAGTTGAAATTAGTGGCCATGTTGTTTTTGACCTTAGTAAAGTCATAATCAAACAAGAAAACGCTAAGCTACTTGTCATTCTACCTGCACCAGCCATTCTAATGTCACCTTTAGCTTGGCAAACCGAAGCGAGTAATAATGGAACAATTAGCGAAGCTGATAGAATTAAACTAAGTGTTCTGCAAACACTCTCAAAACGTGAAAATGATTCTTATTTCTACGACTTATTTTTTAGAAATAAAGCTACGAGTCTAGAAACTGTTGATAAAATAACTAATAAAGCAGGGAAAAATTCGCTAAAACAACTACTAACACCTATTGTTCCCGAGAACACAGAAATCAGCATAATTGTCGACTCCCCAACTCAGATTATCAGCGGATACTACACCCAAAAAGGTATAAATTCCGTGTTCAATCCTTTTGGACTTTCTGACCTTACAAGCGCAGGCTTAAACTCTCAAATCAAACGAGCTCTTTTTGGAAACAGTGAAAAAGCCGTAGTTTCTATCGTTCCCTCTGTGTCCAGCACTAGTTTGAGATCAACTCAAAGCGATACTAACCCTAAACAACCATAACCGACTAATCAATTTTTTTGAAATTTTGGTAACCACCTAGTTGTAATAACTAGGTTTTTTTATCACAAAAAAGCTTTAAATAAACTTTTGACAAGAAGAGAATATATAAATAGTTCTATTACCAGTTACGCTAGCTTCTAAATCTTAACTCACATTTTTAAAATTAATTTTATTTCAATATATTTATATGGCAGCAAAAAAAATCAAAGCAGTAATTAAGCTTGTAATCACAGCAGGAAACGCGAAACCAGTGCCTCCAGTTGGATCAACATTAGGACCTCAAGGTATTAACTTGATGCAGTTTTGTAAGGATTTTAATAATCAAACAGCTTCAATGACAGGAAGTGTACCCGTGGTCGTAACTATTTATGATGATCGTTCTTTTGAATACGTTTTAAAGACTCCAGCGGTAAGCGAGCTCATTAAACAAGCGCTTAAAATCCCATTAGGATCAAAAGACGCTGGTAAAGTGAAAGTTGGAACTCTAACAATGGAGCAGGTTACAGAAATTGCAACTCGTAAAATGGAAGATTTGAATTGCTACACAGTAGAAAAAGCTATTCCAATGGTTTTGGGAACCGCTAAAAGTATGGGTGTCAAACTTCAATAATTGCGTTTTTAAAAAACCAAATTAAAAAAATCTAAATATAACCCTTGGGCCTACAATATCTCAGGGGTTTATTTAGTACAAAAAAAAGACCCCCACGCAAAAAGATTTGCAATAGGGATCGAGTGAAAAATAAAAGAATCACATTCGTAAAAGTTTAGCCAAGAATTTAACAACATCGTCTGTGAAAAGCACAGTTAGAAAAACGACTGTCCCAGCAAGAAATCCTTTTGAAATAGAAAGATTCCTACCAGAAGTACCTGCCATAAAAAGCAGGATGAATTGTAACCAGAAACTTGCGGTTTTGAAAATCATCAGTAAATAATCCTGTTTGTTTTGTGTGTAATTTTGCAGGCCTCCATGCTAATTAACAAGACATAAAAAAGCTTTCGGCAAGAAATTTTGACAATTTTACTCTCATACTATAAGAATAATTCTATAATTATGGCTAACCCAATTTCGTCTAATAAAAATAGCTTTGGTAGTTTCTTATCTACTGGAATATTTTTAATTTTCATAATCACTGCTGCTGGTTTAATTATTTGGCAATTTCTTCCTCGAGGAATAATTGGTGACTTAACAAAGAGCTATAAAGGAGAGATAAGTCTAGCTTACGCGCCTGAACTTGAACCAATAATTAATCAAGTAACTGATAAGTTTAATTCATCTAGTGATTACAAGTTAAAAGCTACTAAAATTTCATCAGGAGAAGCTAGAACGCAAATTGTGAGTAATCAGATTAAGCCTGATATTTATTTACCAACTAGCTCGGCTTGGCTTGAAATTGCTAATTATGAGAGTAGTCAAAACCTCTTTGATACAAATAAATTAAATAGTATTGCCTATTCTCCTGTTGGGATTGCAATGTGGGAGTCTAAATATAATTTAGTTCGCCAGAAATTTAACAAAGATAAGTTTAGCTGGAATGAAATAAGTCAAATTGCTAGCAATCCTAATGGTTGGAAAAGTCTTGACCAGAGTCTGGCACGGGCAAATTATTACGGCGGAATGACTGATCCACAAATTAGCACTACGGGTCTCTCTGCTCTAATCTCACAGTATTATAATAGTTCTAAATTACCTGAAGCTCTAAGCATTCAAAATGTAAATGATGAAAATGTAAAAGAAAGCGTAAAAAATTACCAAAATACAATTCGCCATTATTCTGCAAATACTGTTGTCTTTAGAGATTATTTGAGCCGAGGGATTGATTACATTGACTCAATTCCACTAGCGGAAAATGATTTAATTTACGTTAACAATCCAAAATCAGGAGCTAAGCCAAATCAGAAACTTGTCATGGTCTACCCCGAAGAAGGTTCTCTAATTCATAACTATCCACTTGCCGTTAGTAACCAAATAGACTCCGCTAAAAAAGAAGCTACTGATAAACTCAAAAATATTTTCCTTGAAAGCTCTATCCAAGACAATTTAGTTAAAGAAGGTTTTAGACCAGCCGATGTAAGTAAACATAATAATTTACCAACTCCATTCAACTCAGAGTTTGGAGTTAATCCTAAAGAGCCTCTTAAAACCCTTAAAATTCCAGTCGGAGAAGTTTTATCTAAAATTCAAAACAATTGGCAGTTTACTAAAAAGAAAGCTAAAATCCAAATTTTACTTGATACCTCAGGATCTATGCAAGGAACTAAAATTCAAAATGCCAAAAAAGCTCTAGATACTTTTACTAATGAATTAAATGGTCAAAATCAAGTTGGTCTAACAAACTTTAATACTAGCGTCTCTAACCTAATTGCACCAGAATCCCTTGAAACTAATAGACCTAAAATTCAGGCGAGTTATAATGAATTAAAAGTAGATGGTTCAACAGCTCTCTATGATGGAATTCTTGAGGCCATGAATAACTTTAAAAACTCTGATAACGCAAGTAATAGCTCTAATAGTTCAGAAATTCAAGCAATTTTAATTCTCTCTGATGGAGCTGATACAAGTTCAAAAAATAAATTAAATGACGTAACAAGCGCAATAGAAAAATCTCAAAATTCTAGCAATCCGATTATAATTATTCCAGTTGCTTATGGACAAGATGCCGACATGAATGTATTAAATAGTATAGCGAGAAGCTCAAAAACCACAGTCCAACAAGGCGATACAGACAATATTCAAAAACTATTACAAAATATTAGTAGTTATTTTTAGACTTATGAAACAAAGAACACTTAAAAACCGCTTTTGGCCCCATTTAATAACCTTTCCATTTATTTGGCTCCCAATCTTTCCTACAATATTTTTAGATTTAGTCATGGAAATGTATCACCATATTAGTTTTCCTATATATGGTCTTGAAAAAGTTAAACGAAGCGAATACATTCGAATCTGGGACAGAGCTAAGCTTGAGTATTTAAATCCGCTCGATAAAATAAATTGTGCTTATTGCGGATATGCTAATGGAGTTTTCCCGTACCTTGCAGAAATTTGTAAACGAACCGAAGGTTATTGGTGTGGAATTATGCATGATGCTAAATATCCGATAAAAGCTAGAGAATACCAAAAAGAATTTGCTAAATATGGAGATAGAGAAGGATTTGAAGAAAAGTTTCCTGATGTTTACTTGACAAAGAAAGATTAGAATATTTGGTTTCTAGATGGTTAAATAAGCTAAAACCTTAAGGAGAGTCTAAAATTGTGAACAAAAATAATGACAGACTGCAAGCTCAAAACGTAGTGATTGAAAACGCTATCCTAACAATTTTAGGAAACCATCGAATCAATACGCAACCTGCTTTCCTATCAAAGAATGACTTACACACTCAGTTAAAAGAAAAACTAAATTTTCAAATCAGTGGCACTCAATTTAGAAGAATTCTAACTAAACTAGTTAATGAAAATAGAATTGCTAAATGTAATTTTGTTAACAATGATGACGCGAATTCTCATTTTTATAATATTAATTGATTACTAATAAGTCTAGCTTAAAGAATTGATATTTCCTTGTAACCAAGCCCGTATTTTTACGGGTTATTTTTTTTATCTAAATTTTTGGTAACAGAGTTTGATATGCTGGTGCTAAAATCTTGCCCACTCATTAATTTAAAACTTAAATAATTACTTATCAAACCATAACTCAAATCCCCAAAAATCGTAGTTCGCAAATTATTAAATTCATTTTTATAAAAATTTTTAACAGGCTCAATTGGTAAAATTTCAATTAACTCAGGTCTAATGTTACTGTTATCAACCGCACCTTTAATTAATTGTTTTTTATACTCAAGTCCATGTTTTTTTTGTAAAACAATTTTAATAATTGTAGGTTTGACACTACTATGTAACTGACCAACAGGCTCTAGGTTGTAGACTATGTCTTGATTTACAGCATTACCAAGGGACTCAAGCTGCAAACGAATTTGATGCATTCTACCAGTATGAATTTGAACTTCTATAAGTGTTAAATTTAGCTCCTCACAATAAACTAATGGATAGAAAACACTATGAGCTAATCTATAATTAGAATCATAATTACGTGCATCTTCCTCATACCAAAAAAATTTTTGGCGAATTGGATTGATTTTATCCTTAACTTGATAGCTCGTTATTTGAGTTACTTTGGCAAGTTCACCCTCAACAACTGTCAAATATTTCTTTTTGACGGTTCGACTCCGAAACTGATCCTGATAGAAATCTCTTGCTTTTTCAGATTTAGCCAGAATTAACAAGCCGCTTGTATCTTTATCAAGCCTGTGAACTGAATAATACTCGGTGTTATGAAGAGTATTAAAGTGATGTAAAATATTGTTATATAAATTCCCTGTCCCAGTTTCAACCACAAGCCCTTTAGGTTTGTTAATAACTAAGGTATCAGAGTCTTCAAAAACGATTTGAATTTTACTAAAATCACTTTTAGAGCGGGCTGGCCAATGACTAAAAATAATTTCATCAATCTCTGGATAAATCCACTCCAACTGATTAAAATTTAATTTATTGTTTAGTTTAACCCCATAATTTAAAATATTAGATTTAATTTCAGCTTGAGAGTAATCAATTTTTTGATTTTTAATTAATTCAATTAGATGCTTGTATAAACGGTCTTTACGATTCTTTTGGTTTTCAAACATAATTCTCTTATTCAAATTTAAAACACCACTAGTTGTCAAAACTTGCTATTTCTACAATTTACTTTCAATCTAGAGCATAAATATGCAAAAAGTATTTAATCAATCCATTAGCAACCAAATAGAAATTTACTGTACAAACAATAAATTTGTTAATCAGCAAATAAACGATGATAACTTCTTTGATTCAATTAATTTGATACCACACGAAATCAAAAAAGATAGATTTATTAGTATTGTTGTTTGCCTCCTACCAAAAGAAAAAAACTGGACAAATGAATATGCAATTCACACACTTAATTTTATTCCAATTGAGTTAAAAAATGTAAAATATTGAGGAGATTTAGAGTTGAATGGAATTACTGCCGATTTTGAGGATGAACATTTAAAATTGATTCAATTTAAAGTTAATATTTTAGATTTGAATAAATATATTCAGGAGTTTGTAGACATTCTAGATATTTTTAATCTGCAAAATATTATTATTTTAAAGTCAAAAAATCAGTATTTAGTAAACAATACAGATGAATTAAAAAAAATAGCGTGCCACGAGTATCAATATGTTAGCTATAACTAACTTTTGAAATTACCAATACAATTGTAAATATTATTTCCGAGTTCTAAAAATGTTTTAATTTAGTCTACAATCTCACTCTCGTTTCTTAGCGAGGCTAGTTTTAAGGAGCCAGTCATTACTAATATTATATTTCTCAGCAAATTTTATTAAAGTTTGATTATTATTAGGAGCATAGCCTAACTTAAATTTTTTAATTATTTCAATAGTTAGGCCTCTACTATGACAATATTTAGTGATTTCATGATCTGGATTCTGGAGATATTTAAGCAGTATTTGATGATAAATTTGACTACTCCATTCCAAAACTTTTAATCCTTGTTCAAATTCAGAAGTTTCAGCAACGCTTTCTAAATTATTATTTTTTTTGTATTCAGGAATTTCAACATTAGCTTTCAGGGCTAATTCTTTGAGAGCAGTAATTTTATCTGTGTTTTCAATCTCAGCCACAAATCCAAACACATCTCCACCCATTCCACAGCCGAAGCAATGCCAAATTTGTTTGCTGGGTGAAACTATAAAACTAGGAGTTGTTTCTTGATGAAAAGGACAATTAGCCGAATAATTAGACCCTTTTGATTTAAGAGTGATATAGTTTCCTAAAATTTCTATTATATCAATTTTTGATTTGACTTCTTCCCAAGGTAACATAGCAATTTCAGTTAGTTTTTGTAAGTTTTATAGTAATCGTTGAACAAAGTATAGCTTTCGACCAAGTAATTTATTTTATTCTGATCGTAAAAATTTTTAATTTCCATTGTATATTTCTCGGCTAAATTAATATCGTTTAAATAATCCTCAGGCAAAAAAACCCCATGCCAAGGACGATACTTAAAACTGTTTAAAAAAGCAAGGCTAGGCTCAAATAAACATCCATAGATTTTAATGTCTCTAGTCCGAAATTTTTTGATCATTTTAAGCCCTATACTTAATTTCTCTACATCAGTTCCTATTTGGATATAAACCTGATCCACAAAATCAAACTTTAGTTTTTTCTCGAGACGATTATTTTCCCTAACTAATTTCTCGCCTGATAAATAAGGATTGTAAGCCACGCTAATTTTAGTTTTTGGCTTATCTTGAATTTCATTATTATGATACAATTCATCAGATAAATAATCAAGGGCTCCAATCACTTCTAAATATTTAGGTTGGCTTCCACTGATTAATAAAACATTTTTAATGCCGAGAGTATCAACTTGCTCAATAAAATATTTAATATTATAAGCCGCTGCGGAAGCAGATCCATGGTAATTCATTATAATCGAATAATGAGGGGTAATTTCCAGAAATGGAAGAAACTGCTGTAAAGCCACAATTGATAATAGGTTACTTACCGTAAATTTCTTATTTGTTAATGAAACGTTGGTTATTTGAGCTTCTTGAATATAATTAATTAAAACTGGTAAGTCATCAAGTGATTTAAGTGTCATTTCATGCTGCATACAAAAATTAATATTAGTATAATTATTTATTTATTAATTCACTAGCTTGTTGCATAATTTCATTCATTCCATTTGGAGAAGGATTAATAAAAACAGTTTTAGAACCATCCTTCGACCCAATCACACGCAACATATCAATATATTGGTTTAGCATTACCATCCCCATTACACTCTCACTGGTAACTCCAGTCGCCATCCTAAGCTCTTTCACTGATTCAGATAGCCCCTCTATTATAGCCCGCCTCTCTAACGCAATGCCTTGTCCTTGTAGAAGTCTAGTTTGCTTCTGAGCCTCTGCTTCGCGAACCCGACGAATGTAATCAGCCTCTGCTTCATTGTGTGCCGCTTCCTGGAGTCTTTTTGATGCAACAACGCGGCTCATAGCTTCCATTATTTCAGTGGGTAACACAATATCACGAAATTGGAATGAATCAATTTGGTAGCCAAATTCTTGCATTTTATTGGTTAAATTTTCAATCAAATAATGCGTCATTTCATCTCGAGAACGAATAACCTCCTCATGGGTGAGAGTTGCTACGAAAGCCCTTATCGTGTTGTCAATTAGCGAGCGAATTGTAATAATTGGCGTATCAAGTGAGTAAGCTGCTTGATAAACGAGGCTCGGTATAACTTTGTAAATTAATGAAGTGTCAATTTTAATATTGACCTTATCACTAGTAATTGCAAGAATCGGGCAGTCAAGTGTCATTGTTGATAAATTAACTTTACGACCCGTATTTTCAATTATTGGCATGACTAAATTAAACCCAGGATAAATCACCCGACTGAATTTGCCTAAAGTCTCCACCGTATAAGCAGTTTGCTGTTTGACTATTTTGATAGAGGAAAGTAAAACTGCAATTACTCCAACTAAAGCCAACAGTATAGGATAAGTCATATTAAAATAAAATTAATTTTTTAGCGCTTGTTTTAATCACAATTTATGTAAGTTTATTTAGCAGTAATTGTAATCTGTTTGTCAAATACAAAATTTTTACTTTCTAGTATTAAAAAAAACATGTTTCTAATAATTAAACAAATCCTTTGACAATAGTTAGTTTAGTATATTATTTTAGCACCAAGATGCCAGAGCCAAGAAAATACATACTACTAGATAGTGCAGGAATCCGCAAAAATGCCCAAAGAACAATGGGAGCTGAAAGTTTTGCTGTTTTTAGAACCGTGCAAGCGGCTTGGGATTCTGATGTAATCTGCATTGTTGTTGATGGAAGCGAACCTGTAAGTCACCAAGATCAAATAATTGCTGGAATGGCAAAGGACTACAAAAAAGGAATTATTATTATCGCAAATAAAGCCGACCTAGTTGATACTGAAGACAAAAAAGACTTTGAGCGAAGTTTTTATCGTAAATTTGATTTCTTAAAAATTCATGATTTTATTTGGGTTAGTGCACTTAATAATGTTAATCTTGAACGCGTCTGGACGACGATTGATGAAGTTATTGACACCCAAGAAGAACTTATTGATCAAGAGCAAGTTCACAAATTGTTTAATTACCTAATGAAAAATAAACAACCAACGAAACTGAGAACACAGAGACGAGCTGTAATTTATGATTTGGTCTACACAGCTAAAAACCCTCATACATTTGATCTTTTAATCAAAAATAAAAAATCAATTAGCGATAATTACATTAAATTCCTAGAAAATATTATTCGTAAGCAATTTAATCTCCAAAGCAGTGGTTTTAAGCTTAAAATTACTGAAGTATCAAAAAAGAATGTTTTAGCTTAGTTATTTAATACTTTTAAAATTAGTTAGTCCCAAAAAGATTGAAAAAAACTTTTAACACTATTTTTTTTGCGATTTAAACCTTTAAAGCTACTTAATAAACCGATTACAGGGATCACAAACTTTCCCCAATCACTAAAGTTTGCCTCCATAAAGTCCATTTTTTCTTGAGCTTTTAATAAAGTAATTTGTGAATGTTGGTTAATTTTAGCTAACACGAAAATAGCATAAATAGATAAAACAGTTCCCATAATACAAAAACCATTGAACCAAATTAACGCTGACATATATAATATTTCTTTCCAGTCCATAATAAATTTTATTTAATTAAATATGGTCAGATTATATTTGATAAATATGTTTTAAGCAACTTCTCAAATAAAGTTAATTTTAGCGATTTACTTTTTTAATTTTTCCACTCCAACCCAAACATACTCCCAAGTTTCAGGATTTGGACCTTGTCTTTCAACCCCGATAGGATAACTAGGAATTAAACCAACTTTTTTGGCTTGATAAAAATTGTCTTTACTAATCCACTGATAGCAGTCTGTATTTTTGAAATCGGTAAAATCAGAAGTGCCACAACCTAAATCAAAAGTGTACCCTGTATGATGGCGTGAATATGTAGGAGCTGCAGTTGTCTCTAAAAGCTTATCAATTTGGCTGTCTAAACTCCCGCCAGCTATTAATTCCGAATTATTAGAAACTCCAAGCCTACTAGTAAAAAGATATATCTGATCCTCGACCGACCGATATCCTGACGTTAAAACTAAACTGATACCGTCTTGATTGGCATTTTCCGTGAGGCTAATAAATGCTTTTTTTGCACTAGTCTGTAATTTTTGGGTTCCAATAATCTCAAGGCTACTTTCAACAGCTTGAACGCGTTTTTTGTACCCGCGATTTTCAGCTATTTGTGCAACCTTAAAATTCGCCTCTAATACAGCATAAATCTCTAAGTCTTTGACAGGAGGGTTAGTTTTATCGTAAACCATTTTTTCATATAGCTCTCTAAACTCCTCAGAACTAAATTCTTTGTATTCAGTAGCTCGAATTTTGCGGGCTAAGTCTTTGTTATTTTTTTCTAAATCAACTAACTTTAAATCAATTGATTTATTTAGTTCATTCAATCTATCTTTAAATAAAGCATATTCTGCAACCTGCTCTTTGAAGCTTTTAATCTTATAATTGTTTAAAAACACATTAGGTTCTGAACTTCCTAATTCCTTTAAAATACCTACCCTTACCATTGATTCGTCTATTTTAGATTTTAAAAACTCTTGGATTTTAGCTTTATTTTGGTTAAATTCCTTTATTTTAATTAAGCTTTGTTCTTTTTGTTCTGATGGGATTAAACTCAAATCAGTTTTTTGAATTTCTTGTATATTCAAAGTATTCAAATCTCCATTTAGCTTTTCTCTAAAAAAATTATTCTCTATGACAACCGCATCTGATTCTCGATTTACTTTCTCTACCTCTGCTTTAAATACGCTAAACTGTTTTTCAAAAATATTTACTAAATTTGAGACACTTTCAAACGTTTTTAACATTTTTTGATTTTGGCACCTGTTTTCATTTAATACTATTTTATTTAAAACTAATTTATTAAAAATTTGTTTACAACCAGCTAATTTCACTTGATATTTTTTATATTCTTGGTTTTTATTCCAAACAAATAAACTTCCAAATGACAAACAAACTAATACTAGAATTACCAAACTAATTTTTAAAATCTTAGCGACTCTCATACAGAACCGATGTTTTCTGAATGTCTAGATTTCTTCTCGTTTCACTATTAATTGGCAAAAATTCATAATTAGGTAAATTAAAAATCCTTAATTTTCCAAGTGGCCAGTATTTAACAAGCTCTTTACCCAAAATTGCATAGTCGGGAAAAGCTCCTAGATTCCGCGAATCTTTACTGTTATTACGATGATCTCCCAAAAGAAAATAATGATTATCAGGAACTAAAGTTTTTTTGAAATAAAAGTTATTTGTTTTTAGTATAGCTTTATAATCTTTATCAATATAATCTTCTTTAAGCACCGCCCCCTCAAGATGCTCATTACTATAAATAATTACATCTCCCCCGATCATTTCTACACTTTCCCCTGGAAGTCCTATAACACGCTTAAGAAAAAATACTGAATTATACTTACTAACGAAACGACCAAAATAGTTTTTTTCTTTAATTACAGTTGGGTCTTCATAAACCGCTACAACTTGGCCTCTAACAACGTTAGTATCAACTTGATTAATTAATAAGTTTTCGTTAGTGTAATAATTTGGCTCCATACTTGCACCAACCACATTAACTTGTTGAAACACAAAAGCTTTAGCGAAAGCCCCCACCATAAAAAGAATCCAGACTCCCAGAATGAGGTAAGCCCAAAAATTTTTATTTGTTTTGTTTAGTTTTAATTTATTTCTTAAACTATCGTTGCTATAATCGTAATTCATAATTATATTTCTTAAAAATGTTCTCCAAGTTTAACTAGTAACTTTTTCTTGTCTAGCTAAGTTTTAAGAATTGTTTAAAAGCTCTAAATTTATCTGTTGACAAAAAAAGCAATTTTTACTCTGCTATTAGGCGGAAGCCTAGATGGTGAAATTGGTAGACACGCTAGCCTTAGGAGCTAGTGCCTTCGGGTATTAGGGTTCAAGTCCCTATCTAGGCACCAACAAAAATTAATTTCAATAATAAGGTCAAATCAAGTTTAATAATTAATCATAATATGCAATTATCAGATGTAGATATCAAAAAAAGTCTATCAGACCAATCCATTACTATAGATAACTTTGACCTAAGTAGACTGCAACCAGCCAGTTACGATGTTCTCCTAGGGTATGAATTCATGGTTTTTGAGAGTCATAAAGCAGATTGTATTGACCCTAGAAGCCCTTTAAGTAACTACACAACTAAAATAATTTTAGAGTCAGAAGAGGATCATCTCATACTGCATCCAGGTCAATTTATATTAGGAGTAACTTTAGATCGCTTTGGCTGCAATAACCAATATGCTTGCCAAATAATGGGAAAGAGTTCACTTGCACGAATGGGTTTAATTGTTCATACAACAGCAGGATTCATTGATCCTGGTAACGTTCTAAATGCCACACTTGAACTTGCTAATGTTAATAGCATACCAATTAAACTTCATCCAAGAATGAAAATTGGACAAATTGCATTTTGGGAGTTAAGAACTCCAGCTGAGCGTGCCTATGGACACAAAGATTTAAATAGTAAGTACTATGGCTCTACAACCGTCCAAGGAAGCGAAATGTATCGAAATTACGACTTAAATATTAAAATTGCTGAATATCAAAAATCTCAAAGAGAAAAACAAAAAAGTACTGAAGTTTTAGAGAAAGTTAATATAGAAAAAGTTAATATAGTTGCTAAGTTAGATACTGAAAAATTAGAATTGAGCGACGGGCTTTTTTAAATTTTTTCAATTTATTGTTTTACCAAAAAAAATATGCTCAATATGCTAAATATTAACTTTGCTTTTACTAGAAACACGGTTAACGACGACAAAGCTAAAGACTTGTCACTAACAATTAATCAAAACATTGAATCTAGTGCGTATGGTTTTACAAATATTTTAAAAAAAGAAACCATGGATGACGTTTTGAAAGACTTATCTAGTAAATTACTAGATTTCAAAGCGGCCAAATTTTCATCGATCGTAGTTTTAGGTATCGGAGGATCTAGTTTAGGAATTAAAGTTATTCTAAGGGCTTTGCTGACTCCACAAGCAAGAAATCACATTTACATACTAGAAAACATAGATCCTGACTATATTGATGAAGTAAATAGTCAGATTACCTTACCCTCTACTTTATTTATTGTTATTAGTAAATCAGGACAAACCCCAGAAACAATTTCTCAATACAGCTATTATAAAAATAAAATTCAAGAAGCAAATTTAAGCTTAAGTGATCATGTATTAATAATTACAGATCCCAAAAACGGATACTTACGACAAGAAGCTACCACTAATAATTTAACAAACTTCAGCATCCCACCCAATATTGGTGGAAGGTTTAGTGTACTTACTTCCGTTGGTCTGGTGATTAGCTACTTGTTAAATATTGACTGTAAAGAATTGTTATTAGGCGCATCTGATTATTTAAAATCAATTCAAGAAAAAGAAAATATTGATTACATTAAATATGCTCTAGCTCAATTTAATTTAGCCGAATTAAATCACAACATTAACGTCCTAATGCCATACTCAAATCAATTAGAATATCTTGCTGATTGGTATGTTCAATTATTGGGAGAAAGTATAGGTAAAAAAATAAATTTAAACAATCAAATAGTTAACGTTGGTATAACACCTTTAAAAGCACTAGGCTGTAGCGATCAACATTCACAGTTGCAATTATTTAGCGAAGGCCCAAAAGACAAACTAATTACTTTTATCCAAATAGAAAATTTTAAGAATCAAATAATTATTCCAAATATTTCAGACGATAAATTAAACTATTTAAGTCAAGTAACTTTTGGAGATTTACTAAACAGTGAATTAGAAGGAACTAGAGAGAGCTTAGCCGCACAAGATGTTCCAAATATTTTGATACGAATTAATCAAATAAATGAGTACAATCTAGGTCAATTATTTATATTCTTTGAATTAACAATTGTTGTGCTGGGTGAACTTTACAATATTAACCCTTTTGATCAACCAGGAGTCGAGCAAAGTAAAGTTTTGACTAAAGCTACAATTTTGAAATCAAAAAAATAACTAAAAAATACTGATTAATTTATCTTTAATTTATCTTTTCTAACACGCCCGTAAAACAACCCTGCTACAATTGCATTATTAACAATAAATCCGATCATAACAGCAACCAATCGATTAATTACTCCCATCAAAATAACGGTTAAAATTATAGATAAAATATTGGCAATAACCGTACTTACAATTGAGAATTTATTGTCTTGTATTGCTATAAAATATTTACCTAAAATCTCACTCACAGACTGAAAAATAATAGCAAATGATCCAAGAGCTACAAGCCCAATTGTAAAATAAATTGTTTGATTACTAGCAAGGAGCGATCCTGCTTTTGAAAAAGATAAAAATTGAATTAAATAAACCAGAACTGGAGTTGCAATAATTGTTAATATTACAGCTAAAAAACTAAATTTCAGAGAAACTGCTAAATATTTATTAAGTTTTTGCCAGAATTCGCTCTTGGCGTTTTCTTTGTACAATAAATTAGTCAAATCAGGTAAAAAAACAGTACTAACCATCAAGATAATTCCATAAAAAATCCCTTGAATATTCATGCTAAGTCGAAAAATTGCAACACTGTCATCAGCTTTACTTATTGTAGCCATCAAGGTTTCCGCTGTACGAGCCGAATTAATTACTAAAACCCTAGGGAGAAAAAGCCAAAGCGTCTTCCACAAATAAGGTTGAATTACTTTGAAACCACTTAAGTCAAAACGTAAACCTAGTTTATAACTATCAATTACAAAACCTATAAGTGCAAAACAGAAACCAAGCCCAAGACCAAATCCAGCACCTACAATACCAAAATAAGAATATAAAACCGTTAAACCAATTATTAACCCAATATTGCTCAAAACCCCATCGAGAGAATAAATTTTAAAAGACTTACGAGCATTTAGAAATATTCCTAAAATTGTTTTAATAGCAAAAATTATTGGAGCAACGAGAAAAATCTGATTAAGTTTAATATAATCGCTTTCTAAACCTGCATCCCTAATACTGTTGTAGCTATCAGAGTTTAAAAAAAATAAAAACTCTTTAGACCAAATGATCCCAGTTAAACACAAAAATGCAATACAAATGCTTAAAATTAATCCAGTCCAAGTAAGATATTGGTTAACTTGTTTTTGATTATTTCCTTGATTAGTTTTTTGATTATCTAATTCAATAATTTGAGGAAGTGATGCTGTTGCTATCGTTCCAAGAATTAAAATCGTAACAATATTTTCATTTAGAGTTGACGCAAGCCCAAACATGTTAGCTTGAATTGTAGGTAACCGACCAATTAGAGCCTCACGGAACAACCCAAGGCCTTTGGATGCTAACGCCCAAAATACAAGTACAAAAACCGATTTTTTATTCTCAGTATTCAAAAAAAATTTATAAAACCGACTAATCTTGGATGGTATTTGCATAAACTTAAAACAAAGCAAATCCAAAACAAATTTATTGTCTAGAAATCATTAATAGTGCATGCAAAAAAATAAAGACAGTAACAGTTCCATACCTAACTTTTGATGATTTATTTGTCCATTCTTAAATATTAGTATATACTGAGAACATAACTATTTTTCATATGGCAAAACATACAGTTAAACAAAAACAAAAACAAATTACAAATAAGTTCGAACATCACTATTTTAGAATAACTAA
>JAYVFR010000003.1:0-46437 GCA_043772945.1 Minisyncoccota bacterium | reverse complement strand
TCCAACTGCTTGGACTCCAAGTACAGGAAGTTATAACTCTACTACTAAAGTATGGTCAGGGTTAACTCTTCTCCCAACCAATACTATTACAATGACAGTTAAAGCAACTATCGTAGAGGCAATGCTTGGAGAGGTAATTAACAATGTAGAGATTAAAAATCCTAAAGGATTAAATGGTTTAATACTAACAGATACTAATCCAGCTAATGATAAAGCTACTGATAAAGTAAATCTTAATAGTGCTTCTCTAGGAGACTTTGTCTTTGAAGATAAGAATAATAATGGTATTCAAGATGCGGGAGAGTTTGGTATTCAAGGAGTCGTAGTTAGTATTGTTAAAGGTAGCGGAAGCAATGTTGGCTCAGTTATTACCCAAACCACTACAGATAGCAACGGTAAATATCAGTTTACAGGATTAGTTCCAGGAGACTATATTGTTCAATTTGATGTAAATGTTATCAAGTATACTGTTTCTCCTATGAACCAAGGAGGAGATGCTAGCAAAGATAGTGATATTAGCATGGCTGGAAATGTCGTTGGTGATAACAAAGCTAAAACTAATGTAATTACTCTATTTTCAGGTGAAAATAATACTACTATTGATGCAGGTTTACATATTCCAACTGCTGACTTAAGTGTAACTAAAAGCCATACAGTTAAATATAAGATTGACTCTAATAGTAATCTCATTAAAGATGCTTCTGGTAATTCAGTTATTGACAGGTTTGTAGCAGGAGATACTGTAACCTATACTTTTGAAGTCATTAATAACGGAGATGATACTGTTAGTTCTTTTGAATTAATAGATTCATGGCCTAGTTATCTTTCTAACATTAGAGAGTACACTCCAAATAAAGGAACATACAATGCTTCCAATAAAGTTTGGACTGTAGAAGTAATGAAAGGGCAGATTATTACAATGACAGTTAAAGCCGATGTTGTAGCAAATCCTCTTTTGGAGATTGAAAACAACGTAGAGATTAAAAACCCTAAAGACGAAGAAGACAGACTTGTTAAAGATAATAATCCAAACAACGATAAATCAAAAGATATGATTTCCACTAAAAAAGTAGCTGATTTGGCTATCCTTAAAGAAATAATTGATGGGACAGATTTGAAATCAGGCGGAATGGTAGTTTATAAGATCACAGCAACGAATTTAGGTGCTGATGATGTAGTGGGTGCTACTGTAGAAGATAAGTTTGATAGTGCTTTAGAAAATATCTCTTGGGTTTGTACTTCTGGCAGTAATGTAAAAACTGCTAGCTTAAACTGTACTGCTAATGGAACTGGTAATATTAATGATGCATCAGTTAATCTAAAGAAGGGAGAAAGTGTGGTTTATATTGTTAAGGCTAAAATTAGTAATAGCTTTGAAGGTGGGGTAATTTTAAATAAAACAACAATTACACCTCCTAAAGAAACAGAGGATCCTAACCCAAAGAATAATGAATCTAGAAAAGATTTAGAGATTAAGAAAGAAACAGACTTAGAAATTGGTAAGACACACAGTCCTTCTTCTCCAAGGAATAGTGACAAAATTACTTATAAGCTTGTCGTAAAGAACAACGGCCCAATCTCTACAAAAGGAGCTAGTATCACTGATCAGATTCCCGATTCAATTATAAATGTAACTTGGGATTGTAAAGTAACAAAACTAGGAAATGATGGCGATAAAATGACTAAGTGTTCTAAAGAAACAGGAATAGGTAATGATGTTAGCTTAAAAGCTGATATGGTGATTAATTCTGAAATTACCGTTACGGCCGTTGGTACTATTAAAGTTGGTGTGTATGGAGATATAACCAATACAGCAAGCGTTACTCCTCCAACAGGAACAATAGATAAGAATCCTATTAATGATAAGAGTACTACAACATTTAATATCCCACTTCCTGTGCCAATTATTAGAACAGGAGGGCTAATGTTATCTTACTCTGTAATCATTGCTCTAACTATTAGTGCTTATAATATTTATAAGAGAAGGAATAGTTTTGGTAGTGAGCTTAGATAAAAAAAAGAGTGAAACAGAATACAACAATCTTTTAGAATACAACAATCTTTTCTAAAACAAAATCCCTTTAGTCTAATTAATAGATTAAGGGGAGTTGTATTGTTTAGAGAGAGTGTTATTTAGATTATTGTTTTATTTTTTTTTGGCATTGGTTTATCTATAATTCCCCACGCGATTAAGTAAATTGGGAATAACGGGAAAAATAAAATTTGATTGTACCATTTAGAATGACGATAATGCTCAGATACCCAACCAAAGAAAATATATAGAATCGGAGTCGTGATTAGAGATATAAATCCAGAGGCTACCAAACCAAAAATAATTACTACGCTAATAGAGCGATAAAATTCTGACAAGATTGCAAGCGGGGCAAGTGATGAGAGTGCCGTCAGCTTAGTAAGCATAACAGGACGGAATCTTACGCCTGATGAGTAAGCAATTGCATCTTTACGATTATAACCTTCTTCACGAATTTTTTGGTTAGCCCCATCAATTAAGAAAATTGCTACATTTTCAATAATTCCAATTAAAATAATCAAACCAATAATCTCAAGAAAGCCATATTGACCACCAACAAAAAAATAAAGGGCAGGGAAGACGCCGAGGAAAGTTAATGGGATAGTGTATAGAATCCCAAGAGCTTGTAAGAAGGAATTAAAAAATACTGCTAAAACAATATAACTAACGATAATTGCTAATACTAAAGCAATACCAAGTTCTCCAAAAGCTTTAAAAGCATCGGCTGATTGTCCGTCTTTAAACGGCTCGACGGCGCCTTTATTTAGACCCAATCTTTTTAATTCTTTTGAATCATCGGCTTCAAAATATTTTTGGATTTCTGCTCCTAGTTGTTGAGCAATTCCTTGATTGTTTTGGAATTCTTTTTTAAGTCGTGCTTGAACTTGTCCGATTGTTGCTCCACTTGAGCGATTAATACTACTTTTTGGAGTTGTGGTTTGAATAGTACCGATGTCTTCAAGATTTACTTTAAGCTCATCTTTAATTCTTTCCTTAATTTGATCAAGGGTTTGAGGGGGTTGTTTACTAGGAGCGAGTGCCACGCTTAGATTATTTCCTGCTACATTAATTTGAGTAACTTTGTTATTTTGGTTTAATTCAAATTGTTTTTTAATAGCTTGGTTAGTAGATAGAGTCAAAGGCCCTTTACCTAGGGAAGCTAGATTTTTGTCAATTAAAATATCTCGATCTAACTGAATGTCATAAACTAAATTTTCTCTATCGGTATACCCATTGTCAACTTTAACAACTAATTTATTATCATTTGAACAATCTGACTTTAGACTAACTTTAGAGCCTTCAATGCACGCTTTTTGGAGCATTAGACTAGAGACTTCAAGGCTGACATTTTTAAGTTTTTCTAAATCTTCACTTTTAACCGCCATCGTAACCTGATAATCATTTCCTCGCCCTCCAGTTTGAACAAGTGAGAGTTTAAGGTCATAAAACGATCTATTTTGCTCGCTGGTTGAACCATGTTTTAATTGAATTTGTTCATCAATAGTAGAGGCAATTTTATCAGCTTTAGTGTTTCGCTCAGTTTTTGGTTTCAAAAAAACATAATAACCAAATCCGTCATTAATCGGTAAAATATTGTTTACATCACTGTTACTAGATATTATATCAAGAACATCATTTGTAATCTGATTTTTAACATCTTGATTAACTTTTGGGAGATAGTTTCCAGTTAAAATCATAATGTCAGCGTCATCAGAAGATGCAAATTGAACTTGTTTAATATATCCCTTGTTAAACATAAATCCCGTAACAAGCAAAGGAATCATCAAGGTTATAGTGATTATTAGCATTCTAAGCCATCTAGAGCCGTAGAGAATTTTTTTGTTTAAGTTAATTAACCATCTAGCAATTCCCCAAAGATTGTCTTCTTCTTTAATAGATGCTTTCTTATTTTTTTTCAAAATTAAACTACCAAGCCATGATAAAGCGACCAATGGAACTAAATATGAACCAATTGTTGCAGGAATTATAGTTAGGGGAATGTACCGGAAAATCTGTCCAAAAATTCCACTTAAAATTCCAAAAGGCACAAATACGATAATGTTTGTGAGCATCGCAAGGAAAACTCCAAGTCCAATATCACGAATCGCTTCAAGTACTGCTTCTTTAGGCTTTAATCCTACGTCAATTTTACGCTGAATCGCCTCTAAAACTACAAGGGCTGGATCAACTACAAGTCCTGTTACTAAAACAAGAGAGAAAAGTGTCAATGTATTCAAGCTTTGTCCAGTTAAATAAAGGTAAATTGTAGAGAATGCCATACTCAGAGGTATCGCAAGTCCTGCTATAAGGGAGGCTCTCCAAGAAACAAAGAGAAGCATTGCAATCATAACAAGTTGTATTCCTCCAAACAACCAGCCAATTGCACTGAAATTTCCAAGCGAATTGATAGGCCCTCCAATAAGTCCTGAGACTACTTCTGCTACTTGTTCACGGTTACTGTCGGCTTCACTATAGCCTTCAATGATGTAAGCTTTTTCAGAATTAATATCAAAATTTGAATTAATGTTGTAGCGTGTAAAGAATTTACCATCGTCAATTTTAGCAAGTTCATTATGGACATTTTCTGTTAGTTTATTTTGATCTGATCCTTTAACGGCTTTAATATTTAGAATTAGACTATTAACTATGTGATTTTTGCCATCTTTGTCTTTAAGAGTATAAGAAGTTTCTCCTTTATTTCCTTTGAAACTATAATCTATATCAACAGATCCTAAGTCATTTAGTTTATAAGTTTTAGCTTCACTTTGCGGAAGGTTTATTATCAAAGGAGCATTTGGATTAGCTCCGAAGCTACCTGCTGGAGTGGTGGGGTTAACTTTAAAAATTAAATTTTGGAGATCCTCGAGAGAGTTTTTAGAAAGGCTTGTTGTAATTGTAGTATTTTCACCATTAATGTTAACATTGTTCACGACAGGAAGGCTTTCTCCAAGGGACGTAATTTTAGCAGTTACTTGATCAACAGTAATTCCAGCCTCTCGAAGTTTGGCGTAATCTAAGCGAACTAAAACTTTTTTTTCTAACTCGCGAACAGCATCAACGCTAGAGATTTCAGGTACTTGAGAAAGACGAGATTTTAATTGAGTTGAAATTTCATAGACTTTAGATAAATCAGGGTGAGTAACTGCCATTATAATTGATGGCCCTCCTATATCGGGCGAGAAAACTTTGGGGCTTTCAACACCACTAGGAAGTTTGATAGCTTTAACTGCACTATCAATTTGACTTCTGACGCTGTCAAGGTTTGAACTTTCATCTATACTAACAGAAATTGTAGAAATAGAATTTGTACTAGTTGATGAATACCGCTTAACACCTTTAACGCTTTTAATTGCTCCTTCAAGTGGGATTGTGATGTCGCGATTTATAGTTTCGCTGCTAGCCCCTGGGTAAATTGTGTTGACTACTGCTATTGGAATTGTAGGGGAAGGGAAGCCCGTGGTCTTCAAGGCAGCTGTCATAAAGGTTCCAACAAGTACAAAAAACACAAAAACTAAAATTGTAAGTCTAGTATTCTCAAGGAAAAACTTGGCTATAAAATAGTTAAAATCATAGCGTTTGTTCGAGGGTTGATTAGATGAAGGGGTATCAGACATAAAAAAACAAAAAACAAATTGGAATGAATTAATTATAATCTCTGAAACATAGTTATATTTGTCAAAGGTTAGAAACTATTTAATTAATGCCCTTATGTTAAAATTAATTAGAATTGAAAATTTTAAAGCTATTCAAAAACAGCCTTTGGTACTTGAAGACCTTGCTCCAATAAATTATTTAATCGGCAAAAATGGTTGTGGCAAAAGTAGTGTCCTCGAGGCTTTACATGGTTATTATCTGATACCTGAAATTACCCCATTAGTAACATATGAATCGAAGTTTAGAAGAGGGATAAATAAAGACAAAAAAGCTAGCATTATGATTGATGGTAATTTAAGAAGTTTTGATAGTTTTGGTAATTTTTGTAACTGTTATAGGTGTAAAATTAATACAGATAAAGATATTTTTTTACCTATTATTCATTGCTCTAATGGGTCAATTATAAACGATGAGATAAGATTTGAAGACAACCGAATTTTTAATAAAGAAAAAAATCAAGATTTTAAAATTAAAGTTGGAGAATTATGTGAAGGATATAGGACTTTTTATCTATCTGACAATGACTGTTATATTTTAAAAGATGATGGGACTCTGGAGTATGAAATTAATACAGGATTAATAAATACAAAGCAACAAGAAAAGTATTATACTTATTTAAAAGATTTTGGCGTCGGAAATGATGGTTTTGATAAATTAGTTAGTCAAAGAGCCGAAGGTCACGAAGTTTTTAGCAAAATATTACATACTATTTGGCATTTAAATAAAAAATTTGGTGCTCAAACAATTTTAATTGAAGAGCCAGAAAAAAGTTTACATCCTGAATTGCAAAAACAATTGCCAAATCTATTTAAAAGATTACATGAAGATTTAAAAATACAATTCATAATCTCTACACATTCCAATTATATAGTTTCTGAGGCTTTGAGCTTACAAGGAGATAATCAAAAAGTTTATCACTTTACTGATAAAGGAGTTGTGGATAAACCTAAAGGAATTGGTAACTTAAATATTTTAAGTTTTAATGAAGTGCTTGGTACATTAGGAGTAAAACCTGCTGATATGCTGTTTGCCAATGGGGTAATTTGGGTTGAGGGTCCGAGTGATGCTATTTATATTAAATATTGGCTAGAATTGAAAGGTGTTAAACAAGGAGAAGACTATGAATTTAGCTTTTATGGCGGGAGCGTTTTAAATTCTTTTAGTGGGAAATTTTGGAAAGGTTTAGATAATATATCAGAAAAGCAATTAATAAGGATGTTTGCGATAAATACTAACTGCATCATTTATATGGATAGCGATTTTAATAAAGAAGGACAAAGTTTAGAAAAGCAAACACAGAAAAAACAACTAACAAAATCTCGGATCAAAAAAGAGGTTGAAGAAAATGGCGGTAAAGTTTGGATTAGTGATGGTCGAGAAATTGAGAATTATATTCCTAGTAAGTCTTTTGAAAAATTATTGGAAAATCTTAATGAAAAAGATAAAAAAGATTATTTGCAGAGCTATGGTCAGTGGAGTAATATTTGGAAACTAGAAAATCCAAAAAGAGAGTTAGAGTATGGTAAAAAAAGTATAATCGCAGAAAAAGTCGTAAAAATGAACATTCCGCTAGAAAATTTTAATTTCAATTTAGAAGCAAAAATAAGAAAATATGTGAATTTGATTAAATCTTGGAACAAATAAATTATAAAACCCGCTGAAAACCGTGAATAAGTTTAAGAAAAAAGGGTTTCGTCACAAAAAATTGGAGTAAATTTATTTTAATCTCTGGAATAAAGCTTTTCTTTTCGAATTTTTAATCCTGCTTAGTAGTCTTTATTTTGACAAGAGCTAATGATTAAATCAGATTGAGGTGTGATTTCAATTTAAACCAAAAAAATTAATAAAAATATGCAACCAGAATTAAAAGAATTAATTCAGCAAAGTGATTCTTTGCAAATAGGGGATAAAGATTATTTGCTATCCAAGCTGTCATCTCTAACACCATTAGAAAAGTTAAGGTTAAAAACTAGCTTATTGGGGAATCGACCGCCGTCAATTTTGAATCAGTTGCAACAAGTTAGAGCTAAGTTCATGATAGCTGAAACACCACGCAAGCCTGATCCAATAACCCAAGCTTTTCAAACAGTTTTCAAACCAACCCCACCAAAACCAATTGCTATTAGTATTTTAAGCCAGCCTCAATTATTAGGGGAGCAAATTAAACTAAAAATAATTAACCCTAGAATCTCAGCCCTTAACTCAATTGTTGAGATTAAGTCTCTCGAGCAGCTAGTAATTATGACACCTAGGCACGTCAGCTTTGATATTGACCAAAACCCTGAAATACTATTGCAAGAGTTTAATAACAAAATTGAAATTCTTTTTGAATCAATTCCAAGTATAACTGAAAGGCGTAGTTATTTAATTCAGTATTTATCTTCTCCTTTATTCAGAATTTATTTAAAAACTGGTACAACAGCACTTAATCACCCCGAGTTGCAACCTTCTAGTATTGTTCTTAACACATTGTACCAAATTGATAGTCAGTTATATTTAAATCGTAAGCAATTTACTTCTACTGCTATAATTAACAATTACCTTCGTCAAATTTGCGGATTGTAGTTAAAGTGTCTGGGCTTTGCAGAGATTTGCAAAAAATAGGTTTATGGCTAATAATAGGCCACCATAAAAACAAAAACAAAAAAAATGTCCAAAAATCCAGGATTCTATTCGACAGAATACGTAAAGTTTAATGACGGTAGAGATAATTTAAACCAGGAAGAAATCTATGAAAATTACAATCAGCCGTTGATTGTACGCAACCAAAGAATTTACAACGAACCAATTAATAGTGATTTAAGAAATTTTAACACTGTTATTAATGAACTTGCTCCAGCTTTTGAAAAAGTACTACATGCTCCTTTGATAGAAGCAAAATATAAATTTTTTGTAGAAAAACATGAATACGAAAAAGAAAAATTAATTGCAAAACATGAATTAGAGAAAAGAAATTTGATTATTTTAAATCAAAAAATAACTAAAAAACTAGAGGAGTTAGGGCTCGAAAACAATAATTTAAAAACTAGAATAAATGATTTGATAGATGAAAATAATCAATTTCGAGTTGAAAACAATCAACTAAAACTAGACATTAAGACTCGTAGTTGGGAAATTTTTTGGCGATGTGTGTTGTGCTTTGGAATAATAGACTCTATTTTAATATTAGGTTTGTACTCGTTTAAGGGTGAAAGCACTTTTTTTAACAGAAGTATAACTGAAATTTTTGCTTGGTGTATTATTTTAATAATATTTAAGGGGTTGGTTTTTGCTGGTTTAAATGATTGGATTACTGGTTTGACTAATTTATTTTCAACTAAATTAGCTAGGGCTAAAAATAAAATAATTGATAATTTAGACATTAACAAAGACTTAGGAAAGTAATTAGTTTTTTGATTACTAAATCTGAGTTTTTAAAATTTTTGCCCACTCTTTTTTGCCCGTTTGGATAGCTTTTTGATATTTACTAGCCTCCAGAGTTAGAGTTTGAATAATAGTTTCTCGAGATTCTTTTAATTCATCATAAACCCCATCATAAACTTTAATTACTGAATCAGTGAGTTCACTAAAATAATTAACATTATTGATATCGATACCAAGTTGCAAACTTGCTGAAAGCGAGCGGCGAATTAAGCGACGTAGAATATAACCTCGTTGCTTACCGCTTGGCATAATTCCTTCGCTAATTATAAAGCAAGAGGCTTTAATATGATCTGCAATTATGTAATTATAGTTTTTAGTTGTCATAATTTGAATAAAACTAAATAATTTACGTGTGTCAAATATGTTTAGAATCCGATTTTAAAATTAATTGACGTTTTGGCTAATTTGTGGCATGGTTTGGACTGTAATTTATTTTGAGTAAATCTAATGCAGTGTTTTGTAATTAAAACTCTTTGTTCAATTCAAATAAAATTTGAAAGAGGCCCGTTGAACCAATATTTAACAAATAAAGTCAAGCAGGCTCTATTGTCAGCGCTAGAGGATTATTTTAAAGATAAAGGATATTTGTCATCTAACAGCACAAGAATTAAGGTCTTACAATTACCCTCAGGAGAAATTCAAATTGATAAAGTTAAATCAAATAATCTTCAAGTTGTATTTATTGATGTTCTAACCATTCTGAATCAATTAGAAATTTATTTCTACATCCAAGACAATTGTATTAGCGCAACTTACGGGAAGTTTTAAAAACTGTTTTAAGAGCTTTTAAAATTAGAATTCTTTATAACCCTTCTATGCAATTACTGGCTGGAAGGTTTTTTTAATATTTTAGGCATAAAAAAAATCCCATTACAATTAAGTAACGGGATGTAGTAGGAAAGCCTAAAAGACAAAAATTTCTAAGAACCAGCCCTAAATACTGAAAGTCTCAGGTTTAAGAATTTCTCGGGCAGAACTTCTCATGTTTTCTGAATACATTTGAATCAAATTTGAGAGTGCATGTTTGGGAGTATTGAGATGTAGCCAATTCTTGCCAGTGTCATCTACCTCTGTTGAAATGCCATTGAGTTTTTCACCTACTTGGATGATGAGGTTTGTACTAAATTCATACAGTACATCTCCAAATTTTGGATCATTTAGATTTTTTCTTGAAACTAGAATGCTTTTACATCCAGTTCTCTCGGCTTCCCAAGATTGATTTTTATCAAAGTAGGGTGACATAACGTAGATTGTTAGATTCTTGCCACCTTTACCCCTGCTAATTAATGAATATTTGTGGTCTCGGTAACACAATTCGTATCTATTATTCTCCCTGTGGTAAAGTTGAATTCTACCATCTGCAAACCCAAATCCGTACTCCCTTCCAAATAGAGCGTTTGGAATTTTATTCCCATTAAAAAAGATCGTATTTAGGGAATGAGTGGACAATTCAGTTGGATCTAGTCCTTCTGTATCTCCTTTCTGGAAATAGATCCCCAGCCCTTTCGGTCCATCCACGACATAATGTTGCTTACCTCTGTTATCATTTATGTATTCACCGAGGCATTCCTCAGCTGTTAAATGGACTGGTAAAAAGCAACTGTCTCCGTGTACTTGTACGGTTTTGTGAAACAAACGATTTGTCATAATCTAATTCCTATATGCCCCTTAAAAGGCATAAACTACCCTTATATGCTAGCATAAGTTTTTGTTTATGGCAAACTCTTCTTTGACAAAAGGTAGAGACTTGATTTGATTATTTAATAGACACAAAAAGTTTTTATTTTCAAAAAAATGTTTAAAAAAACATCTACTAAACCTCACACCACAAGTTCTAAAGTTAATTCCTTTGCTAAAAATATTCATTCTAAGGGTTTGATTGGGGCTCTAATTATTTCAATCTTAGGTGCAGGAAGTTTAGGCGCCCTAGCTAATAACATAGATTATAATCAAGTTCTAGGATCGGACTGGTCAAATATTTGGGGTAAAGTAAGTAACCAAAAATCAACTAAGCAAATTGATGAAAGTATAGAAGAAGTTGTAGTTTTGCGGTCGGTGGATGGTGATACAGTGGAGCTTAAAGACGGGCGTAAAGTTCGTTTTTTAAACATGGATACTCCTGAAACGGTTAAAATTAACACTCCAATTATGTGTTACGGTCCAGAGGCTAAAGATGCTTCAAAAAAGCTGGTAGAAGGTAAAACCGTTTATATCGTTTCAGACAAAGAAAAAACCGATCGTTACGGGCGTGAGTTAAGGTTTATTTATTTGAACGTTGAAGATGCCAAAAACAAAAAAATTGATGCTAGCGTTAACTCACTTTTAGTTAAAGGAGGGTACGCTCAAGCAAAAGCTTATTCCCCGAATACTACTTACAAAAAAGATTTTGAGAGATGGATGCTTGAGGCCCAAAGCCAAAAACTCGGAGTTTGGGGAAAGTGCGACAAACCTTTCATTAATTAGATTTTGTCAGTTTTTTTTATGTCCCCAAAAAAAATAGATCCTGAAACAGGCCTAACACCCAGGCAACGTAATTTACTTTTTGCGGTTGTAAAAGAATATTGTGAATTTGGAGCTACGGTTTCTAGCCAAGATTTAAAACAAAAATATGATTTTAATATCTCCCCAGCAACTATTAGAAATGAGTTTATAGAATTGCGTAATTTGGGATTTTTATATCAACCTTTTACTAATTCTAGCAGCCAACCAACTGAGAAATCTTTTAAACTTTTTATTAATCAGTTAATAATAGGTTTGCAGGTTACTAATAAGCACCAGCAAGAGTTGCGGGGTCAGTTACAGGAATTGCAATTAAGGCAAGAAGGCATGGAGAGGGAGATTAGTAGGCTTTTGGCAATGGAAACAAATTCTGTCGGGTTTGCCGTAACTGTAGACACCCAAACAGTTATGGGTCTAAAAAACCTATTGACCGAAGGGCAAACTGATCAAACGGCTAATATATTGGATTTCCTTGAAAATATAGATGAGAACAAAAAATACTTTCTAGAGCAAGGTAACCAAGTAAATAAAAACCCAAAAAACAAATACAGTGAAATTTCAGCAATTTTTGGGATGGATAATCCAGTTCTCCCGCTTGGTAAGGGTTATGCACTTGTCTCTACTAAAGCTCGCATTAATAATCAAGATACTGTCTTTGGGGTAATTACTCAACCTCACATTTTAGGTCGCAAAAAAACTTTGCAAATTTTAAAAACTCTTAAACAAGTTTTGGAAGAGGATAACTAAAACAAACTAATAAAATTATAAATAAACTAATAAAATATGACTAACACAATAGCAAATGTAATTACTACTTATCTAATTCCCTTGACTCAAAAATATAATAAACCTATCCAAGATTTAATCACTATTGAGAACTTCATGGCTTTGTGTGTAAGTTATGAATCTAAAGAGATTAATAATCAAGGAGTTCAAAAAGCTTTAGAATATTTAGCCGAAAATCCAAAGGCTAAAACGGGTGAAGTTTTAAAGAAATTAAACTTAATACAGATTAGTGACGACAGTTTGTTAATAGAGTTTGTGCAAACTGCAATTAAAGAGAATAATTCTCAAGTTGAGCAATACAAAGCGGGAAAGATTCAGGTAATAGGCTTCCTCGTAGGGCAGTGTATGAAAATTAGTAAAGGACAGGGTAATCCAGCGAGGTTTAATGAGATTTTAAAAAAAGAATTAGCTTAAAATTAACTTAATAAATAACCGAAAAAAATAAAAAATATGATTCCAGACTTAACCAATTTTCAAGAGACAATCAATTATAATTTTAAAGATATTAATTTATTGAAACTATCAATTATTCACAGATCTTATTTGAGTGATAAGCACAGAGATCCTATTATTAAGCAACACAATGAAAGATTAGAATTTTTAGGGGATGCTGTACTTGAACTTGTTGTAACCGAGCATTTGTATATTAATTATAAAGACGACGAGGGTTATTTAACAGCCCTTCGCTCAGCTCTCGTCAATTATAAGATTATGGGGCAAATAGGAAGTGGGCTCGGTATGGAAGAGTTAATTTGTATTAGCAGTGGTGAGAGGGCAGAACTCGGAAAAGCAAGACTTACCATCGTAGCGGATGCTATTGAAGCAGTTTTGGGGGCGATTTATTTAGATGGTGGTTATATCGAAGCCAAAAAATTTATAGATAATTTCGTTTTGCCTAAGCTTGAAGTAATTATTAAAACCGAAAGTTACAAAGACCCTAAAACAATTCTCCAAGAATACATGCAGTCTCGTTATCATGAGACACCTTTTTATCATACAATTAATAGTGAAGGAAAAGATCATGAAAAAGTTTTTGAAGTTGCAGTTGTTTATAATAATCAAACTCTTGCTAAAGGAGTTGGCAAAAGTAAACAAGAGGCTCAATCAAATGCAGCAGCCCTCGCTTTATTAGAAATCGAAAATTTAAACAATCTCGATGAGACAGAAACCAAAGATTAGAGTATAATAAAGGCATTATGAAACTAAAAGAATTAACAGGGAAACTAATTAGAGAATCAAACATATCTGCGGGACTTGTGATCAGTATAATGCTTTTTTTGGGGTATAGTTTAAGCTTTAATTTGTACGATAAAGTAAATTTTTATCAGACTTTTTTGTTGATTGTCTCTTGGATTATAGGAGTTAGGGTTTTGTATAGTTCTATCGTTGAAATCACCAAGTATAGCCAAACGGGTTTGCGTTTATTTTTAAATTTAAGTTTTGTTTTAACAGAGCTTTCTCTTCTTTATTTTGTCCCGAAAGAGCTTAATAAATACAGCGATCCTTTGATAATTTATTTAATTTTTGGAATTGTAAGTTTGATTTGGTTTATCCAAGATTTTTTAGGTCGCCCTAAAACTTATTCATTTTTTTTGTTGTCAAAAGTTATTTTTTATTTTGGTTTATTTTTTATTTTAAAAATTTTTTCAGGATGGTTCTTAGACAATTTGATTATAACTCTTAGATTTTATCAAGTTAGCGCTTTTGTGGCTTTAATCTTAGAAGCAAGAAGTTTATTATATGCTTGTCAAAAATATATAAAGATGAAATAAAAAAATATGCCTGAGAAACTTAAGCTCTTATTTAATTCTAAATATAATTATCCGCTTGCCGAGTATTCTACCTGGAAAGTTGGCGGCAATGCTGAAATTTTAGTAGAATCATCTAATGCTCACGAGCTCGAAGAGTTAATTAAACTTGGTTATAAAAATAATTTGCCTGTGACAATTTTGGGTAAAATTAGCAATACTCTTGTTAGTGACGAGGGAATTATAGGTTTAGTTATTTTAAACCGTGGCAGAGAAATTAATTTATCAGAAAAACAAACTCCGTTAAAGATTCCAAAAGAAGATAAAACAGTTATTGTTTCGAGGCACGCGGAAAGCGACAAATCTTATTATGATTTTAGTGATTTGGATTACAGAGAAATAGAAGGGTTAGAGAAAGTTGAGATTAAAATTGATTCGGGTGTGGACTTATCTTATAGTATTGCTTGGAGTTTGAAGCAGGGTTTAAGTGGATTGCAACACTTTGCTGGGATTCCGGGAACTGTAGGAGGGGCATTATTTAACAATATTCATGGAGGATCTAGGCATTTTTCTGATAATTTTGTAAGCTTAAATGCTCTTAAAGAAGTTAAGCAAAAAGCTAATTTAATTATGGTTTGTGGCCCTGGTGGTGTAGGCAAAAACACAATTATTCGTGCTCTTTTGAAGCACAATCCAACTTGGGTTCGCTTCACCACTACTACAACTAGGCGACCTCGTGATTATGAAAAACATGGAGACGATTATAATTTTATTAGTGCTGATAATTTCAGGGAAAAGCTCAAAAAAGGAGAATTTGTAGAATATAATGAATTATTTGAAGGGGTTTATTATGGAACCGACAAAGGGCTAATTGAAAAATATTTATCAGAAAATAAAACTATTTTATTTGATATTGATTATCATGGGGCTTTTAATATTGAGAAAGAGTATGGTGATAAAGTCCAAAAAATTTTTCTACTCCCGCCAAGTTTTGAGATGCTAACCGAGAGGATGCACTTTCGAGGAGATAGCGATATTAAAATTCAAGCTAGGCTTCCAATTAGTAAGGAAGAAATGAGTGTAGCAAGTCTCTTTGATTATCAAGTTATAAATGATGATTTAGAGAAGGCAATTACAGAAGTTAGCAACCTAATTAACTTGAAAACTCGACTTCGCAGAGTTAAATTAGAATTTAATGATATGAATTTTGGTTATGATCAATCGATTTTAAGAGGTACAGAAATCAAATATTATATTCTTGATATTACTCTTAGTTTAGCTAAGGGAGATCAAGAGAGTATGGATAGGGCTAGATTTGTGGCCACTGAATGGGCAAGGCGTAAAAAGACTCAGCCACGAATAAGTTGCGGATCAGTCTGGCAAAGTTTGTCACTTGAAACCAAAGAAAAATTTAATTTACCAACTCAAGCCGCTGGCTTTATTATTGATCAAAAGTTAAACTTAAAAGGCTATCAGGTGGGTGGGGCTCAGATTAGTGAGTTTCACGGGAATTTTATAGTTAATGATTCCAAAACAGCAACTGCTTTAGATATTCTAGAAATTATGTCTCACACACAAAAACTCGCAAAAGAAATTGGAATTAATTTATATCCTGAAATTAGTTTTCTCGGCTTTAAAGATGGTGAACTAAATAAATATATTACACTACATTAATTTTTTTATATGAATGCCTGGCTTGGAATTTTAATCGTTTCATTTTTAATTTTATTGGTTTTTGGAAGTCTTTTTTATTGGAGATTTTGCTTACAAAAAACTGACGATACTTGGAAACAGACTGTAAGAACCAAATTAATTGAATTAGAAAACTCAAATAAATCACTCGTTGAAAAGCTTTTAGGCCTTGATAAACTGCTCGAATATACTTATCAAAAGAAATTTAATCTACCAAAAACTTCGCTTGGAGCAATCCTTAAACAAAAAACAAAAATTTTAACACGAGGAGAATTAAACACTATTTGGTCAGCTCATAAACTACGAAATCACATCGCACACAATATTCATTTTACTCCAAATAACAGTGAGCTTACACAAGCTAATATCAGTTTATCATCAATAATTAAAAAGACTTTAATCTAGCTTGATTTAAAAACTCTCTCTACCTTTTAAATAAATACCAAAAACCTAAGATTGCAACCAACAAAATAAGGACTATTTAACAGTTTTGGATTAAAATAAAGTAGTATTGCACAAGCCAATGTTACAATCAGGGCTATTAAATAGCTACTAGAGTAACTAAAAAAAACAAAAGTAGTTAAGAGAGATAAGAAATAATTAAGTTTATTCAGTATATTAGTTCATCATATTTTTAGTTTTTGTTTAAAAGTGTTCCACCCTATTCTAGAATACAAGAATCATCAAAAGAGGATTGTCTTGAAATTTTTGCCATTTAGTTTCAGGAGGTTTTGGTGAGGAATTTAACATATTAATAAACAAAAGTTTTTTCATCTAAATAATTCACTTGCCAAATTACATCGACTTGAACTGGATCTGCGTTTTCTGATTGGATGTATTCTATTGGTCCTATTTCTTTTTGTTCAAGAGCCTTTAGTAAACTAAGGTTGTAACTTGAAAGCCCTATATCATCGCCAGAGCGATTCTTAATCATTAGTAATAAATCTATATTTTTGATTCCAACCTTTTCTTCATTTTTAATTGTAGCATTTAAATATAGTAAGTCAGTAAATGAACGCACTTGAAAAGAAGTATTGCTGATCTTAATTTTCGGGTTTTTTAATAGATTTGAATAAGGGTTATAATAAACTTTTTTTGTTTCTTCTTCATTTTTACGAATTACCAGCTTACTTGCGTTTGAGTCAGTAGATCTATACGTAACATAGCGAACATCGTTTGGTAGTAAGTAAGCGTCATGAGTCTTTTGATAAAGTGTATTTCCATTTTTGTCCTGAACAATTAAGTCAAACACAAAAGGATAATAACCAATTTCAGCATTCAATTTATTATCAATAATCATATACAAATCCTTGCTACCATCTTTTAAGTTGAGGGCTTTAGTATTTGAATATTCAATTGGCTTCTCAGCAATTTCTTTCTTTTTGAAATTAATATCTTGGTTATAACTAAAAGTGTTAAATATAGCCGAGTTAATTGAAGTCACGATGAAATAAAGCGGAACGCAAGACACGAGCATAATAGCAAGGGTAATAAAGACCCATTTACGGACCCCACCTTGGAACCAAATTGTTATATTTTCGAGTTGATATTCCCAATTACCAATCATATGTTAATTATTTTAATTTTAAACTTTTACTATTTAATTAATGTTTGTAGTCTAAAGAAAAAAAAACTTTTTGGCGAGAGTAAATTAGATTTTTATCTTGATAATTGTTTCTTTATGTGTTATAATTTAGCTCATATGGATAATAAATTTTCAAATCAACCTAATCGTAATCCTCACGAATTATTATTAAATGTTATTCAAGGGGGGGGTAAATTAATAGTTTTAGCTTTGCTGCTGACAAGTTGCGGTTATGGAAGTGTTACAGATTCTTTGAATAAACCTAAAGAAGAAGAACCCACTAAAGCTGAAATTAAGAAACTTGAGTCAGATGGATTACCAACAATAATAAACGACGCCCAAATTAGTGTATATGGTTTAGGTGAGACAGGTACAGCAAAAATAACTGCGACAGGAGAACCATTTGACACTAACACTGATGCTACGGCTGCATCACCATTTAAGGGTCCAAAAGGTCATTCAGATCAGGCAAGAGCGCTTTATCCTTTAGGTACAATGTTGAGAATGACTAATCCAGCGAATGGAAAATCAATAGAAGTTAGGGTGAATGATAAAGGTAATTTCGGAAAAAATGGAGAATTTAATCGAAAAGTAAATTTTGATACTACTAGGTTTGTGTGGGGTGAGTTAGGGCTTAATGTAAATCAAGGGCATGTTGGTGGCTTAAAAATTGAAGTTATTTCAATGCCAAAGTAATAATGTATTTCCATACATATTTTTACAAAATTTAGCACAAAAAAACTCACCTGCAAAAGTGAGCTTATTTTTTTAGGGACTTGATTTTAGAAATTATTCAGATTCTTTGATTAATTTGATTAATTCAGCACGCATTTCTTCTTTTTGTAATTCCTCCTTAAGAAACTCCCAAAGTTCAGTTTTTGTATCTTCACGTTTCAACCCCTCGCGAATATTAGCTTTCAAAAGCCCAATAGCATTTCCGCAATCAATTCCGTTACTAATTGGAGTAAGTGCATATAAGTCTAAACTATTCTCACCTAGCATTTTAGTATAAGTGTCAGCAATTCTAATCTCTCCATCACTAACAGTAGATTCACTATTTGCAATTTCTCTTAGAATCTTTGGTGTTAAAATAGCATGACCTAGATTAATCATATTTGACGGTGGGTTTGATTTGGGCTTTTCTACAAATTGTGTAATTTTGACTACATTATCGACAAGTGTCCTTTGATAAGCGATTACTCCAAATTGGTCAGTTTTTTCAAATGGAATTTGATCAGTCGCTATAATAGGATTGCCTGTTTGATTATAGTAGTCTATCATACGACTAAAAGTTTGATTCTCATTTGGCATCATGTAATCAGGGAAAACTACTAGAATTGGCTCATTATCATTAATATAAGGAAGGGCGCAAAGCAGAGCATGTCCATCGCCTTTAGGATCGGGCTGTCTGGTGTACGCGAAATTTGCCATTTTGGAAATCTTTTCAATATCTTCTAGAATTTTAGTTTTACCTTTGCCAATTAAAGTCTGCTCAAGTTCATAGCTTGTATCAAAGTGATCCTCGATAGAGTTTTTACCTCGCCCAGTCACAAAGATTATATCTTCGATTCCAGCTTCAACCGCTTCTTCAACTAGGTATTGGAGAATTGGTTTGTCAATGATGGGAAGCATGTGCTTAGGAACGGCTTTAGAAATTGGAAGGAAGCGTGTACCAAATCCTGCTACTAGAAATACTGCTTTTTTTACTTTAGGATGAGTCATATTGTGTGATTTATATAGAATATTATTTTTGAAGATTGTCTTTAGATTATATAGTTTAAACAGAAGGACTAATAGTTAACATACCAAAAAAACTAAAAAGTGTCAAAATGTGTGATTAACTGAACTATGAATTTAGAAAAAGCCCTTGTTCAGGGCTGTAAGTTAGATTTAGACGAAAGAACGACGAATTAGATTAGGTTTGCTCGATTAGGTTTGCTCTTAAGGCATATTCATTATACATTTTCCTCCAATTAATTTTTTTCCAATCAATGACAGGAAAAGCTTCTCCTCCAGTGGGAAGAAGTGGATAGTCTCCTTCATTGCCCCAGTTTGTTTTTAGCTTGAGGCATCGGGCGTTTGAAGTTTTCATCTTAATCTCTCTTCCCTTTTAAGGGCTAAACTAATTGAATACGTAACGCACTTTTAGAGCTTTGTCAAAATTATCTTAATATTCTTTTGCTAGCTTTTACAAAAACTGATTAATAGTTTTTATTTGCTATTATGAAATGTAGTGATTGACAAATTTAAAGTTTTATTGCAATTTCAAGCCACCTTATTTTTTTTAATAAAAAAGCTCCCGTGTCTAATATGAATACTACAAAAAGTATAATGAAAGCTAAACAATCCAATAAATTAGGCAAGAAAATTACGCTTTTAGTTTTTGGTTTAATAGCTGTGGTGATAATTTCTTTAAGTAGCTACGGTGTTTACATTTATTCTAAGGGTCAATCCACCGCTAAAAAATCTTTTGGTGTCAAACAAAATAATCAAACAGCAAACAATAATCTTGATCTGGGTCAGTTACTTGGAGCCTTTACGGGCCAAAGTAGTCGCCAAAAATTACTAGGGGAAGATCAGGGGAGGACGAACTTTTTGGTAATTGGTAAAGACTATGAGAGAAATACTGATTCACTGATTCTGCTTTCGTATTATTATAAAGACAAAAAAATCACTTCTTTGAATATTCCAAGAGATTTAGTTGTTTATGATGGTTATGAGACTACCAAGGTAAACGCTGTGTGGAGTAATGCTGATAGTCGTTTCATGCAAGGAGAGGATACTATTAATGGAGAGTCTTATTTGACAAATTTTCTTAGTGAACAGTTGAAACAACCAATTCACTATTGGGCCCGTATAAATATTGATAGCGTTGCTAAAATTATTGACGAACTAGGAGGGATTGAAGTTAACGTAGAAAACAACTTCTCGGATTGCGAATACCCTACTGATAATTATCAAGTAGTTTACTATAAGGATTTACAGCAGTATTCCTCTTATGTTTACCCTTGCCCTAAATTTGTTGCAGGAACACAGGTAATGGACTCAAAAACTGCCTTAATATTTGCGAGGTCTAGAAAGAGCTTTGATAATCCTAGTGAAGCTATAGATTTTGCTCGTAGCAAAAGGCAATCTAAAGTAATCGAAGCTATAATTAACAAACTAAAATCAGAAATGTCTTCCGGCAAACTGGCTGCAAATCTGGGGCAAATTGATAGATTGTTTAATTTACTTGGAAACAATTTGCAAACATCAGCTACGATTAATGAAGCTTTATCATTTTTTCAATTAATCAAAGATAGGCCTAAGGAAGAAATTGTTAAATTGTCTCTTGATTTTGAAAGCGGAATTATTTGCCCTTCTAATACCTCTGATATTGTATTTTGTGATCAAACCATTTTAGGACAAAGTCCAAACTCAAACTCCCTTAAAAGCTTGCAGGATTTATTTAATTCGGGAGTTGTAGCAACTAATTCATCCAAAAAAATTACAGATTCTAAAGTTACAATAATTGGTAATAATAGCGATGTCACGCCTAAAGTTTACACAACAATCCAAAAATTAGGATTTAAAAATGATAAGATTTTAAGTGATTATAATTTTAAAGGAATTGCGCCTGCAGTTCTAGGTAGCATAGAGAGAGTTACAATCTATATTCCTGATTTAAATACATTCAATGCTTTTAAAATAAGTTTAGATGATTATATTTTAAAGACTAAACCTAATTTAAATAAATTTGATTATGAGCTTAAAAATGCCAACTCAAGTAAATATACCTTACCCCAAAGTCTTAATAATTCAAACATTTTAATTATTGTAGAGTCAGCTAAATAAACTTACTGTTTAAAAGTTTTTGGTTCTTGCTTAAAATAAAAAAGGCGTATCTAATTAGATTTATATGGAAGACAAAATGGATAATAAAAAAAATTATTTTTGGTGGTTAAATTTTGGGATAATTTTCTTAGCTTCATTATTTTTCTTTGAGAGAATACCAAGTTTTGAAACTTTGCTTGGTCCTATCAGGCTTTCGCATTTAGTAGTTCCGTTTTTAATCACAATGCTTATTGTAGGACTTTATCAAAAACGATTAGAAATTCAGCAAACCAAAATTCCAAGAGAACTAATTCTAATATTAATTTTTATTTTTACGGGGGTTTTCAGTTTTATGAATGTGGTTAATTTACCAAGATTCTACTCTGCTAGTATTGGACTTTTTTTGTGTTTTGGATCTACTATCTTGTTATCAGTTATTAAAATAAATTATCAGAAATTAATTAAAACTTATTTTTGGCTCTTTGTTGGTTTGGTTATTTTTGGCTTTTATCAATTTATAGGTGATTTAGTCGGTTTGCCATCAAACTTAACTGGAGTGAAAGATATTTTCCAAAAACATGTATTTGGAACTCCTAGAATTCATGGAACTTACAATGAACCTGCTTATTTTGCTAATGCTTTATTTCTTGGGATTTTTTTATTTTTATTTATTTCTTTGCCTAAAATTAATTCGATTATTGCTCCTAAATTTTTTAAAAGTTTTTCTACTTTTTTTCAGAAATATTTTAGCTATATTAGTTTGATTTTAAGTTTTCTTTGTCTAATATTGTTTATTTTAACATTGGCTAAAAGTGCTTGGATACTACTTCCTGTTGTGATTTTGATTGCTATTCCATTCTTAATTAAATTTGGTTTTTTTAAACAGTTTAAATTATTATTGGGTGGTTTATTTTTTTTGTTAGTATTAGTTGGAGGTTTTTTGACTGTCAGTAATCCTAGTATAATTAATAATGTAATGGGTCAGTTTGTGGCTACTTTTGATGGCCAAACATCAACTGCAATTGAAAGAAAAGCTTATTCAACTTCTGCTTTTGAGCTAATTGTTGAGAAAGCAGGAATAATTGGGATTGGTCCAGGACAATTTGGAGTGAATGCTCGGGATAATATAATTTATCATTTATGGCCTAATAACATTCCGATTAATGATTATATTGAGCCTTTTGAGAAGTTAGAGATTCTTAATAGTTATCAAACTGATAAAACAATTGTTTTTAATATGTATCTAGAAGTTTGGCTTGAGTATGGCTTAATACCACTTATTAGTTTAGTTAGCTTGTTTATTTGGGCGATTAGTGTCGGAGTTTATCAAGTTTGGAATTTAAAAAATTCTGCTTTTAATCAAATCTATGCTTTACAAATTTCGCTTATTCTTTATTTGATAGCTAGTTTAATGCAATGGAGTTTTATTTCCCCTGTTTATATTTCTCCAATTTTTATTGCTCTTGGTTTGTTGATCAATATTAATAATAAGTCTAAAAATGAAACAGTTTAATTATTATATTTTATGTTTAACAAATGTCTAGAATTGATATTTAAATTTAAAGAAGTTGTTATTTTTAGCCTAACTGGATTAATTTCATTATTATTAATATTAATACAACCAAGTATTTTAAAAATTAAAACTTATGATGTATTTTTTGCACTAATACCTTTAATCGTAAGCGCATGTTTGTTGGTTTTTTTTAACTTTCTTGAAAATTTTAACTTAACTGAAAAAGTCACTTTAGGAAGATTCTTATCTATTAAAAATAATTTTACCAAAGAAACTATTGATCTAATTATAAAAATAAAAAACCATAATTTAAATGCTTTAAATTTAACAAATCAAGAAATCGTAGACAAGTGCAAACAAATATTCATTAATGAACAAGACATAGAACAAGCCAATAGACTGATGAATTTAGATATTTTAATTGAACTTGATTTATGGGAGTGTGATAATGTGTATAAAGTCAGCGAATTTGGAATTGAACTTATTAATCGCTTAACAATTTAAGTTTTTATAAAATAAATAAATCAACCTCACAAATTAACCACTAAAACAAAATTAATTCTATGTTTTCAAACAATTTATTAAATGTAGCTTGGCATAAAATAGTTTATTTTTTAATACTAATTTTACCCTTTAATCACCTTTTAACTCAGGTTTTAAACTATTATTTTAAAATTCCTCAAACAATTACACTTTACAAAGAATTTTTGTTTATAGTTTTAATTTTAATAATGTTATTTCAGGTTATACAAAGTTTAACAAAAAACAATTCAGAGAGTAAAGTAAACAATATTCTGTCACACTCAATTTTAAAAACTTCTTTAATCCCAATAATTAGTTTAATTAGTCTTTTATTTTTTGGTTTAATTAGTACACTACGGGCAAACTTAAGCTTAAAATATTGGTTGCTCGGATTTCGGGTTGAATTATTATGGGTGTGTCTTTTAGGGGTTGGGATTATCTGGATAAAACAAATTAAACCTCAGATTCAAATACAAAAAATTTTAGATTATACAAAGCTCAGCTACTTGGGGGTTTTAGGAATTGCAATTTTTAGCAATATTGTTGGGATTGAAAAATTTTACAATATATTAGGTTTTCAAAATGGTTGGGAGAGCGATGGACTTGTTCTGGAATCTCCAATTTGCCATGGTTTTGGTGTAGATGGAGTCTGTCGCTTGACTGCGGGTTTCAGTACGCCAAATAATTTAGCTGGGTATTTGTTATTGGTTTTACCAGTTTTAGTAATCATTTATAATCAAAACAAAAAAATCCGCTCAAGAAAGTTATGGAATTTATTCTTAATAGTATCTTGTTTGGCTTGTATTTATCTAACTTATTCACGATTTGCATTATTAGCTCTCGGGCTTGGGGGTTTATGGTTTCTTAAAAACTATTTTTATAATCATTTCTACTCCAAAACTAGATTATACAAAGTTTCAAATATATTTAATAAAATTAACAGGATTTTAAATTGGGGATTATTACTAATGCCAATTGGGTTTTTAGTTATTTTTTTGCAATTAGTTTCAAATACTGGTCTGATAAATAACTTGCCGCCTTCAATTAGTCGTCTTGGTTCTAGTAACGGTCATTACAAACTCACCAGTTTATCAGTTGAAGTTATTTCAACACGCTTCTCAAGTTTAATTTTGCAAGGCTATGGATTATCTCAAACTGGGCCGATTGCAAAACCTCAGTATCAAGATGTTTTAAACACTAAGTTTGTGCTTGAAAACCAAAATTTAGCAAATAAATACTCGCTCCCTGCGTATGAAATTTCCATCCCAGAAAATTGGTATTTACAAATGTGGTTGAATGGGGGTCTTGTTTATTTAATAGCTTTTTTAGTATTGTTATCCAATGGTTTATGGCCTCTTTTTAATAGCAGGAGTATGAATCAAAATTCTAGTTTATTTGATTATAAATTGTTCTTAGTTATTTCTATTTTTATGATTTGCGTGGGGAATTTATTTTTGCATATTTGGGAAAATCCAGTGATAACCTTCTATTTCACAATCTGGGTTTTAGTAATCAATGTCACCAAAACTAATGATTTAACTTAATTTTTGATTGCAGTTTATCGTAAGTTTGCTATTATAAGTTCTATTTCTGCTTATTTTTTCGCAGGGTGTAAAGGTATAAATCTTGGACTTTTAATCTTGCCCATTCAGTTTTACGCAGAAAGGTTAGACTTGATTTAACACTAGGATTCATTGTAAAACATTTGATATCAATTTTTTCACCCAATTCCTTCCACCCATAAAAAGCTTGTAAATATTCCAGTATTGATTGGAGTGTTTTGCCGTGTAGAGGGTCATTAACGGTTGGTTTGGGTTTAGCTAGCTTGTCGGTCATATTGCGCGTTTATAGTCCTTACTCAACTCTAATTAAAATCTGATTGTCAATTAATAATAAAAACGTAATAAAAAATGTAGTAAAAAAGAATTAGTGAATGACACATTTTGACAAGATCATATTTTTAAGCCATCACTAAACTTATATGCGCATAAGTCAAATGAAAGCTAAATACCTAGTTATTGATCTCGAAACAACTGGTGTCCACGCTTACGAAAACGGATTAATACAACTTGCATGCCTTGCTTTAGACTCCCATATGGAAGTTTTAGCAGAGTTTGACTGTTTAGTTAAACCACCAGAGGGAACTATTTACACTGAGGAATCAGTTGCAATTCATGGAATTACTGAAGAGGAGCTGAAGCACGCCATGAGTTACCGAGAGTTACTACAACAATTCCTTTACTTTATCAAAGAGAATTTTAACGATCGCCCAATCTTAATAGCTCAGTTTTTACCTTTTGATTATAGTTTTCTTGATGCCGTTTTTGGCAAAGTTGCTCCAGAAGTTCCAATTTTCCAGATGATTCTTTCTAGAGATTTTATTGATACTAAATCGCTTGCTAATGTTTTCAATTTAAAAGCTGAAGTTGATGGTAAACCAACTTTTTTCCTTGAAACTTCTCTTTCTAAATCAGGTGGACTGAAAGAATCTTTAGGTCTTGATATTGAAGCTTATAAATCTCATAATGCTCTTAGTGATTGCTACGCCACTCGAGACGTTCTCATTAAAATGCTTGATTTATTTGAAGTCAAAAGTTACGAACGTAATTTAAACATTGATCCCCAAACAACAGTTACAACTATTGAAGAAAAATAAAATGCCTACAAAAATCAAGAAAAGCACTAATTCCAAGATAGTTTCTAATTTTGATAAAAAAGAAAAGAAATTGCCAAAGGTTAGTGCTAATTTTGTGGATATGTCTATTCGCCGTGAAATAACAGTTTCGCAGGCTATAATTCGTCCGACTGGTTTGATTGATCCTAAGATTATTCTTAAACCAACGTCTAATCAAGTCGATGATGTTTTAGAAGAAGTAAGAAAAAGAGTTGCTAAAAATCAGAGGGTCTTAATTACAACCTTAACTAAAAAATTTGCGGAAGAGTTGGATCTTTATTTTAAGCAATTAAAAATCAAATCAGCTTATATTCATAGCGAAGTTGAAACACTTAATCGGCTTGATATTCTTTCTGATTTACGTAAAGGTGTTCACGATGTAATAATTGGAATTAATTTATTGCGAGAGGGTCTTGATTTACCTGAAGTTTCGCTTGTGGCAATTTTTGATGCTGACAAAGAAGGTTTTTTACGTTCTAGGACTAGTTTAATCCAGATAGTTGGTCGAGCTGCTCGCCACGAGGAGGGTAGCGTAATTATGTATGCTGACAAAGTAACTAAATCTATGCGAGAAGCAATTGATGAGACTAATCGTCGCCGTGAAATCCAAGAAAAATACAATAAAGATAATAATATTATTCCACAATCAACTAAGCGTGAAGTAACTAATATAGCCCAAGATATTCGGGACGAAATGAATAATAATGAGAATTACGGCAAAAGCGAGTTAATAAATGGTCCCTCTGGTTTTGAAGATAAAAAACAAGAAAGTAATGATGGCAATTTTGAAATTCAAAGTCGTTTCGGAACCAAAAAAGCTAAACCACCAAATCTCAGAGGATTGCAGGTTTTTGCTAATTTTGAAATGGAAAAAACAGCTTTTACCAAAGAACTAAAAGATCTAAACCTTACAGAAGCTGAACTAAAAGAAAGATTGCAAATTACTATTGATTCTTATAATTTTGAAGAAGCGGCTGCTATCAAAGATCTGCTGGAAAACTTCTAGTAGAAGAAAATCCTAAAGCTCAATAATTTTAAGAATTTGACTTCAGTTAAAACTTGTGATTTGGTATGATAGGTTCTTTAAGGAAATATCAATTAAAACTGATATTAAAAAAACAATGACAAGCAATCCAGCCTTTGCCTTTGATCGTAATTTACAAACTACTCTACCCTCCAGATGGAATTGTAAAAAAATTTTTGAACGTCTATGTCGCAGACTCTGGGGTATAAATTTCAAAGATTTTGTTAAATTCGCTGAACAAAACTATCCTAAATCTCCCCAAGAGGTAATTTATAAACTCAACCAGTATGAACGTAAATATCTAGAAACAATGATTATCTCACATTATTCAATTGTTTCAGGGATTCCAATTATGTTTTGTTTTACAAACAGAAATGCTGGCGCATCTTATTTTCCTGGTATTGGGATATTAGTTTATCTATGCCAAACTTCTAGCACTGCACACATTGACGAGGTTTTGAACCACGAATACATTCATGCTATTCAAAATTGGTTGTTTTTTGAGAAAGGTTACGCTAAATATTTTACGGGATATACTAAAATAACCAAAAAAAGCCCTGATGGTAAATGGATCGGAACATCTTTTGACGCTTATTGCTATTCGGCAAGGTATGAAATCCCCGCTTATTTATTAACCGGTACAGAAAGAAGCCCTGGTTGTTATCAATTATATGGAGCAACTGATGACGAGTTAAAAAAAGAATTTAGCAAAGATTTAAATAACCTTTTTCTTTTGATTTCTTTGAGGCAAGCAACTCATTGGCTCTCGTTTAAAACAAATGATGGTTTCATTCAAGAATATTGTGCTCAGTTACTTGTTACACCTGAAATTAGTCAATTCTTGTCTTGGCTTTGTAAAAAACATCCAAAGTTCATGCAACAACAACTTGGTTTTACTCTCACTAATCAAAGTTATCCAGGTTACACTGCGTTTTGGAAATCTGGAATTATTCGTTAGTTTGAATTAGATTTTTTTTGTAGACCATTCTCCAGCCATTAATTACTTTTTAGTTATGGTTGGATTTTTTTTAGATAATTTTAATATTAGCTCCAATTGAGTTTAGTCTTTCTGTAATTTCCTGGTAGCCACGGCGAATTGAGTAAACATTGCGAAGGATTGAGACTCCATCGGCTCCTAACATACCAATCAGAATTATCATAGCGGGACGGAGAGCTGGAGGGCAAACAACTTGGGCAGGTTTAAATTTGGTTTTTCCTTGGATATAAACTCTATGAGGATCAGCTAAGTTTACTTGGCAACCAAGGCGATTAAGTTCAGTAAAGTAAATTGCACGATTTTCATAAACCCAATCATGAATTAAAGTTTGACCACTAGCTTGAGTGCTGATAGGAACAAAAAATGGCAAATTATCCATATTGATGTCAGGATAAGCTCCACAAGTAATTTTATCAGCTAGAGCAGTTAGCGTGCTCGGAAAAACAGTTAAATCAACTAGTTTAGTCCAGTTATTATATGACAAATATTGATTTGTAATTTGGTATTTCAATCCCATTTTAGAAAGTTTTAATAATTCTAGCTCCAGAAATTCAATCGGGCATCGTGTGATTGTCAAAGTTGAGTTTGTGCAAATAGCAGCACTGATAAACATCATACTTTCAATTGGATCTTCAGAGTTATAAAATTCTACATCTTTTTCAATTTTGGGTATACCTTTAATTGTCATCGTGCTTTGCCCTAGATTTTGTACTTCTACACCCAATTTTTGGAGGAATAATCCTACATCTTGCACCATGTAATTGCTAGATGCATATTTGATAGTAACGAGTTTATTAAACTTTGCCGCTGCAATCATCAATAATTCAGTTCCAGTATCACTAGCCTCGTACATTATAATTTCAGTTTTATCAGAGTTTTCAATTGACTTATCATAATTATTATTTTTAACTTGATATTGGTTATCAGTTACTTTAATTGTGATATTAAATTTTTCTAGACCATACAAATGCGGAGTGATAGTTCGAGTTCCAAGGGTGCAACCTTGAGAATGGGGTAGGTTAAATTCCTCATATTCATGGATTAAGGAACCTATAAACATTAGAATAGTTCGCGTTTTAGAAGCTGATTCAATATTTATGTTCTCAAGTTTAAGTTTTTTTGGTCTTTTAATTTGCAGAGTGTTTTTTGAGATCCAGATGCAATCAACTCCAACGCTACTCATAACTTCAAGGATTCGATTAACTTCTTCAATTCTAGGAATACCATGGAGTGTAGTTACGCCAAGGTTTAGCAATGAAGCACAAAGCAGGCCCATAGCACCATTTTTTGAGTAATTAGTTTCGATACTTCCACTTAGCTCTTTTCCTCCAGAAACTTCAAAATCAATACTTTTAGGGGCGAGTGAGATAATTTTATGATTTAAAGCGTTGCTAATTTTAGATAGCGTTTCAGTTGTTAGGTTTTGCTCTCCTTTTTCAAGCCTTGCAACACTTGACTGAGTACTATTGATTAATTTAGCGAGTTCTATTTGAGTTAAATTTCTTGCTTGTCGTGTTTCTCTAATAAAATTTCCTATTTCAAAAGAAGTTAGAGAATTGTTAACAACTTGATTAGCGATTGCAGTCATACGGCCATAAAAATATATCTTATATGCTATTTTTGTCAAAGATTATCTAAAAGTTAATTTACTTTTTTTATTTTGTTCTGCTAATTACTTCTTTGGTTAGGTTTCGGTAATTATCAGCTCCGTTTGAATTAGAATCGTAATCAATTATAGCTTTACCAAAGGATGGGCTTTCAGCTAGTTTTACATTCCTGCTGATTACTGTTTGAAATAATTCATCCTCAAAATTTTTAAACAATTCATTTTTAACTTCTGAGCTCAAACGGTTTCTTTTATCAAACATAGTGATCAAAATTCCTAAAACTTTTAATTCAGGATGAAGTTTTTTTTGAATTTCTTTTAATGTATAAATTAGTTGAGTCAAACCATCAAGCGCAAAATACTCGGCTTGAACAGGTAAAATTACATAATTACAAGCCACAAGAGCGTTAAGAGTCAAAAGGGATAGTGAGGGCTGACAATCGACAATAATATAATCATACTTGTCTTTAACTTGTTCGAGAGATTTTTTTAGAATGAATTGGTTTGCACTAGAATTTTGTTGGTTGAAACTTCCAAGGTTTAAATTACTTTGTAGTAAATCTAAGTTTTTGCGATAAGATTTTACTATACATTCGCTGATTTCCTTTTTGCTGGTTAAAACATCTAGAATTGTATTGTCTTGGGGTCCTACTCCCAAATGTTCTCCTGCTTGCCCTTGAGGATCTAAGTCAATTAATAAAACTTTATACTTTTTTTCTGTTAGGCAGGCAGCCAAATTGACGCTAGTTGTTGTTTTGCCAACTCCGCCTTTTTGGTTTGTAATAGAAATGATTTTAGCAGTCATAAATAAGTTACCACGGACACTGCTCGAGACTAGAATAATTGTCAACTAAAGGAGACTTTAATTAAACTCGGCTTATTTCAACTAGTCTTACAAAAGTGCTTTTATGTAGTGTGTTACTAATGGTAAAAGTTATTAAACCCAGTACATTCTGGGTCAGAAAAATGAAAAATTTAAAAGCAGCTTCAATTTTCTTCTTTTCTTCTATTTACCATGCTTCCTTGAATTAATTAATTTTAATTTGGGAAGATTTTTCTATTTAGTGATACTATTTTTGAGCAATTGTAATTTTTTTCATTTCAACTGTTAGCATATCACAATAACTTACATATCTTTCTATCGTATTTGCTAAATTAGGATTAGGGCTGTTTGAGTATCTGCTTAAAATAGCAGTTTTTTCAGAAAGAGTAGTAATAAATTGGCTTTTGTCAGAGTTGAATTCTTTTGCTTTATTGTTGAACTTGTTACGATCTAACTTTTCTGTATCTGTTTGACCAGAAGTTATTTGGCTGGCTGTGGCTTGAATTTTTCGATGTTTGGAAGCAAATTGATTTGAGATTTTACTATACACATCAGCTCGCAGGGTAAAATAATCAATTAGAAAGTTTTCGAATAATAAGGTTAATCTAGAATCTTGAAATTTAGTTACCACATCGCATAAAGTATAGAGCGTGTTAAATTTTACTAAGACAGCTTTATTACTCGTAAAAACATAGCTTGGATTTGAATACTGCTCTCTAGCTTCTAATAGGAGTTTTTGATAATTTTTAAGGTTTGTAAGTATACTATTTGCCTCAACATTTCTATGCCTGCTTTGTTCATTTTTTTGAAAAGCCATTAAACCTTGATCTATTCTTTCTAAGAGACTTTGGCACTGACGTAGTTGACTAGGTAAATGGGGATAATTGATTTGTATTTTAGGATTGTTGTTTAAGCGTTGGAAATATTCCCTATATAATCTTTCGTATTTAACTATTCGAGTTCTAAACCATCCGTTAGGTTGAGAAGAGTTTTGGAGAGCTTCATTAAGGCTTGCTAAAAGAGAATTTACTTCAAGTGAAAATTTTTTTTCAGGGCTAGAGTTTTGATTATTCATTTCTACATCTAAGCTTTCAATTTGTTTTTCTAGTTAGTGCATACAAGCCTTTAGTAAGTCTCTTGCTTGATTCTGACGAGATTCGTAACCAGCAAATTGGTTTAAGTCTACATCTGGAAAATTTGAGCTAATTATTCCTGGTAAAGCTAAACACAATCCCATTTGATCTGCTGTAAGCAAAGTAATTGTAGCTTTTTTGCTAGTATTTTTAAGTTTTTTGAATTGAATTTTAATTACACCTAGCTTTTTTACTTTTTCATTATTATCAGAGGTTGTCTGGAATTGAACTACAAGGGTCTTGATATCTCTTAGTTTTGCAATATAATTTTTAAATCCAAATTCTGACTCAGAAGTTTTAGGCTGTCCTCTTTCCTCGAGCTCTGCTTGTATCCTTGCATCTGTGTTTTTCTGCTTTCTAGCTGCTTCTGCTTGTATATTTGTAAACCAACTCATACTTTGCGATAATGTTATAATTAGTGCTATTATTTAACAATAATAACTAAATTAATGCATAACAAACTACTTTGAGCAAGAAAATTGTTTGTTAAACGAATTATTACGTGTAAAGTAAGTATTAGACAAGGTTAAAAACTATTAGTATAATAAGGAATATATTAAATATAAATATTAAAACAAATAAAAAAGTTTTTAAAAAAAATGATTTCTATGTCAGATAAATCACTAATGGAAAAACAATCAAAAACTGCCATTACAAGGCTTTTAATTAGAATATTAGAAGAGTTTAAAATGGTTTGGAATCTTAGCCCTAAACTCGGCGGAAACGCTCGTCGCCAGATTAAAGACAAAATAAATGAAATTAATCAATTGGTTATTTATGATAGTGCAGCAAACTCAACCCCCGAAAAAAAGGTAAAAAAAGAAATAGAAGCCAAGTAATTTTGAGAGAATATTTTTGACAAAGAATAAATTAACTAAATAGATATTACTTAATTGAGTTTTATCTATTTTTTTGTATGCAAATTTTAAACGTAATTAAGAGCCTTGAAGAGATTTTGCCTAAATATGAATGGGTTATTAGTCCTAATTTAGATTTGGGGGTTTTGACTAGTAACTATGCTTTTACTGAGGCTAAGAAACAAAAGGTTTCACCCAAGGAATTAGCGGCGACTCTTGCTATTGAAATTAATCAAATATTTACTGAAAAGAAATTAGATTATCAGGTTAAAGCTATAGGTCCTTATTTAAACCTATTTTTAGGGGAAAATTTTTGGAGTGGATATGTAGAATCTGATTGGACAAGTATAAATTTAGAGTTAATTGAATCTAAGCTTTTGTTGGAATTTGTTTCAAATAACATAGCTAAACCTTTACACGCAGGTCACTTGTTGCAAGCTAATTACGGTGAAGCTGTAAGGAGAATTTTAACTCTTAAATATAAGCAGGTGATTACTGATTGCCATTGGGGAGATTGGGGTGTCAATATTGGAAAACTGTTATGGGGTTTTGATAAATTAAACGAGAAAAAATTTTTAGAATTTGTAGTGAATGATGAAAAGCTTCAAGTTAAGTTAGAAGACTACGACAATAGCCCAATAGAAACTATGTCGCGGGTTTATATTTGGAGCAATCAACAAAAAGATATCGAGTTGAACTATTTGGCTAAAATTAAACAAAAAACTAAATTGTTGGAATCAGGAGACTTAAAAACAAGAGAATTATGGCAAAAATGTGTTGACGATTCAAGAAACTACACACAGAGCTTTCTACAAAAAATTAATATTAAGCCTTTTGATCTAGAGCAGGGAGAGAGTTTTTACGAGCAGGAAACTCAGAATCTAAGCAACTTTCTTGAAAAAAATAACTTGTGGAAAAAGCTCGAGAAAGGTAGATTCATAGAAAAAGAAGATTTATTGAACCAAAGCCAAGCTGACAGTTACCAGAATAGATTAAAAATTTTTGGTCGCTGTTATTTGAGGGAGTCAACTAGTGGTTACACAACTTACGCACTTCGTGATATAGCAGCTCGAATTCAATGGGCAAGGGATTTGAAGGTTGATAAGATGATAACTCTAGTTGGGAATGAGCAAATTCATCATTTTAATCAATTTATTAGCATTACTAATTGGTTATCGCTTAAACCTGAATTTATAAGTGAATATGGCGGGCAGGTTGCAAATAGGCTTGTAACAAACAGAATTGATTCTCTGCATAATGGATTCATCACACTGGCAGGCGGTGAGAAAATGAGTGCTAGAACAGGAAATTTCTTGACAGCAGAATTTCTATTAGAAACTGTTAAAAATAAGATTATACAAAGTTTGATGGAAAAAGAAAATAAAGAAAATATTAGCCAAGCACAAAATTTAGCAAAAAACTCAGCTCAAGACCCTCAAAAAATTAATATAATGGCCAATGCGTCTTTGAAATGGTTTAATTTAAATCGTGATATTAGTCAGGACGCTGTTTGTAATTTGGAAACAATCTTAAAATTTGAAGGTAATACAGGGGTTTATCAGTTATATACAGTGGCCCGCCTTAATAGCATTCTCACTAAAAATAACTACCAAAAAAGCCTTTCTCAAACTATCAGATGGGAAAAACTAAATACAATTGAAGCTAAGCTAGTCCAAAAAACAATATATTTAGATTATATCCTTGATACCATTGCAATTAATTATAAACCCCATTTATTAACCACTTTTTTGTATGAGTTGTGTAATGATATTAATTCATGGTATGCCAAACACTCAGTTACTAGTGAAAGTGATTTGGAACGTAAGAACTCAATGCTTCAAATGTGTTACAAATTAAGCAGCCTTTTAAAATTTTGCTTGAATTTACTAGCTATTGAAACCCTTGACATTCTATAACTTGACAAAACCTAAGTTTTTTTTTTTATGTTATTAGGTAGGTTCTGATAATTCATTTTATCAGTTCTCAAAACCTATCACCCTACTCGGTACCGAGTAGATAATTAAATGAGTAAGCGTGTTCGTAGTGCTGGTTGGGTTACTGTTTCAGGAACTGAATACGAAGTCAAACAAGAAGTTGACGAAACAAGTGGTATGGTGCTTGGGTTAATTGTTCGAGAAAAAGATTCGCGACAATCGGCTCATATTCATTTCTACTTTGATGTTAATCAAGGTTTATTTGGATCGCATGTTAAAATCAAAAGTGATTTATATGGAGATATGCGAGTAACTGCTTGGGATATCGATCATATTAAAGAAGAGCTTCAAGAGCAAGGCTATTTTAGCTTTCTTGATTAACCTTTTAATAATTATCTGAAACTTACTTACACTTGAGATTAATTTCTCAGGTTTTTTTAATTCAAACACAACAATTATACTTATATATGTCTTTTAGTACTGATTACAATCCTGAAGTGTGGTTAAATAATCATGGAGATGAATGCTATAATGGGAGTAATTATAATAACACTATAACAGTAACTATTAATTCTTTTCAGCAGATTTTAAATATAAATTTTAATCAAAAAAATAGCTTAACATTTAAAACAGATTTTGGAATTTTAGAAGCTCTTGATAATGCTAAGTTAAACTTTTATAAACAAGCTATTGATTGTGAATCTAATGAAAAATTTAAAAGAAATATTCAATTTAGGATTGATGAGCTGACAAACCGTCCTGAAACTTATATTAAAACTTTTTTAGACAATAGATTCTTAGATACTGCTTTACCTTTGCACAGTTTTAAATTGTTAGATTGGTATAATTTATATAATACTAAATATGAATACATTGATATTATTGAATTTATTTTTTATTTGAATAAACTAGATATAAGTCAGCTTAATTACCGTATAGAAAATTATCATGATCAACCTGAATTTATTTTTAATTAGGGTGGTTGTTTTAAATTCCATATTATGACCATTTCCAAATTTATCAAAAATTTAGATTATAAACTACAAGGCAATCCATTTTTTATAGTATGGTTTTTTTATATATGTCTTAGAGTACCTTTAATGTGGTATGAAGGGTTAACAAAAATAATAAAAAAGAGAAATAGGTAATTTAAGCTTTTGGGTTTTTATTTAATTTTATGAATAAACTAAATTACTTTTTATCTATCTTAACTATCTTTGTTTTCTTTAGTTTTAGTAGTAACTATCTTATTGCAGGAATTGTAACATTAGCTTGTGCGATATTGCTTTATTTTAATCCAAAACTACTAAATAGTCCTTATTTAAAGAATGAAAAAAATGGGTTTATTGTTACGATGACTTTGCTGTTTGTAGCTTTAGGTTTTTGGTATTTGTTTAAAAGGTAATTTTAGATTATTTTACCTCTGAGGAATAAAACTAATATCAAACTCAATTTTCCCTAAGTTTTTAGAATTTTTAGACACTAAATTCCAAGAATATGTTTTAGATTAATAGTGTGAAGAAATACCAGCAAATTTTTAAATACGCTTTTTTACAGACAAATACCAAGATTTCTAATTATATTCTATATCAATTGAGCTATGTTTTAGAATTTTTTGTTACAATCTACATCTGGAAAATTAACAATTAGAATAACAGCGAAATTATCACTTATTTATTTTTGGGTATATTATTCAGCGACTTGTTTTTACTAATGTTTTAAATTTTTTGTCTGTAGAGATTTTTAGTGGCAAAATTGTGAATTTATTGTTGACAAATCTAACTAAGAGCTTGTCATTTTTCAACACTTTTTTACGTCTTAACTAGTGAAAGCTTTCAAAAAACAAACAATACTTTTTATTTATTAATTTAATTAACCAAAAACCATAATTTTATGTCTATATTTTCAAAACTCGGAACAAAAGTCACTTTAGGAGCCTTAGGGCTTGTAGGAATAGCAGGAGGCGTAACTACTCTTGCTGCTACAAATCCTGCAATCCAAAATAATTTCAAAGCTGTCGAAACAGCAATTGTCTCAAAAGATCTGGGAGCTTATAAAACAGCTTTAATTCAAAAAGCAACTGATCGCGGAAACTCTACAACTCAGGAGCAGCTAAATACAATGGCAGACAGGCAATTAAAACAAAAAGCCGTTTTTGAGGCTATTAAAAATAATGATTATAACGCTTTTAAAACTAGTGCAGATGCTAGGGCACTATCTCACACTCCTGATCAAGCAAGCTTTGATAAACTTGTAAAAATGGCTAAAGATAAAGTAGATGAGTTGACTAAGCTTGATGTTGCTGTAATTGCTAATGATTCAAGCGCATATATTAAAGCAGTTAAAGAACATGAAGCAAATAAACCAATGGACATGAATGATAAAATGAATAAAGATCACTCAGACAAAATTCCAAAAGACGCTAAAATTCAAACAAGATTTGACAAAGATAGAGCTAATTACGTAGCTGATAGCACAATTTTACCAAGTACGCACATTAATAATAAGGGTAATTTTGGTGGAGGTATGGATGGTAAAAGCCGAGGTCATAGAGGACAAGGAGGAGATTCTAGTGGGACGAGAGATGGAATAAATGATATGAATAAATAATTTATAATTAATTCCAAAATATACCCTGAATTAAGCCCTGCTTTAATAGTAGGGTTTTGCTGTTGGTAGAAATTAAATATTTTTATATTTTACGTTTTATGATTGAAGATAACTATAAAAACCTGACAGATTTGCAGTTAATTCAGATGACACTTGCAATTGATAAGAATCATTTTAGAGGAATTCTGGCACGCTACCAAAACCAAATTTTTGCGTATTTGTTTAGATTACTTAATTTTAACCGACAGGAAACTGAAGACTGCGTCTCGCAAACTTTCATTAACGTTTACACTAAGCTTACGAGCTATCAACCCAACAGATCTTTTTTGTCTTGGATTTATAGAATTGCTCACAATGTAGCTGTTGACCATATCCGCAAAAATAGCGGCAAGCATATAAACTTTGACCCTGAGCTCCACAAAGACATCTCAGTTGCTAAAATTACGGAATTTAATGATAAGCTTGATTTTATACTTAACAGACTCTCTCTTAAGGACAAAAATATTTTAATTTTGTTTTATGTTCAAGGTTTGTCGCTTAATGATTTGTCTGATTTGTATAATCTTTTATCTAATACGGTTGCGGCACGGATTAAGCGGGCTAAAGAAAAAGCCAAAAAATTAATTTCAATTCATTATCCTGAAAATGCGAACAAAAAAAATAATTAATATGTCTAAAACTCAAGATCAAATTACATCCTCAATAATGGATTCAATCCAAACTAAAGAGCCTGAAAAAAAAAGGTTAGTAACTTTACGCAAAGTTTTAATAATTGGTGCATTAAGCTTGTTTATATTTTCGTCAGCTGGCCTAATTACACTTTTTATTTTAGATACTTTTGAACAATTAGAATTGTTAACTCTTGTTCGTCGTAATTCTACTGAAATTTTTTATAAACTTACATTTGAGCTGCTTATTTTAGCTTTTATTTTTTTTGGAGTTTCATATTTGTTTTACAGAAATACACAATTGCCTTTTGTTAAGGATCGTTTAAAATTAATTTTAATAATTCTCAGTGCTATTTTTTTGTTTGTTAGCACAGGGGTTATAATCACTCAGTCAAATACTTTTGGGCTTAAGCGTCCTATTAGAAATTTTCACCATAATTTAAAAAAAATCCCGCATTATCCATATTATAAGAATCCCGACAATTTTTAGCGCGAATATTTATTTACGACTTTACGTTTCTTTTGGCTAGATGACGTTTCATTTTCTTTTGTTGAGGTAAATAACTTAGTTAAATCTTGATCATCACTCTGATCTTCTTTAAGGTTTTGATTATTTGTAACTAGTGAGCCAATAGTAATATTAATTGCAAATACTGAGATAATAAAATTGTAAGTAATTGCAATCCATCCTAGCACAGGAATAAAAGTCAAAATAGAGCAAATTAAATTATGTAACAAAAACTTCTGAATTTTGTTTCTAGCCGAGCTTAAAACAGTATTAATTAAAATTAAACTAATGAAAGTAGTACTAAAAGTTACAATAAAGACAGGGATTCCATAGAGATTGTTGTAGTACCCATTGGGTAGTGTCGCTATTAGGCAAGTTAAACAAAAAATTGTTTGCAAGATAATTAATAGTAACTTAAATAATACATTAGTAGTCATAATGGCATTAATAAAAGTACTAAAACTACTATTAGTCAAGATTGGTTTTACAAATAGCGCGATGGATTGTAGCATTTACCTGATCCGCCGTAATTGCAGGCAGTGTTTCCTCTGGTAATATCGCCTTGAATCATGGAGAAGTGCAAATGTGTACCCGATGAATTACCTGTTGTACCCATATAACCAATCACTTGTCCTTTTTCTACTCTATCTCCGAGCCTAATTGGAGACTCGCTATTCATATGCATATAAACGGTTGTAATAGTTTGCCCAGATGGTAAAATGTGCTCTATCCAAATTGCGTTCCCATAACCTCCATTACATCCGTATCCCCAGCACCCTCCACCTACTCCTGGAGTTTTCTTTACTACTTTACCGTCTGCAATAGCATAAAGCTCTGTCCCAACTCCATTTGCGATATCGAGTCCATCATGCCCACAATTAAACCCTCCAGTTAGAAAGCCACTAGCAGGCTTAGTAAAGTATCCATTAGGAACATTTAACCCATCAGCCTCAAAGTAACAACCTAAATAACCACCTATGCTATTTCCACTAATATTTCCACCCCCAAAGGACTTATTATAAAGAGCGCGTGCTTGAGAATCTAATTTAGCTTGTTCTTGGGTACGGACTCGGTTTAGCTCGTCTATATACTCAACTCCAATTTTAGATAGTTGAGCTTGTGTTTGAGATTGTTGCTCTTGAATTTTTTTGATTTGTTCCTCTTGCTGCTTTAAAATTTCTTCATATTTTACTTGCTCTCCTTGAGTTTGAGTTAACAAGTTTTTAAGGCTATCTTGCTTACTTCTAAGAAGTGCTTTGGTGTCGTCTAGCTGGCTTTTAATCTCTGACTGCATTTGGCGATTTCTTGCTAATTCGTTTTGATTTTCATCAATCTTAAGAGTTAAAATATTAGCTTGTTCTTGAGTATTTTTTAAACTAAATAGGCCAGTTAGAAATTCTCCTAGAGTTTTACTACTTAAAATAGTTTGCAGAGGAGTTATTCTGTCTTGTTCTTGAATTTGATTAATTAAAATTTTAACTTCGTTTTTAATCACTTCCAATTGTGATTCATTATAAACAACTTGTTCATCAATTTTTTTGATTAGAGTTTCAACCGATACTATTTGAATTTGCACATTATCAACATCTTTTTGACGAGCTACGACTTCGTCTTGGAGTTTTTTACCTTTATTATTTAATTCGCTTACAGTATTGCTAGTTTGACCTATGTCACCTGCTAAATTATTTTGTTTTTCATTAATATTTTTCAGACTGCTATTAATCTCTTCCTTTTTTTTGTTATAATTATCTAAAATTATCTGCTCTCCACTTGTGATGGCAAGTACGCTGAGCTTAAAATTAAATACGTTAAAAGAAACAGTAATTAAAGAAATTATAAGGTTTAAAATCAAAATAAATTTGATTGCTTTAGGCATAAAAATAAGTGGGTTTTCAAAAGAGTTCCAAACCAACAATGGAATAAAAGAACTAAATTGTCAAAAGACTTTCATAACTATTTATCAAATTACTTGAATTAGCGACATAGTATTGAAGAGTTTGTAAGCTGTGGAACCCGTTTGTAGTAGCGTAAAGATTGTTGTGAGGGATACAATAATTTTGAAACTCTAATATATCCCCTACTGTGTCAGTTAGAAATTTAGCTTGCTTAATGTTGACTTTATATTCTGTTTCTAAATGTTTTAAAGCTTGTGATTTAGATTTCCAAGTATCAAAAGTTTCAATTGATTTAAACAAATTGGCATTTTCCCCTAGAATATATTGGCAAACATTATCATAATTACTTGTAATAATATATTTTTCCCCCTCAAGCTTTTTAATTATTTCTATTAATTCTAAACTTAAAAGATGCTCGGGATTGTAGTTATTTTGCAGAAATTTAAAAAACTTTTTACTTTCTAACTTGCGAATCGGTTTAAAAAATTTATTTGGTTTGTTTTTAAGGCCGTATTTATAAACTATACCGATAGCATTGTTGCGGCTTATAAAATATCTTTGGCTTATAAAATCTACAAGTGGATTAAAAGTATTGCCCAAAACTCCGTCAAAATCAAATATCCAATTAGTCATTTGCCTTGATTATAAGCTATAAGTTATATGTTAGTCAAGAAAAGAAAACTTCCTCTTACATTTTTCTTATTAAAAAAACTCCTATTCGTAAAAATAGGAGTGTGGATTAGTAACAAGTGTCACCAAGTGCTGAAAAAAACTAACTAGAGTCGTCTTGTTCCTCTTAGTCGTCTGTCTATTTCTCTTTGTTGCTTAGCTCCAATTTCTTGAGCTTTTTTAGTATTAGCCAGATCACTTTTTGCTTGGTTTGCATCTGTATAAGCTTTTAGTGTTTCAGGATCGTTAATAATCCTTAAAATATCCTCGTAGGTCAAGTTTTTAAGCGAATCTCCAGAAACAAAAAATGTATTGATTAGCTTGTAACTTGGTAACTGAGGCGAGATCTTCTATTCCTAATCTCAGCATCCAAAGAATTACTTGCTAAACAGGAAGTTGTAGAGCTTTGGGTTTTCACGGATTTTTAATTCTTTGTACTCAATCTTGAATTTAGACGCATCACTATAAGCTAAATCAAACCAACGAAGGCAAATGAAGTCTAAAAACTGATCGCTGTTACGATTTTTTATTTCTTCTAGACTTAAACCATTTACTAATTGCCAAAAAGAAACATAACCGATTGAGCTAGAAAGGTTAACGTCAGGAGTTTTGCCGGCTCCAAAAAAATAATCTAATTTAGTCTGATCAAGGAAATGATTAATTACAGTTGATTCCATTTCAAGCAGGAGGCTGTATTTAATCTCGGGCATCAAGGCATATACATTTATTTGATAATTAGGATCGTAAATAAAGATGCTAAATTCATCTCCGCCATCTACACTTAGCTTACATTCTAAACCAAGGGCTTTTAGTTGTGTTAGGGTTTGGCTGGTTTTAAGCATGTTAACAAAAGTCCCGATCGCTTTAGAAACCGTATGAAAAGGTTTACCAATCATATTTAATTTACCAAGTCCGTTCATATCCATAAAAATTTTAACCGCACTTTTAGAGGATGCTAGAATTTCATCTTGACCTTCAATATTTAATAAATCACGAATCCATTCCTTAATAATTAAATTGCCATAAACTCGCGAAAAGCACTTTGCGTATTCTTGTTTTGGTTCGATATATTTCTCTAAAATTAATTTACTGATCTCGCGAATAGTTTTTGAGATTACTCCTTTGGGCATTTGAACCCAGTCTTCGCCAAACATATCTAGAATCTTAGTGTAGAGCTCCATTCTAATTTGGTGAGTTAAATTAGCATCTTCTAGGGCAAATTTGGAAATTAGTTTGTAAAGTTCAATGTTTATTGATTTTTCTTTCTCTGGGGCTGTAATTTTAATATTACGACGAATTAAATTTATTTTAGTTTCAAAAACTTTATTAATCGGTAAACTGTGAATAATATTTGTTTGTTGCATGTTTAAACTATTAATTTAAAAACTATTTTTTGGCAAAATAATCAGTGCTTGACTTGATAAAATTAATTTTTTGTGAATAGATATTACTGTAATGTTGAAAATTTTCTTTTGGAGATTCAATTATGATTGAGATAAAGCCTGTGGAGATTAGCTTAACAATTCACCCTCAAGGACACACAATTACTGTAGAAGGTAATAACGGCATTGTTCTAAAAGAAGCATAGAAATTAATTAAATCTAAACACAAACAATTACCAAGCCAAATTAGAAACTCAGTTGTGTATTCACGTTATTATGGCATTGAAATTAAATATGGTATTGATAATATTTCGTTTACACACGAAAGTTTAAATCTGTTTGCAACGCCTTTAATAAATTCCAATTTATTTACGATTAATTACGATAATTCCAACCCTAATAAAATGTTATTAATTGCAGATTATAACTTGGGCGTCTGGTCAAGGTTACCTTGGTATAGTCGGCTTGTTAAACCATTCAATCAAAAATTATTGAGCTAAACACACTTTTTCCCTAGTCTATATATTTGTTTGTAGATTAGGGATTTTTTTAATTTAATCCATAGCGATACAATCCAAGTCCGAAACTTAACTCAATAAGACGGCTTGAAAGTGAAACAAGGGGTGTATTGTAACCTACATCGTTTAGCTGAGTTAGTTCGTAAACTTTGAGCTTTTTGGTTTTTTCTACTGTATTAACAATATACAACAACTCTCTGGGAGTAAGGCCACCCGAGACTGGGACATCAGTTTCTCCTTTTTGAAAATAAACAGAATCCAGTGAATCTATATCCATAGAAAGCCAAATATAATCGTAGTTTTTTAAATAATCTAGAGCATTTTTTAACACTTGGTTTAAACCAAATTCTTCTATATCTAGGGCTGAATAAACTTTCACATTTTTCTCTTTTAAATTATTGATTTCAAGCTCATCTACGTCCCGAATTCCAATTTGGACAACTTTTTCAATAAAATTTCCGTTAAATAAATCGGTAAATTCTGTTAAGCCAAGTCCCGAGTTTACGGCACAAGGATAACCTGTAATACATTTACTCAGACTTGTTTGAGGCGTATTAAAATCGCTATGAGCATCAATATAAATCATTCCAATTTTGGACATATCACTTAACCCGCTCAAGCCCGCACCTGTCCCAATTGAAATTGAGTGGTCTCCTCCTATGATACAGAGTTTATCATTTTGGAAATTAAAATCCCTCTCAATTCTAGCTTTTAAGTTCTGCATTACAGAGATGTTGCTAGCTAAAAGAGATCCTTTAAAAGGCTCACTGTCAGGATGAGATTCAAATGAAACAGGGCTTAAAATTTTACAATTAGTTGTCAGAAGGTTTGAGGGAAAAAGACTGCTCATTGTGTCATTGGCTGCTTGAACATTTAAAATTCTTTTGTAGGTTTGAGCTTCGTTTAGTCCATACACGCTTTGAGAGGATGGGACGGGGAGTATTATGTTTGCCATGATTTTTTTGAAAAAAAGAATTAAAACCGCATGGTTATTTGTAACGACTTTCAATTTGCATAGCTACATAAAATCCAATCCCTCCACCAATTAAAATACTAAAAACATCAAAAACAAGTAAACTTAGCGCTAAATTTACCCAAACGCCCCAATAGAAATATTTCCAACCGCTGTATTGAAGTTTCTTAAGCGGCGAGTACGATAAAATTCCAAATACGATTGTTAGAATTAATAGTCCGATGCGTGCAATTAGAATAATAGGGTTTTGGGTATTAAATATATAGCTATATGTGTTGTAGGCACCATAAAAATTAAAAATATTTAAAACTCCAAAGATATTTATAATAGCAAGAATCACAGGAATTAGCTGGATGTAAGCAAGATACTTGGTAATCATATCTATTGTATCTTTTGGCAAAGCTGGAGCTTTTCCTACGAACCAGTCTCTTAAAATTTTATGGATTTGGTTAAATTCAAATTTAGTTGAAGATTTTTGAGACGTTTCTTCGTTTGTTTTTTTTGGTTCTTCGGCTTTTTTATTTTCTTTGTTTTCCTCAACTGACTCAGCTTCTAAAACAATTTTTTCAGTTATTTCTGGATTATTTTTATTAGACATAATTATTTTGGATTATATGGTAATTAACTTATTGGATTTTTGATCTAAACTACTTAGATTATATTTTCCTGTCAAAATTTGTTCAATTAAAATCGTTTCTCCATCTTTACGCTTTTGAGCTTTTTTGGAATTCAAATAACTTTCTATTTTATCAGACATCTGGGGATTAAAAGTTTCCAAAACAGTTTCACAATCTAGAATATCTAGTTTGAACTCACGCTCTTTTAAACATCTGAAAGAATGTAAAAAATATGCGTCAATAAATTTGTGGTTGTATTGTAATTCTGTAAACCCAAAAGCCCTAAAACTTCTCCAAGTCTTAGAACCTTCTACTAAATTATAGCTATATTTAGGATAATAATCTAACAAATCTATGATATATCCAAGTCGCTCGGCTTGTAATTGAGTAGTTAAGGCTAAAACCTTAGTTAAACCCAATTGACTAGCAGTTTTGTGGAGGGCGATTACTTCAGTGTTTAAATCAAGGCATTGAGTTGAAAGAATTATGTTATTCTTGCTGAAACCTTTTTGGATTAAATAATTTGCATAAACTTGGCTGTAATTAACACTTTTTCCAGCCCCTGGAATTGGCTTATTTCCCATGCTAGTAATTAATTTAATGTTTTGATTGATGTCTGCAATCAACAAGCTAGCATCGCAACGATTCTGACCATCTGAGGGAAGGCTATCTAGGTCTGAAGCTCCGAGCTTGCCAGGAAGGAGTTTGCTATTATAAAACTGTACTGTCCCGCTGAAGATATAAATAGCCTGGTAGGAGTTTAAATCTAAATCATTAATGAGCATAGAGAAGTTAAATTTTTAGGTATGTTAAATCTCTAGTTTGATCAGTAATTATTTTTTGATCAGATTGAAGCTGTAAGTTTTGCTCTAGTACAACCAGGAGAATTTCTTTGGATAAATTACTTAGTTTTTGGTTGGATAAATTACTTTGTAACTCTGTTAATTTATTGGCGTATTGCTCCTTGTCGCTGTTTTTAATATATTGATTGATTAGACTAATATTAATTAGTGTATTGTTACTTTGCTCAATCTGAAAAGATAATTTATCTTGATATTTTAAATTTTCTAGGCTACAAGTTTTTAGTTGCTGATAATCATTATTAATAAGCTGTGTCTGATTTAGAAGCAAGTCAAAAAAAGTAATTGCTTGACTTTCTGTAGGGGTTTTAGAAAAAGTTTGATACCGCTCTCCAATTTTGTTCTCAGCCTCTAAAATATTAGTTGAATTAGTATTTAGGCAAGTTAGAGTTAATAAATTATTTTTTTGTAATTTTAGATTATTTGTAATAGAGTTTTGAATATATTTAATTTTGGTTTGCGGATCATTTGTTAGACCAGAGTTGAAATTTAATTCAGCTATTTTTGGATTAATTAATTCCGTTTGTAATTTTTTTTGAGTTGCTATTTCTAGATCTATACTGTTAATTTTGTCTTTTAAAACTTTAGTTCCATCTAAATTATTTAGATAACTTGTAATTTCTAGATTTAGTATGCTAATTTGGTTGTTAATTCTAGCTTGCTCTTCGCTTAGCATAGATATTTGAGCGATTAGATTATTAGTCTGACTAGTTTGACTAATCTCTAGGTTATTGTTAGCAATCAATCTCTGAGAGTTTAGCCCACTTAAATTCCAGCTGATTCCACTAACTAGAATTAAAATTAAGCTAACGACTAAAATGTTGAGTTTTAAAGAGGTGATTTCAATGATTTGCTCAATAGTTTGAAAAAATTTAAAATACATTTTAAAGACCCAAAGCAAGAATTGGTTATCTCTGACGCTTTGGTTTACCCACTGTTTTAATCTTGAGTTTTCAGGCTCACGAAAAACCACAATTGCATTATTACCATTGGACATATTTTGGACAAAAAAGTCTGTCTTAAGCTAGTTTTTGTCAAATATATATGACATGGTATTCAGATTGCCAGAAAATAGGAGACAATGCTAGAATCTGCCAAGTGATTTTCAAGTACTGCTGGCAAAAACAATGACATGATAGTTGAGTTAGTTGTATTCCTAACTGGAAGACGCTGGAGCAATGGCAAGAATTATTTGAGGTTTAGAGGATTACAGGGGTAGAAATATTCTGTGAAAAAAGCTTTTTTTCTTTATTTTTCAGAATAGTTATCTAGTAAAATTTTAATTATTTTAGTTTTGTACATGCATCCTTTATCAATTCTAAATCTTTGTAATGGAGATGACACGAGTCTACGAAGTGGTAATATCTACCTAGATCTAATCCTAGCTGACCTGCAACAAATATTTGGACAGCAACAAACTCT
>JAYVFR010000002.1:0-16408 GCA_043772945.1 Minisyncoccota bacterium | reverse complement strand
GACAATGTCTGATTCCAGGCTTGGTTGATTGATTTTGTTTTTATGATTAGCATATTGTTTTGAAATTGTTTGAAAATTGAATTATTTATTAGTGTAACGCAGTCACAATGCATTGTTTTTTTGTGATACTGCAAAGGATAGCTTTTTCTAATAATTTCCAGTCTCAAGTATGATGAACCTGATCATAATTTTGACACATAAAACTAAATTCACTTATACACTTTTTGACAACATTTATTTTAAAATTATGTATAATACGTGATATGCATGATTTTGATTATATAAAGCTAATTTCATTGCTACAAGAAATTAATAGACCGCCTGGCGGTAAAAAAGCTCTAAAAAGGATGTTAGACATTGCCTCAATTATGCCTAGCGATAGAGTATTGGACGTGGGTTGTAATACTGGATTTTGTACTTTAGAGACGGCAAGATTAAAAAAAGCTCAAGTTACAGGAGTTGATATATCGGCAGATATGATAAGTTCAGCAAAAGCTCTATTGACTAAAGAATCTGACTCGATACAAAAAATAGTCACATATCAACAAGGGGATGCAATGAATTTACCTTTTGACGATAAAGTATTCGATTTTGTTTTTTCGGGTGGATCTACTGTTTTCGTTTCAGACATACCGAAAGTTTTGAAAGAATATAAAAGAGTCGTTAAAGATTGGGGAATGATAGGAGAGCTAGTATTTTTTTATAAAAATGCTTTCCCTACAGATATTGTCAATGAGATTAATAAAAAGTTAAATATTAATATACAGTATTGGAACCTAGATTGGTGGTTGAATCAATATAAATCTGCTGGCTTAGAAATTTTTGAATACTATGTTTCGGAAACTGAAATAGTTGATTTAGATAAAATATCAGATTATGTGGATACCTTAGTTGATAGTTTTATTGGCAGTCAAGAAAATAGAAATTATATTAGCACAAATAAAGCAAAATTAATAGATCTATACTCATTATTTAATAAAAATAATCAATATTTAATGTGCGGAATATTTATTTTACGCAATAGATTTTTACCTGAAGAACCTTACTTGTTTGCTTCCTAATTAGAATTAATATGAATCAAAAAAAAATGCAAAAATTAATTTTTGAAAATCAAAATTTAACTATTTTAAGTGATTTAAATGAACAAAAAATTTTGTTAAAATTTAATCAAGGTGCTGTCTTGATAATTGGTACTAATTCAGAAAGTGAATTATTAATAATTAGACAAATCCGATATGGCCAAACTCAATTAAACTATGAATTCCCCTCAGGCGGTATTAATGTTAACGAAACTCCATTACAAGCCGCAATTAGAGAGTTAAATGAAGAGACAGGATATCAGGGTGATTTGAGACAGGTTGCTATCGTACAGCCGTTAATGGGTTTAGTCGATTTACCTTTGCATATATTTTTAGGACATAACTTGCAAGAAGTACCAATAAAAGAAAGAAAAAAGATGGATATTGATGAAAAAATTGAAATTAAATTTAAATCTTTAAATTTTATACAAAAATTAGCGTTAGGGACTAATCAAATCGATGGTTATTTAATTTTAGGTTTAACTTACTATCTAATAAATAATATTTAATTATGAAAGTTATACTGATATATAGTGGTAAAGGAGGGGTAGGTAAGACAACAATAGCTGTAAATTTTGCTTATTTTCTAAAAAAACAAGGTTATAAAGTTGGTTTATACGATGCTGATATTAATAGCCCTAGCGTCACTACATTTATTAGAAACATCAAATGTACTAGAGTTTTACAAATATCAAGCTCTTTAATTTTTATGCCCGCCTTATATGAAGGTGTAAAAATTATTTCTACTGGTTTAACTAAATTTTATAAAAATAGCTTCGTGATCAATGATGATTATATATACGGAACCTTATACCAATCTTTATTTGCTGTTAATTGGGAAGTAGATTACTTAATTATAGATTTACCTCCTGGTTTTTCTAGTCTTCACTCTGCCATTGCTAAATTTTACAAAGAGGCAGTTCTGTACTTAGTTACGGATTCTACTTTCATTTCGTATCAAGACTCATTGTATGGGATTCAAGCTTTTACACGATTACAGATTCAAACAAAGGCAATAATTGATAATTTTTATACAATACAAAAAAAGATCTAGATAATGACATCAATTTTATTAAAAATCAATTTAATTTAGGTCAAACATTATTAATTCAAAATACAGAAAATAAAAATATTAATTATCAAAATAACTCTGGAAAACCATTCGTTTTAGTTAGTAACCAAATAGATAATCAATTGAATCAATTGTTAACAATAAAATAAAAAATATTATGAACAAACCAATTGATTATAACTTTGCGTTAATTGATAAATATATTATTTTTAAAATAAGTAAAGAATACGGATTAACAAATGTTATTATGGTACCATTTGTGGGTGTTGGAGAAAAAATTTACTCTGTAAGTGTATTATCAGATACATCTCCAAAATCTGTAATATTGTCGGATCAGGGTATATTTTTTGTAAAACAAATTCCTTGGTATGCTAGGAATAAGGCGTTATTTCATGACAAGATGGAATTTCTATATTACTTGGAATTACATAAAATACCTACACCTCATCTAATTATAACTTCTAAGGGTGATAAATATACTGAAATAGATGAAAATCTATATTATTTAACCACCTTAATGCAGAACCATGGAGTAAATTACAACGATAGTATTGCTTTATCTTTAGGCAAGAATCTAGCAAAATTGCATCTTACTTCATTTGAATATTCAAAGAATAACACAGGAAATTACCATACTGAGAATATTATTGAATCTTGTTTAAAATTATCTGAGTTAATTAGTCCAGACGAAGTTAAGGCAGTAAAAAATTATTTAAAGCAAATTTCTTTGTTTGAATACGAAGAGTTAAAATTTCTTGTACATGGTGATATAAATCCATCTAATATTATTTTTTCTAAAAATAGCGTGTCTGGATTTATTGATTTTGACAACATGATTTTAGATAATCCAGTTAGAGATTTTGCTGAATTAATTGTAACATTTACTTTTTTAAAATACTATCAAAACACCTCAAATATAGAAGGAGTAAATGAAAAATTAGATGAAAATTTACTCTCATGTATAATTAACAACTACAAACAAACCGCACCAAATATATTTATCAAATTTAAACATTTAATTTTACCAGCAGTAAAAATCATATTTTTAGAATTATTTTGAATAGCAAAGTTAAGAGGTTTTTATGAGAAAAATAGAATTTTTCAGGAGCCAAGCACTTTAATTAAACAGCTATCTCAAATTTTGATCGAGACTGATCTATCACAAGGTATACATATTTTAGATACCTTTGAAGCAAATAAAAATATTTCGCTTTTATCTGACAGTGCATGTATAATTGATATTGTTAAAAATGAAGTTATTTCAATTGGATTAAATATTTTAAAAATAGATTACTATAACTTTAATTATGGTTATACATTTTATATAATTTTAGAAGAATCTCACATTGCTTTACATACTTGGCCAAAAGAAAATAAAGTACATTTAGACATATTTGTTTGCAACTATTCAATTGATAATACTAATAAAGCGTACAGTATATATAATTTCTTAAAGAAAATATTCAACCCTAAATTAACAGAAAAACAAGTTATCTTTAGAAAATAAAAATTTAAAATCTCTATATGTTAATAGAACCATTACTAAAAAAAATACAACAATCTGATGTGAATTTTATTAACCAAGATAAAAATCAGTATTTATTACCATTATTTGATCCAAAAACACACTATTTAGAAATTGCTAATTCAAAATATTTTAAAGCTTTAACCATTATGAGGCATAATATTAAATTAGCTTCTGATTTCTATTGGTCAACATTAGAAGATGCTTACAATATAGATTTATTTATGTTTACTTCAAGCGTATCTAGCCCAATGGGTCCTGGATCTGATAGTGAAGCTATAGATATTCAATTTGGAAATTTACATACATATCTAGTTGATAGTTCGCAATTTGGGTTTGAACCTATTTTAATGAATGGTATTGATAAAGTATATTGTTATTTGCCTTCAATGAGAGGAGAAAATCCAGATAAACGTCATCTGAATCAGTTTTTTCATTGCGAAGCTGAGATAGTAGGTTCATTAGATATTTTAATTCCTAAAGTTGAAAATTATATCAAGTTTTTAACCAAGGCTATGCTAGCAATGGAAAATATATTATCATTAATTAGTTTAAATTTTGTAGAGAGTTATAGAATACTTCAATCTGTAAGCAAATTAGAGAAATTTCCTGAAATTGAATTTGATAAAGCTATTCAATTATTAAAGGATAGAGATTTAACATATTTAATCAATCAGACTGAGCATGGTAGAGATTTAACAAGTGAAGGTGAAGTAGTTTTATTAGACATTTTAAATATTAGAACTCCCTTATGGATTAAAAACTATGACCGAGATAGAGTTGCTTTTTATCAAAAACCTCACGCTAATAATCCTAATAAAGTTATAAATGCAGATTTGATATTTCCTAAAATATTAAATAATTCTTTTGGGGGAGAAATTGCAGGTTGTGGCCAAAGACAAGATAATGCTAAAGAGATGCTTGAATCTATTAGTAGACAAAGTCTAGATCCAACCCCCTATAGTTGGTACATTAACTTACGTAATCAAAAATCATACGCCACTACCTCGGGGTTTGGTTTGGGTATAGAACGTTTTATAACTTGGGCACTTTGTCGTGATGATATAAAGGAAGTAATTTTATATCCTAGATTAAAAAATGTAATTAGTTATCCGTAATTTTATAAATATTTATCCACCAAAATTAGTTAAAGATGATGAAACTAGAATCTTGGCCCCATCAGACTCTATGTCTTCAGTATCGTCAGATAAAATCAAAAAAGACAAGTATTTTACTGCAAATGAAGGGGTTTTCGGTAACTATCCATTGGAAACCTCTATCGAAAAAACCATGTTTTGATATTAATAAAAACAGCTGATAATAATTATATATTAGGTAAAAAAGAAGGCTTCTACCCCGATCATATAGCAAGATTTGTCGGAGGGGAGGGGCAGGTAAAAATGAAAAGCCGTTGAATGCAGCCGTGCGTGAACTGAATGAAGATCTGCAGATTATACGTGATTCGAGCAAGTTGGTACATTTAGTTGAAATTCGTACAGAAGCAGAAACATCTGAAGGCAAAATGCAAATGATCACTAATGTATATTTCACTAAGTTGAAAAAACACGAAAAATACTCCGCCAATGATGATTTGTCCAACCTACTTGAAATCGGTAGAGAAGAGTTCATTGATCTTATAAAAGCCATGGAAAATTTAAATACAGAATTTGTTACTGATAAATTTAGTTTCAAATGGGCTGATTGGGCTAAAATATACAGCCCAATTCATAAAATAGCTCTTGAGATAGAAATTCATAATAAATATGATTAAAATTCTAACAACTTTTTTGTAGAATCAAAATTAAAAACACTATCCGCTTTAGACTGGACTTTGATCGGAGCAAATTGATAACTAAGGCTTTTAATTTTAACTCTATTTTTTTTGGGGTTTTAGTTTCTTTTAAGGTTGAATTTAAGAATTTTTTTTTATTATCCTGATTGGAATTAGTTAATTTTCCTAACTTATAGCCATCTAGTAGAGTCACACATAATAAATGTGGTTTTTCTCAAACTTGTAAATATCCTAGAGACATTTTTTTTTGGACGTTACTATTGTTTAGCTTTTGGACTTCTAAAACTCTTTTAATCGCATTTGCAAGGCTTATTTGAGGGTTTTTTTGATAAAGTTTGGAGAGGTAGAAATTAACTTGCCATAACCAGAAATTCAACTCCTCTCGCTCAACTAGTTTTAAATCTGGTAAACTTATATTCTCAGGGTAATTATTAATTAAACTTTGGGAGAACTCAAGTGGCGTTGGGCTAATTTTTTTAGTCGCGGTTAATAGGTTTGGATCTAAATTAGCTAGAATATAATTAATTGGGGTAAGGATTTTTTGGGATCTAGAGCTGATAGTTGGTAAAATATTTGTAGTATCAAGGCTAAAAATTACAGGAAATAAATTATGTGGAGGTTCTTCTAATAGTTTAAGCATTCCTTCCTGGAGAGCGGTTGAATATTTAGACAAGTTCCCAAGAAAAAGTAGAGTAGGGTTTGGATAGCGAACAAAAAAACTTAAAATATTAGCTTTAAAATCTTTTTTCTGATCAAAATTAAATTCTAAAACTTGATTTTTATTTTTGTAATGAGAGTATATTTCTTTGTCTAAATTATTATTATATTTATCAAAATTATTAATTTTCCCAGTATTAAAAAAAGTATTGGCAATTCGCTCAATTAAAGTTTTCTCATCTAGATAAGTTTGTGTAATAATTAAAGTTGTATTGGGCATATAGGCAGCTTCTTGCAATTTCTTGGTTGTTAGAATGAAGGTTCAGTTTAATTATATTCTTTTTGAGCGTTAAGTATTTGTCTTTGTCTATTAACAAATTTATTGCAGTAATTGCTATTTTTTTAGGGTTCGTTTGATAATATCCTACTTGGTTATTAACAACAAAATCTTTATTAGCAAGTTCCTGTTCCCAGATATAGCTTGAGATAATTAAGGGTTTTTTAAGAGCGAGAGTTTCTAGTATTGACGCTGGTCCTGCTTTAGAAATTACAACTTTTGCGCTGTTTAAATATTCATAAACGTTTTGAGTAAAACCTTCAATTAAAACTAACTTTTGGATTTCTAGAGGGAATTTTTGTTTAACTTCTAAACATAGATTATACAAAGTTTGATTACGACCACAAATACAGATGATTTGAAAATGTTGATGATTAGAATTATTCGAGGCTTGTTCAAGTATTTTAATTAATTCAAAAAGAATTTTTTCGCCGTTAGGCATACTTCCACCTCCACCCAGAATTACAATATTATCTAAATTTACTCTTAGATTCTGGGAAATTAAAAATCGATTTATTTGATCACTGTCTAATTCATGATTAAATTTACTATCAAAAAAATAATTAGACCTAATTAAATTTCTTTTAGGAACGCTGCAAGCTAACCCTCTCTCAAAAGCACTTTCACTAAAAACTAAATATTGGAGTTTAGCATTACTAAACCAAACAGAAGGCGCACTCCAAGTATCGGTTATAGCAGTGATGTTACGGTTTTGAGAAAGGTTGGAAAGGAGGTTATCTATTGTAGATGCGCTAAAATAGTAAGTGTTTAAAACCAAATCAGGCTCAAACTCTGAGAATTTTTTTTCAATAATTTGTCTATAAAAAACTTGAAACCAGAAATTACAAAACTTAATTATGAATTTATTTCTAACCAAAATAGAAACTAGATACCAAATGGGTTTGGCTTTTTCTGTTAGCCAAATGTAACTTGATTCTTTGATAGGTCCGTTCACCCCAAAGTCAAACAACTCTATTTCCAGATTTGGATTATATTCTTTAAGTGTGTTGTGAAGGGAGGTTGCATTTGACTTATGTCCACCGCCAGCTTGAAGGTACAGAATTAAAACTTTTTTAATTGGATTGATTGGATTAATTGAGTTATCGATAGGATCTTGGTCAGGCATTGTTAAATATTATTTCAATAAACTATTTTAAAATCTATCTTCCTGTCAAAAAAAAAGAACCTAGCTTAACTTATAAAAGTCAAAGTGAGTGAAAGTGAGTTGGTAACGGGCTTAAAGATCTTAGATTGCTTTATTTTACCTTTAGTTAAACTATATAGCCTTTAGTTCAAATTCGTACAATGGTTTGCCAGTTTTTTTAAATGCCTGACATTCAGCCAAAGATTGATCGCTACCTCCTACACGAATTAGGATGTCTAGTTGCTTCAAAAAAACACTAGATTCATCACCCCAATTATTTCCAATAATTTGAACCGGATTGCATGGATAGCATTCAAACTTTTCGGTTTTTTTTACATGCTACCCCTGCCGTTTTCAGTTTATTGTAAAGGCTGTTAAATAGTTGAGATTTATTGAGATTTTAAATAAGGAACTCTTGACAATCGTTGATTTTAAAAATGTTATAATCTTATTATATGTTCGAACAATTATTAGATCCATTAATAAAAATCTTTTTAGAATTTGGCGAAAAAAACGGTTATTTGGCAATTTTTTTAGGAGCGCTAGCTGATTCCTTAATACCGATTGTTCCTTCTGAGATTGTTTTTGGATCTGCTGGATTCTGGGCTTATAAAGGTTATATTAATATACCAGTTGCTGTTTTAATTGCAGTGTTTGGGAATTTAATCGGCAGCGCAATTTTTTGGTATTTAGGTAAAAGATATGGACACAATTTCTTAATTAAATACGGTAAATACTTTAGTTTCAAAAAGACGGACATGGTCAAAGCTGAAAAGGTTTTTAGTAAATGGGGATATTGGTCTGTATTTGTTTGTCAGTTTATCCCGCTTTTTAGGTCTTTAATTTCAATTCCTTCAGGGGTTTTAGAGCTAGATTTCAAAAAATTTATATTGGCAACAGGTGTTGGTGCTGCTATTTGGAACGGAACATTAATGATTATTGCTTACCAATTAGGTGACAAATGGTCTCAAATTGGGGGGATTATTTCCTCTATCAGCAAACCCTTATTTATTGTTGCGAGTTTGGGGCTATTGGTATTTTTAATTCAATATTTTTACAAGTTATCCAAAAACAAAAAAAATTTCCCAGAATCTAATTAATTATAGAATTGGGAAAGGTGAAGAGATGCAAGAAAGTTTTTTTAATCCTAGCAACTAAATTGCCATTAAGAAGTATTCTATGCCAAGGTTGCTTTCTGGCACTCTAATTAAATAACGTTTTTCGGGTAAACTAATTTGAGTAATATACCAAACCAGTTCGTTATTCCCATTAACAATGATAAATTCTCTGTTGGGAACGTTAGTAAAATGCCAAATATGCTCTGAATGAACTTTTGGATCAAATTCAATATTGCATTTAGTTAAAAAATGTTGATAAATTTTTTTGCACTTTTGATAAGAGTTTTCACCTCCAATATTTTGGCAAATAGTGTTAGCAATAATATTGATTAAACTCCAAAACTTTTCTCTTAACTTACTTGTAATAACCACGGAATTACCCTTTAAAATAAACAAAACTACATTTTTTCACTTGCTTAGATTTAATTTTTAGTCAAACAATGAGGTATATGAATATTAAAACTGCTAAATATATAATTTCGAGTCCCTCAATTGCTCTTTGTCCTGTAACGGATATGCTTGAATTTGCTTTCATTGGTCGCTCAAATGTGGGTAAATCATCGCTAATTAACTATTTAACTAACAACGGGAGTTTGGCTAAAGTTTCTAATAATCCAGGAAAAACTCGTTACATTAATCATTTCTTAATTAACAATGAATTTCATCTAGTCGATTTGCCAGGGTATGGTTACGCCAAAGTTTCCAAGACTGACCGTGAAAAATGGGGAGCTTTTATTGAAGATTATATTTTAAACCGAGAGAATTTAAAAATCCTTTTCGTGCTGGTTGACAGTTCAATTCCACCTCAAAAAACAGATTTAGAGTTCTTGGCTTGGCTCGATATGAAACAAATTAATTTTACTGTAATTACAACAAAAAACGACAAAAAAAAACCAAAAGAAATTCTAGCAAATTTGGCAGAATTCAAAAAACAAGTTGAAGCTTTAAACATCAAAGAAATTAACATAATTCCTGCCTCTAGCTTAAAAAAACTCGGACAAAAAGAAATTTTAGATTTAATAGAACAAAAAATTCAACAGAATCTAGATTCTTAGAGTTAAGCGATTGTGCCGGCTACGACCCACATACACTCTGTTGATTATTTTATACCCGAACCTGCTTAATGAAAATCACCAGGAAATTAATCTAGGTGGCTTAGTTGTTCGTTCTAACTTTTTCATTCTAACTTTTTTAAAATTTGTTTTAGAATTAATAAACAAGCTGTAAATCTAATCATTGACAAAAACAGTCTGTGTTTATAAACTCGCGTAAATAATTTTAGCTATAAAATTGATATGAACCAAACAAATAGTGCTGAATCTGAAAAAAAACAAAGCAATAAATACACCTCTAAAACTCATAACCAAACCCTCAAAAAAAGCGGTAAGGGTTTTGTGGCTTCACTTCTTAGTAATCTTGTTGGAGAGAATTTAGAGTTAGCTAAATACTGGAAAATCGTTAAAATAATTGATAATTTAGAACCTGCCATGCAAGCTCTTAGCGATAGTGAGCTAAAGTCCAAAACTGGAGAATTTCGCCTTAAATTCGCTGGGATTACTGACAAAAAAATTATTCAAAAGAAATTAAGTGAGATTTTACCAGAAGCTTTTGCAGTGGTCCGTGAAGCAAGTAAAAGAACTATCAAAAAGCGTCAATTTGCAGTTCAGTTAATTGGAGGGATGGTACTCAATGATGGTCGTATTGCTGAAATGAAAACTGGGGAAGGAAAAACTTTTGTAGCTCCTCTTGCTGCTTATTTAAATGCACTTCCTGAAAAGTCTCAAGTTCATATTGTAACTGTTAATGATTACCTTGCTCGTGTCGGGGCTTCCCAAATTGGAGAAATTTTTGATTTCCTCGGAATGACTGTTGGGGTTGTTCAGCCAAATGCCTCTTTTTATTTTAAACAAGGCTATCAAGCTGATAATCAAAGCGACGTTCTAAGAGAGATTGGGAAGGTTGATGATATGGCTGATGGCGAGATGGATGCCAATAAGGCAGTTTTAGATGTTAAGCATCTTGTTCCTTGCGATCGCCGCCGGGCTTACATCAAAGAGGATAATAGCTACGTTGATATAGTTTATGCGGTAAACAGTGAGCTTGGATTTGATTATTTACGTGATAATATGGTTCAGATCGCTGATGAAATGACGCAACAAGCGGGTCATATTATGGCAATTGTGGACGAGGTTGATAGTATTCTTATTGATGAGGCACGAACCCCTTTGATCATTTCTTCTCAAGATCAAGATAGCTCAAGTCGTTACCGCCAATTTGCAAAGCTTGTAAAAGACTTAAAAGCTGATTTAGATTATGCAGCCGACGAAAAACGTAAAGTTGTAACTTTAACTGATTTAGGAACAGAGAAAGTTGAAAGATTGCTTGGAATTCATAATCTTTATGCTAATCCTGAGTATGTAACCCTCATTCATCATTTGGATCAAGCCCTCAAAGCTCAAGCACTGTTTCATCGTGAGAAAGAGTATGCAGTTAAAGATGGTGAAATCGTAATTGTAGATGAATTTACAGGTCGTTTCATGTATGGTCGTCGTTTCAGTCAAGGTCTCCATCAAGCATTGGAGGCTAAAGAGGCTGTTAGTGTCCAAGCAGAGTCTAAGACTGTTGCTACTATTACTTACCAAAACTTTTTCCGTTTGTATGATAAACTTTCTGGTATGACGGGAACGGCTGCAACTGAATCAGAGGAGCTTTATAAAATTTATAAACTCTTAGTTGTAACAATTCCAACAAACAAATTAATGATCAGAGAGGATTTGGTTGATAAAATTTTTAAAACCGAACAAGGTAAATACCAACATTTAGTACGTGATATCGCTCAAATTTCTAAAACAGGACAGCCTATTTTAATAGGAACAACTTCAATTGATAAAAACATAATGCTAGGTAAAATGCTTACAGAGGCAGGAATTAAGCACGAAATTTTAAACGCTAAAAATCACGAACAAGAGGCTCGTATTATAGCTAGTGCAGGTCGCAAAAATTCGGTAACTTTAGCTACTAATATTGCAGGTCGTGGAGTTGATATTGTGCTTGGAGGTAATAAACCTGATGATGAAAATGAAATGGATAAGTGGCAAATTGAGCATAATGAAGTGCTTGATCTTGGAGGTCTGTTTGTGATTGGTACTGAGAGACATGAGTCTCGTCGTATCGATAACCAGTTGCGTGGCCGTGCTGGAAGACAAGGAGATGTAGGAAAGAGTCGTTTCTATGTGTCGTTTGAGGATTATATTTTGAGAGTTTTCGGAGGGGATAAGGTTGCCTACTACGCTAAAATTTTACCTGTTGCAGACGATGAAGCAATTGAATATACATCTATGGCATGGCTGATAGAGCAAGCTCAAAAGAAAATTGAAGGCCAAAATTTTGATGTTCGAAAGCACGTAACTGAGTATGATGATGTGATTAACAAACAGAGAACTGTAATTTATGCCAAGAGATTAAATATTCTTTTAAACAAAGATTTTAATTACCAAAAAGAGCTTTCAGATTCATTCTACAGAGAGATTTATAGGGCAGTTAATCAAGTCTCTAAGCCGTCAAAGAGAGATTGGCTAATGGATTCAGAATACAAGAAAGTTCTTGAAAGGACAAGTATTGAGCTAAAAGACACGATTGATTTAGCTAATTTTGAGATCAATGAGCTACATAATCTTTTAAAAAATAATAATTATAATTCAGCTAAAATTACTAAAACTTTGCATCCTATAGTTTTAACAGCTCTTCAAAATAATTGGTCAGTTTATAGTAACAACCAAAAAGGTAGCCTCGCAAGGTTTACTTTCCTTCGTTCTATTGATATTCTTTGGACAGAGCATCTTGTAACAATTGATCATCTCCAAGACTCAACAAGACTCCGATACATCGCTCAAAAAGACCCGCTAACAGAGTTTAAGGAAGAGGGAATGAAATTATTTACAGTTTTGTTAAAAGAAATTGATAGAGAAGTTTCCACAACTGTCTTTAAAGTCACTCCGCAAATTCTTCCCTCAGGTATGACACAATACGACGAGGCTATTGAGGTGGATTATTCTGATCCAATAGTTGTAGGGAGTGAGGAATAGTTTGAAAAAAACTTATAACCCGAAATATAAATGTCAAAACTCCAAAATATTAAAGGTAAGCTTGCAAATAGTTTGCCTTTTTTGTTACAGGTTGGAATTAAAGTTTTAGCCCTTAGTTTGGGCATATTTACAACTCGTTGGATTAATCTTAATTTCAGTGTTGGTGAGCGAGCTAATTTAGAAATGGTACTTTCAATCAGTGCTTTAATGCTAGCTTTCGTTAGTTTTGGAACTCCTAGTATAATTTATAAACTTTATTTGAATAAGGACAAATATGGAGACAAACTTGGTGATTACTGGTCTACAATTAATCTTTTTAAAACACTTTGTTTTTTAGCCTCGCTCCCAATCGTTTATTTGCTTGGAAACATTTGGGGAGTTAGTAACTGGTTTTTTTTATATGGGGTGTATATTGTTCAGTTTGTGTTGGAGATAGATTTACATTATAAGTCTATTTCTGACACTAACGGGAGGGCTGTTTATTACAGTATTAGTGATTTTGCGGGTAAATTATTTGTTGTCATTCTACTTTATCTAGGGATATATTTTTTACCAAAGAACGTAATAGAAATTTATGTTTTTGTTTATGCTTTAGCTAATTTAGGGACTGTTTTATTGGACTCATATTTTCAAAGAAATAGTGTTAAATGGGGGTTTATTCAGTGGAGTTTACTTAAAAACCTTAAAAGTGAATTGTTTTACATGCTTTTATCTAATGTAGTGATGACAATTTATTTAAGGACACTTCCTTTATTTTTAAAAGGGTATAGTGATAATGTAATTGCAAGTTATGGTAATTCTCAAAAAGTCTTTGATTTATGGTCTGTAATTCCAGCCATTACAGTTCCAATACTAGTTTCTAAAATGACAAGCAAGTTAAATAAATCAAACCAAATAGAACAAACCCAAATCCTCAAAGAAAACATTTTAATTTGTTTTATTTTTGGCCTAGGTCTTGCAGTTTTTAGTATTATTACTTATCCGATAATTTCAATTTTAGTCGGGCTTGAGAAATATACTTTAACACGAAGTTTTTATTTTATCCAAGTTTTCGGCTTAACTGTTTTCCCACTTCTTTATTTCTTTGGAAATTATTTTTTATTTAAGAACAAGGAAAAATATCAATTAGTTGTAGCACTACTAGGGGCTTTTTTAACTATTTTTTCAATTTCAATTTTAAATTATTATTTCAGTTATTATGGAGCTGTGGTTGGTTTAACTGGTGGTTTTATTTTCGACTTTTTAATTAAGCTTATTTTATTTCTTCGTTATCAAAAAAAATCTCCAACGAGCTTGTAGTTAGCTAGTTTAAAATTCAGCATTTGCAAAAACCATAAAATTAAACTACAATTGGAAATGTAATAAAATAAACAAAAATAAATAGTGTAAAACAATTTATGTTCCAGACATCAAAAACAAAAATATTATCATATCTTAATAAACTACAAAAGATAAATCATAAATACTTAACAGCAATGTTACTAGTACCTGTAATGGTAATTAGTGTTAATGCTGGTATGAGTAGGCATTTGAATGTTAAAGCAGCTGGTGGTTTAAATAAAGTTGGTTATGATACAACAACTCAATCTACCACAACTACTAAGCAAAATGGTGAAGTACAATGGGTGAACAGTTTTAACAATGAAACTACAAGTCCCGCTGTAACTACAATCACAGATCCAATCCTTGCTAATCAAACTTATCAACCAGGTTCACTTCAAACTCCTCCAGGTTGGACTAAAGAATATTCTACTGATGGAACAAACTTCTCTACCATAGAACCTTCTAATCCAAGTGATATCAAAGCTATTCAAAGTAAAGGTTTAACAACTCCAGGAAATAGTAATGCTGTTCAGAAACAAGTTCCTGTGCCGACGTTACCATTCATTTCTGGAATAGGTGGCGGAGATGGTTTCAAACCAATTTTTTATGGAGATATGGTATGTTCCTCTTATCATCACTGGCCCAATCCTTTTAGTGCAAATTGGGTTAGTATTAATTGTTTAAATAAATTCACTAGTCAAACAATTTCAGGATATCCAAGTTTTTATAGTTCAACTCCAAATGTATCAACTAATTTTAATGGAAATTTATCTTCTAATCCTCCAGCTGATATTTTAACACCTACTAAACCTTCTTATTCAATAATTCAAGATAAATTATATTACGCTGCTCAAAGATTAAATGATAATGGTATTGGGTGTTGGGATCTTACTAAAGCTCTTAACTGTGGTTATGTTATTTTAAGTAATACTCCATCAGATCAATCTTCTGTAGGTAACATAGGTTATGCTGCAATTGGTGGTGTTGTAAACGCAGGTACTAAAGTCTATGCTACAGTAAGAAACTCTTTATTGTGTTTAGACACAGTGACTAATTTGCCTTGTGCTAACTCTCCTTATAGTCTTACTAATTCTGGTGTAGATTTTTCTTCTCTTCCATATCCTGTTGCAGATGATAATGCCACCCATAATGTTGTAGGAGATAGGTATGTGTTCACGGCACTTTGGACTAAAGTTAGTTGCTGGGACAGTGTCACCAACACTATATGTACTGGGTGGACGGGTCTTAATGCTGATATAGGTCGTCCTCAGTTTAAGCATTATAATAAAATATCTGGTTTATATGATGGAGTTTGTGGTACAAGAAACTGTCGTTTGATAGATGGTACTGAAATAAATATTCCTAATCTACTTAATTTCTCTGCTCCACCATCAGACTATCCTTATACTTCTGTTACCGCTTTTACTGTTGAAAATGCTTTGGGGAGGATTTATATTCCAGAGAGAGAAGGATCTTTAGCAATTTGTTATGATTTTGTAACAGAAAATATGTGTACTAATTTTGGACAAAATGGATATTGGGCTTATTGGGGAACTGGTGATTATGCTTCACGTGAAAGAAGGGATGACTATGCATATACATATGATAAAGAAACCGATTGTATGTATGGATTGGGTCATGCTGGTATTATCTGGACTTTCGATTCTCAAACTGGGCAGTCTCCCTGTCGTGGTAAAGCCAATGTTCAATTCAATACTTCTGTTCAGGATCAATTCTACTGTGACGGTAAAGTTCATCCTATCGGAGGGGCTAGATCTTGGGATAAAATTTATTTACCAGATGGAATTCCTAGTGGTGTGACTGATATGAAGGCTAATGTATATTCTGGATCTTCTACCACTCCTATTTCTGGATTTTCTAATATTTCTGTCCCGCTTACAGGTCTTAATATTAGTTCAATTAACTATGCTAGTAATCCAGATTTACGAATTCAAGTTTCTGTGGTTGGAACTTACACATCTCCTATCAACATAGCTATTAGTTATTCTAGGTCTAGTAACGATGCTCCTCAGATGTGTTTTAAAGCCAAGATAGCTGATATTTGTGATATTATAAATATTACTAACGCTTCTACCGCAACGGGTACAGGAATTTCTGGTACTTCTACTGCTTCAATGAGCGTCACTAATGATGCTAATAAATGTGTGCCAGCAATCTCTACAATCACTGGTAAAGTGTATCTTGATCCTAACAACTCTGGAGTACAAGATGCAGGAGAGTCAGACGGTAGTATCCCAGTAGGAACAGTAGTTAAA
>JAYVFR010000001.1:0-21169 GCA_043772945.1 Minisyncoccota bacterium | reverse complement strand
TTTACCCGACACTAGCTCTTTTGAAATTAGTGATTTTATTTTAGCTATGGATTTTTTAGATAAATATATTAAAACAAACAAAATATTAATTCACTGTGATTGGGGACAATCAAGAAGTCCAACATTAGTTTTAGTTTATTTAGCTAAAAGATTAAAATTAATTCCAAATACATTTATCGGGGCATTAGAACAATTTGTTAAGATTTATCCAGATTATCACTTGCCAAGTGGAATTAGTAAATTTGTTAAATTAAATTGGAATGAGATTAAATAGTTCGTTCAGCCTAAAATTTGACAAAAGCATTGTTTTTTTTTTTTTATGTTGTTAAGTAGTACTACTTAAATTTCTGTGAGGAAATTACTAATGACTACATTGAGCGAAATCAAAATCTACGAAGGTATGTTGATTGACGAATGTTACAAAGAGGCTGAAATATTGCAAAATGAAGCAAATTACAACTTTGATGAGGTTAGTGAGTGGATTGCAAACAAGCTTAGTCAAATTGACAATGAAATTAAAAATCTCATTTCTCAAGCGGAAGACAATTAGTTAGTACACTAGATCAGATTAGTATTATCTTTATACTTTCTGGTCTTTTTTTTAATTTAAATATTTAATGTCCAATATTCAAAAATCTCACAATTTAACCATTAATTTAACTGATATTAGTAGTGTTTTTGCTGAATCAAAATTTAACCAAGATAAATTGTTAAGCTTTACTAATTTTTTAAAAGAGTTGGAAATTTATAATTTTGAAGGTCTTCTTACTAATAATAAAATTCTTGGATCTTTAGGTTATAAAAAAAACATTAAACTAAAAAAAAGTCCTTTAACAATTTTATTAACTTCAGATTTGGATAAAACTTTTGACTTAATTAATTACTCTAATGATAAATATAGTCTAAAATCTTTAATTGAAATTGGGCAAATAGTATTACATATTCAACCTTCAGACAGTTTCTATGATCTAAAAAACCTAATTAAATTATTAAATCTATCAGACTTGATTAATGAAGAGCAAATACAATTGTTAGCTTATCAAGTAAATTACAGTAAGGTTTTAGAATATACCCAAAAATTTAAGTTTAATAAATTGACTATTGTAGATGGTAAATTTCAAGAAACTGATTGGCTAGATGGTTTGGACAAATTGTTATTAATTCATTCCGAGAGTAATTTACACACACCTATTCACTTAGTTAAAAATTTAATATCAAAAAATAATCAGGTTAAATTAGTAGAATATAATGCGGATTCCATACAGTTTAATAAAATAAAAAACAAAATTTTTCGGGAAATAGATCAGCAAAAATTTGTTGCTCGAGCAGTTTTAAGAGATTGCTCGTAGCTCTGTTTCTATTCCAAGAATTATGCCACAGCTTAATAAATATAAACAAGTTTTTAAATACGCTTTTTTACAAACTAATAGCAAGATTTCTAATTACATTCTATATCAACTAAGTTATGTTTTAGAATTTTTTGTTACAATTTACATCTGGAAAGTTAATAATCAGAATAATTCAAATATTATTACCTATTTGTTTTTTGGGTATATTATTCAGCGACTTGTTTTTACCAATGTTTTAAACTTTCTCTCTGTACAAATATTTAGTGGTAAAATTGTGAATTTATTGTTGACTCCAGTTAGTTTTTTTAAATATTTATTAATTCGTGAGATGGGTGCTAGATTAAGTATTAATATAATGTCAGGCGGAATAATGCTGTTATTTTTGCCACTGTTTATAACTAATTTAAAGCCACCATCAATAAGTTTTATTGTCTTGTTACCAATTATGCTTACTCTAGGATTTATTATTGACCTATTAATCTCTATTATCTTCGCTAGTTTGGTTTTTTGGCTTAAAGACGGTTTTGATTCTATTTATAATTTTTTTACACTTGGAACCAAGGTTTTAACTGGAATTTATATTCCTTTCAACTATTTTATGCCCGAGCTAAGCAGATTCTTGATTCTCAATCCATACGCATTTCTAGTCTATCATCCAATGCAAATATTCTTAGGTAAGTATAATTTCAATCAGCAGTTACTTGTTATTCTAGGTGCTTGTATTTGGATTCTAGTTCTTTATTACCTTGCTAAATTTGTTTTTAAAAAAGGTTTGAGACAATTTGAAAGTAATGGGTTGTAATAATATGGGTTTAATCAGGATTAAAATTGGAAATATGAGTCTCTTAACTTATTACTTACTTGACGGATACAATAAAATTGGCTCAACACAGCTTAAAAGTAAAGATAAATTTTATAGTTAAACAAACATTTTACAAAATCCTAGTTTTTTTTAATTTGGTGCTATGGCGATTTCATATTCTTTCAAAAGTAAAACTTTTAGACATTAAATTTTAAGAATATGTTACAAATTAAAAAATATTAACAAATCAGCCTTCTAGTTTTATAAAATTAATTAATATATTTATTCTAACAGTATTTTTTTGAATTCTAATATGAATAAATATAAGTTTAGCAAACACTCTATCATTCAATTTTTAGCTGTTTTATTTGTATAAAATTAATTTGTTCTTAAGTACATAATATTTCCTAATTTAGGGAGTTTTTTTATAAAGTAGTTTTAATTTCTTCCAAAAAAATCATTTTATCAAAAGTCCCTCGCTCTAGATTTTTCCTGGCTCTAGTAGTTTTTAATTCTTGATGAGTAAATCCGTAAATTTTGAGAATTGCCTCAAAAACTTCGATTATGTCTGCCATTTCTTCGATATTTTTATCCTCTTGAAATTCGTGAGCCTCTTCAATTAACTTTGTAATAAGTTCTTTTTTGTATTCTTCAATGCCCATAATTCTAGTTATTGGTATTTTCCCTTGTTTTATAATAATTTGCGGAATTAAGTCTCGCACTAATTTTGGCATAATGTACTTTTATTATAAAATCTCCTCTAAAATTTTAACTATTTCATCGTTTGATAAATCGCTTTTTTGATCATCTTTTTGAAGTCCATAATTACCAAAATCTGAATGATTGAAGCCCTCTGGTTCTAAAAATGTCGTCTTACTCGGTAGATTAATCTTAGCCTTATTATAGCTTTCCAGTTTCGTAATTTTGTCATTTTTTCCTACTATTGAAACGGTTTGTAGATTGTTTAAGTTAGAAATATCCTGATCACAATAGGAGCCAAGCAGAAATAGTTTAGAGATTCTGGTAGGGTTATTTTTAGTAAAGCGACACGCCACAACTCCACCAAGTGAGTGCCCTCCAATTTGAGCTTTATTAATTTTTTCATTTTCAAAAACTTTATTAGCTTGATTAATATTTAAAATAGCCAAATTTGCAAAAGGTTTAATAACATAAATATTTACTTGCTTCCTAATCGCTACTTGTCCCATCTTATACAAATAACTTTCAGGTTTTACAAGCCCTCCTGTGTAGTAAATAATTGAGTCTTTATTTGGTTGTAGAATTTGGGGTTTAAGGCTGTAGTAATCAAAATTTTCAGTGATAGAAAGTATGGAATTGTTTTGAATCTGCTCAAAAAGACTTCTTTCTGGATTATACGAAGTTTTATAGAAATATGTAATTAAAGCCACAATAATTACTGATATCAAAATAGATAATAAGCCAACTATTTTTATAATTTTCTTAGTCATATAGTGCAAATATTATACTAATTTTAATACTACACTATCTCCAAATTCGTCTAGTTTGTCCCACGTGGATTTATTTTGAATACTTTTTAAATATTGGGGAGTCGTGCTTAGGCTTGGGCCTTTTAAATGACAGTTAGCACTTATTAGAATTCCCCCTTTTTTTAAAATTCTCTCAAATTCAACAAGAAAATTATATTGAGGAGCGTAACCATCAAAAAAAATCAAATCATAATTATTAGTTATTAATTTTGGCAAAATAACTTTAGCTTCGCCTTTTAACAATTCTATATTTGGAAATAATTTAAATTTTTCAGCGCAGATTTGGATGTGAGTAGTTTCCATTTCTATCGTTTGAATTGTTGTTTTTGGCAGAATTTCGCTAATTAAACTTGTACTAAAACCAACTCCGCTCCCAATTTCAAGAATTTTAATAGGTTTATATTTTTTTAAGATCTGAATTAAATCATTATACTCCTCAAAAGGATGGGCTCCACATTTGTGAATTGATTGATGTTCTAGTGCTTGCTCAAAAAACGATTGATATTTACTATTTTTATCAGACATTCTATTCATTAATAATAAAAAATTTAATCACAAAGTATGCCAAAAAGTCAAATTAAAATTAATTATGAAGCAATTAAACAAAATTGTTTGAAATTAAAGGAATTAAACCCTCAAACGCTTATTGGGGCTTGCTTAAAAGCCAAGGCTTATAGCCATAATTTGTTAAAAACAGCCAAGACTTTGCATGAAACTGTGGATTATTATTTAGTTGGTACGGCAAATGAAGCTGTTAAACTTGCTGATAAATTTCCTAATAAACCAATTCTGATACTCTATACTTTTAATCAAAAAGATCTATCAAAAATTTGTAATTATCCTAATATAGAGCTTAGTATTTATTCTACCAAGGTGTTAGAGCAAGTAATTAGTTTTAGTAAGTCATTTAACAACTCATTTAAAATTCACTTAAATATTGACACTGGAATGCATTGTTTGGGTTTAGATTACGATCAAAAAACTTTGGAACAAGTTATAAAAATGCTCAAACACTCCCAAAAAATTAATTTAACTGGAGTTTACACTCATTTAGCAACAGCCGATGAAGAAGATACTAGTTATTATTATGAGCAATTAGAGAATTTTAAAAACAGTCTAAGATTTTTAGAGGCAAATGGTCTTAAACCGAAGTTAATTCATTATCAAAACACCGCAGGTTTTATTCGTCAGGATGCTTTAGACATAAAGGATTTAGATGTTTTAAACTATCAGAATATGGCAAGGCTTGGCATCGGAATATATGGTTATTATCCAAGCTCGCAAATTGAAGCAATCGCTATTAAAAATAAATTAAAGAAACTAACCCCTTCCTTAGTATGGTATGCTTATATTGATAATATTAAACAATTAAAAAAAGGTAATTCTATCAGTTATGGACAGGCTTTTATTTGTAGCCAGGAAACTACAATTGCAACTATTCCAATTGGTTACAGTGACGGTTTTGCTCGTAGACTTAGTAATGTTGGTCAGGTTATGATTAAGGGTCAGATTTTTCAGGTTATTGGAAGGGTAAGGATGAATATGATAGCTATTGATATCACAAAGGCTAATAATCCGATTAAAATTGGTCAAAAAGTTGATTTAATTAATTCTCAAATTACAGCAGATAAACTCGCAACTATAGGAGAAACTATTAATTACGAGATTCTAACAAATTTAAAATAAAAAAACCTAGGAGAAAAATCCTAGGTGTAATTTGGGCTTACTTAACTAATAGATAAAATTGTAGTTTTTAGTTACCTCCACTGGAAGTGCTGAATCAATTTTTTTAATCAAGGCACAAATTCTTTCTCTGAGATTTTCGTATCTATCTACAGCCTCAAACGCATTTTCTTCTTGGTTTGATATATCATCAAATAAATCACTGGTTGCATTACCAGCTTCTTGATAAAATTCATTATCAAAAGCTGTTGGGCAATTTTTGAGGATATTTTTGATTGTTGCTGGACTGTATTCTCTTTCAAGTTCGTCTACTAGTAGCATTCGGGTTGCTACTACCATGCCAATGTTTAGCCAGTAATTGTGATCCCAATTTTTTAGCATTATAGCGCTTCCCTTACAAATTACTTGAACAGAAAAGCATAAATTTGTTGTTTGTGCAAGGAGCGGTTTATTTAGATTCCGCAGATGGGTAGTTGTTTAAATAGCGAGCAACTTCTTTTTGAGCTGATTCTCTATTTTCAACAGAAAGAATTTTGTTTACATTTCTTTTCCACTCGCCTTTTTTAAATTTTTGCATATTTTCAAAAAAGTCAGTAATTTCTTTAATTTTATGTTTTGGTAAATCTTCTATATCGTTTATTTCATTGAAATAAGGGTCATCATTTGGAACAGCAAGAATTTTGGAATCTAAATCTCCGCTATCTTCCATTTTAACAATTCCAACAGAACGACATTTAACTACAGTTTTAGGAGGAACGGGGTTTGTCATGAACACAATTACGTCGGCGGCATCTCCATCTTCTGCTTTAGTTGAGGGAATAAATCCATAATTACCTGGGTAAAATGCTGCTCCGTAAAGAACGCGATCAAGAAATAATGCACCTGTTTCAGCATCTAATTCATATTTATTTTGGGAGCCGTGCGGGATTTCAATTACTACATTAAAATTATCAACTGTTCCAGAAGGTAGAAAATAAAGGTTTTGTGAAGACATATATGACTATAAAATAATAGTGATGGAGTTTTGTCAAAATTTTACAATGTGTTTTATCTGCTATTTACCCGTTTGTTTATCTCATACTGCCTATTTATCAACTTGCAGAAATAAGTGTATATTTTGAATATTTAATTTATATTTCAGTTATTTTGATTTGGGTATTGACCTTTATTCAAATTAAACAACAAACAAATATTTTTAAAAAAAATGTGGAGATTATGAAATTGGTTATGACAAGTACGATGAATATGATTCGCCTGAAGATACTATTTATATTTTCCAAAATCAACAATTAAAACTTAGACTTCGGTACGGTTCTCAACCAGTTAATACAAATGATAAATATTTGATTAAAGTTATTCGGTGTTTACCTAGTAAATTAGCAGAAAAACTTGAGGAGCGTTTATCAAATGAATAAAAACTTAAACTAGTTTAACTTGCCAAAAATTAATTTATTCTTTATGTTTAGACCAATTGTTATATTTGTGTTGATTTAAAAATATTTAAGTCATCCTAAACTTTTCTGTTTCATGCTGAGAAACAAAACAAGTTAATTGCGTTTCGGATTTTATTTATAAACTCTATTTTTGCCCGCCCGCTTATCCGAAAAATTCAAGATAAATATCAAGGTTAATAGCGTCGAGGGTAAAAAATAAAAAATTTATAAAATATATATATGGAAATTAACTTAACTAATAATGGTGGTGGAAGAAGTCGTGGAGGTTCTTCAAGTTCACAAGCTTCAAGCTTTGGTGGAAGTAGGGGCGGTAATGGGGGTGGTTTTAACGGTCGCCGTAATCGAACTCAACGGGGAACTTTTTTAAATTTTAATAAACAGCAAGCACGATCTCCTAAAGATCCTTTTGCTAAATATGTAAAACGTGCTGAGGCAATTAAAGACGCGGTTGCTTATGTTCCAGTCAACAAATTTAGTGATTTTAACGTTAGTCCTAAATTACGTAGAGCTATAGAAGTTCGTGGTTTTATAGACCCAACCCCGATTCAGGATCAATCAATTCCTTACATCATTGAAGGTCGTGACTTAATTGGAATTGCTCAGACAGGAACTGGTAAAACTGCAGCTTTCCTAATACCTTTGATTGATAAAGTGTTGCAGGCTCGTCGTGATGGGCAACATTCTAGTAGTTTGATCATTACACCTACTCGTGAGTTAGCTTTCCAGATTGAGGAAGAATTAGTAAAATTCCATGATTATCAGATGAATATTTTTTCGGTTTGCTGTGTTGGAGGTGTTCGCCCTTTAAAGCAAATCCAAAAATTAAGTCGTCCACTTCAATTCGTTATTGGTACTCCAGGTAGATTAATTGATTTGGAAAAGCAAGGTTTTATTAATTTCAAAGACTACCAAAATATTGTTCTAGATGAAGTAGATCGTATGCTTGATATGGGTTTTCGTGACGATATGAATTATATTATTTCTAGACTTCCAGATCAAAAGCAATGTCTTTTCTTTAGCGCTACTATGGATTCTTCTGTTGAGCCAATTGCTAATAGCTTGTTAGTCAATCCTGTGACGGTTGAAATCAAAAAGTCAGAATCAAATAAAAATATTGATCAAGACATTGTTAAAATTTTTCCACACCACAACAAAACCGACAAACTAACTGAGATAATGCAGACAGAAGGAGTTGATAAAGTTTTGATTTTTAGTAACACTAAAATTGGTACAGAGAGTATTGCACGCCAACTTCACTCAAATGGTTTTATTGCAGAGGCTCTTCATGGTGATAAAAATATGCGTGAAAGACAGATTGCTTTGAGGCGTTTTAAGAATAACGAAGTTAAGGTATTAGTTGCGACTGATGTAGCGGCTCGTGGACTCGATATTCCAAACGTAAGTCACGTAATCAATTACGATGAACCGATGAACTATGATGATTACATTCATCGTATTGGTCGTACTGGTCGTGGTGGTAACACTGGTATTGCTTTGACTTTTGTTAATGTATAAACTTTTGAATTTCTCAAAGAGCTTCCTTTTATTATATATATTATATTAGGAGGCTTTTTGAATGGAAAATAATTCATGTAATTTTTGACAAGTTATAAACTTAATGTTTATTTTATTAGAATTAGCCTAACCTATTAATCCAATTTAAAACATAAAAACTATAAAATATGCCAGCTAGCAGTCTAAATAATTTAATTATTAATTTTAAAAACCTTACGGAAAAATCTGGAATAGTTTCAGTTGGAGGATTTGTTCATAGTTTACGTGATCACGGTGGTTTGATCTTTATTGATTTACGCTCCGATGATGACTTAGTGCAATGCGTTATTAATCCTGATAAAAACCCTCTTGCTTTTAAAATTGCTGAAACTATTAAAAATGAATTTGTGGTTAAAATAACTGGAATGGTTATAGCTCGTGAAGAAAATTTGATAAATCCTAATATTGCAACTGGAGAAATTGAAATTGAAATTAATGAGTTAGAAATAGTGTCGACAGCTCAGACTTTACCGTTTGATATTCATAATCAAAATCAGTTGGCGGGTGAGGAAGTAAGGTTAAAATATCGCTACCTTGATTTTCGTCGTTCTAAGTTGCGTAGTTATATGAACTTAAGATCTAAATTTATTTTAAATTTACGTAATTGGTTTGATAGTGAAGGGTTTATTGAAGTTCAAACCCCGATTCTGGCTAATCCTAGCCCAGAAGGGTCTCGTGATTATGTAGTTCCATCCCGTTTGCAACCTGGTAAGTTTTATGCTCTTCCGCAAGCCCCACAACAGTTTAAGCAGTTATTAATGGTTGGAGGGTTTACTAAATATTTTCAGATTGCCCCCTGTTTTAGAGATGAAGATCCACGGGCTGATCGAGCGGTTGGAGATTTCTACCAATTAGACTTAGAAATGGCTTGGGCACAACCTGAAGATATTTATAAGATGTTTGAAAAGTGTATTCAAGAAGCGATTGTAATTCCAAAATTTACTAATAGAAAACTAGCTGATACTAATTTTGTTAAAATTACTTACGAAGATGCGATGAATAAGTATGGATCTGATAAACCTGATTTGCGTTTTGATTTAGAGTGGCAAGATGCTAAAAATATTTTTAGAGATTCTGAGTTTAAGATTTTTGCAGATTTATGTGATCAAAATAATCATAAAAATTCTAAAATTCAAGCTCTCGTAATCAGAAATGGAGTTGATAAATTTACTCGATCGGATTTAGATAAAATTCAAGACATTGGTCGTCAAAATGGTCTGCCAGGAATTGCTTACATTCAATATACAAATGAAGGTCCAAAATCTCCAATTTTTAAATTTTTTGGAAATGAGGGGCAAATTGAGTTAAAAAAGAAAGAAATTGAAGAATGTTTTAAAATTCAAAAAGGTGATTTAGTTTTATTTATAGCCAATTCAAACAAGAGCTTAGTTTATAAAGCCCAGAACCAAATGCGAGTTTACATTGCAAAGCACTTAAATTTAATTGATGACTCTCTCTTAAAATTTGCCTGGATTTATGATTTTCCTTTTTTTGAGCAAGACGAAGAATCTGGTAAAATTGACTTTACTCATAACCCATTTGGAGTTTGGAAATCAGAGGAGGGCCTAACTCCGCTTGAAACTTTAAAGAAACTAGAGGTTAGTAATAAGTTATTAGATTTAAAAGCTGTTCAATATGATATCATTTGTAATGGTTATGAAATTTCTAGTGGAGGTGCTCGAAATACAAACCCTGAGGCTCTTATTCACGCTTTTAGTTTAGTTGGTTACACTAAAGAGGAAGTTAAAAATCGTTTTGGTCACATGCTTGAAGCTTACAGTTATGGAGCGCCTAATCATGCTGGCTTTGCGCCTGGAATTGATAGGATTTTAATGCTATTGACAGGCGAGAGCAATATAAGGGAAATTATTCCATTTCCAAAGAACGGTTCTGGAATCGATCTAATGACTAATAGCCCATTAACTATTGAACTAAAGGCTCTAAAAGATTTAAACTTGAAAATTCTGGATTAAAGTAGGTTGAACTAGACCAAATTTTTATAGGCTTTAGAGCGAGTATTAAAGGTGCTGGAAATATTAGAAATAGCTCTTTAGTTTCTTTGGCTTTACTGTTAATTCTGGTTGCCTCATTACTAATTTTTTCTAATTAAAAATCTTCAGTTGCGAAAAAGTAACTGTTCAGAAACTGAAAAGACAAAAATAATTACAATGGATTAAGGAGTTTATCGTTTAGAGATTATTCGTCTAGACACGCTCTCAGAGCTAGAGCTTTTAAAAAATAATTTTATTTGTGAGATTACTGTAAGTCAAAACACTAAAATAGAATCTAAAGAAATTCTAGAAACTAAAAACTGTAGTAAAATTACGAATGTTGAACAAGGATTTGTAGGTCTAAGAATAAATTAATATTAAGCTAGAATTTTACTGGGCTTTTAGAAGTTTTTTGATTTTTTTGAATTTGATTTGTTTTCGTTTCGGTTGGTTGAATTTTTAGGGCCGTAGTAAAAACATTAAGATTATAAAAACAGAGTCCCAAAAGCATAAAATAAATCACTCCAACGGGTACAATGAAATACATTGACTTCTGAGGTTGGTAACTTTTACGAAAAATATGATAGAGTATCAGAATGAAAACAACGCTAAAACACAAGCTAATAAATAAATAAATATAAGAGAGTACATCGCCTATGTTTAACATATTAGATTTTATTATTAGATTAGTATTAATTGTTTTTAAATTGAGTTAAAGTCTATTCCATCAGTCTTACTAATGTTGGGAATTTTTTTGTATGAATCTAGTATATTCATTTTAAATTTTAAAGGATCTGATTGCATTCCTACGAATTCTTGGATTTTTGTGTAATCACCTGTTTCGGAGTTAAACTTAACCATTACCATTGTTGGAATTCCAGTAATTTCAAACTCTTGAGCAAGTTCTCCTACTTCATCAATATTAATTTTAGCGATGTTGATCTGATTTTTCACTAAGTCAGTGTCTAGCGATAGTCGCTCTAAAATTGGAGCCATAGCTTTACAAGGCCCGCACCATTCAGCCCAAAAGTCTAACAAATAAACGTTGTTTGAATTCTTTTTTAGATCATTGAAAGATTCTAAATTAAGTTCTGTTAAAGATGACATATAAAAGTGGTTTTGAGTTATTTTTAAAAAATTAATATATTTGATTGGTAAATTTGTAAGTAAACTATTTAACCTCTTTGACTCCTTCACTAATTGTACGACGAATCATTGCAACCAAACGAGACTTTTTGCGAGCAGCTGTATTCTTATGTAATAAGTTGGTTTTAACGGCTTTATCAATGGCTGAAAATGTTTGAGAAAGGTTACCTTCGAAGTCGGCTGGGCTAGTTTTTAAACCTTTACGGAGAGTTTTAAGAGCGTTTTTGATTTTAAATTTTGAAATGATGTTATACTCTTTTTTTTTGAGACTTGAACGAAGGGCTTTTTTAGATGATTTAGTGTTTGGCATAGTAGTTGGTAACTTTAAACGTTAGCGTAAAAGAATATTAGAAATATAGTAAAAGTCTCCACCTTTTGTCAAATAAAGTTAATTTTAAGAAATACTAGAGGGCTTTGATAAATGGGAGTTTGTGGACGCTATTAATAATTTCAAAACTTTGTTTAAAACTTGCCTCACCATCTAGAAAGCTTAGAATCGAATCAATAGAAGCGTTTTTAAAAATATCGCCAAACAGTTCTGATCCTTGATAGTTACCAGCGTCTAAAACTCTTAAAAATATTGAATCAAAATATTTATTTAAATTACTAACAGGCTCTTTAATCCTTATTAATTGACCTGGCACCTGATAATTTTCAAGAATTGACGTGATAGTTCGTTGGGTGTTATAAAAAGTGTATCCAGTAGAGCCCCTAGTATCACCTCCTCTTGCTCCTAAATTAATTACTCTGCCACTAGTATTTTGCCTTTCAAATTTAAAATTTGTCATTGGAATTACGCCAAATTCAGTTTCTAGTATTTTGTAATTTTTAGAGTCTAAATTTAATACTTTTTTTAAATAGATTTGAATTTGATTATCGTATTCTTTTTGATCTAATAATTTTTTGTTAAACAAGGTATATTCTACAAATAGCTGATTTTTGTTAAATGGTAAAAGATAAAAAAATGATGTTCCAAATTTTTGATTGGTTCTAAAATCCATCAAGTGTATGTTATTTAAGTCAAAATTATGATTTTTAATTTCAAGCTTAACTCCTTTGAAGTGCTGCATGAAATACTGATAGCGATTACTTTTTATTTCATTTTCTGTAGGAATTTTAAGTGGTCTAGTATCAAAAACCTGCTCGCCAGAATAATTTCTTTCACTTGTTGTTACAATAATTTTGCTTTCCTTCTCTATTAAGTCTCTCACTAGATCAAACTTAATGTCTACGTTATCACAAAGTTTTAAGTAATAAAAAATGCTATCATAAAAATCTAAACTATGTATTAAATTATATTGATATTTGACTTGCGGGTTTTTTTGTTTAAATGAAAGCTCATTTCCAGAGTTTTCAAAAAACTTCATTTGATCCCATTTATATTTAATAATTGGTTCGAAAGCTAGGAGATGTTTGTTATTTTTTTGAGACCAGAAGCAAAAGGTTTTGTCATTTTTAGCTTTAAGCTCTTTTTCTATAATTAAAATTTTTTTATTTTTCCAGGTGCCAGAAATTAGTCCTCTATAAGCTAAAGATAAACCCGCCATTCCAGCTCCTAGTATAATTATATCATATTCTGTCATGAATTGGAATTATAATTTTAAATATCTTTGGGTCGCTGAATAGGAGGACAAAAAGCTGATAATTAAGCTAGTAGCTACTATACCACCAAATCCACCATAAAGGTAAGTTGTCATAGTCATTACGTTGCCGCTGGGTACTTCAAGGAATTTTACTATATCAGGAATTAAAAAGTATATTGCTGGTAAAAATATCGCACCGACCACAACCGCGCTTAAAAGATTATAAAAAATACCTTCCATAATGAATGGCCAGCGAATATATTCATTAGTTGCTCCAACAAGTCTCATGATTTCAATCTCATCTCTTCTGGAGTATATTGCAATTCGTAAAATATTAATCATAACAAGGATGGAAACAGTTCCAAAAACAACTACACAAATTGTACCAATAATAGTTGTCCAGTAATAAAGCTTTTCTAAATTTTTTTGAAAATCATCAAGCTTACCAATTGATTTAATTATGGCACTGTATTTAGATTGCGTAATAAAAGAGCTAACGGCAGCATATTTCTCGTTATTAGCTGGTGTTAATTTGTAAGACTCGGTATAGAAATTTAAAGAATCGGAATTTTTAGTGTTTTTAGAAGTGGTTTCTAAATTTGCAATTACTTTACCGACTATCACATTTTTTTTAAGATTTTCACTAGCTTCTTCTCGAGAAATAAATTTGACTTCTTTGATATCCCCATTAGAACGTAAATCATTATCTAGTTGCTTTCTAGCTTCGGGCGTTATGTCTTCTTTTAAATCTGCATAAATTACAAGTTGACTATCCAACCTTCGAAGTGCAAAGCCCGTAATAATCCAAATATTGGAAGCAAGGCTAACAGCAAAAAGACTGACAGTAATAATAAAAATTGCCGTAAAAGATAGCCAAAAAGAACGTAAAAGATTCTTTAATCCTTCAAAAATTGCATGTTTAAACATAATTTAGTTAGTTTTATAAGTTATTTTATAAATATTTTTTAATTCTATTACAAGACTCTTCTCTACCAATAATTACCAATATTTCAAAGGCGCTTGCAGATTTACTCTGACCTGAAAGACTGAGGCGAAGTGGCCAAAGAAATTCTCCATAATCTAAATTATTTTTAATTAAATATTGTTTGATGAGGCTTGACCACCAATCACTAGCTTCTTTCAGGTACTGAGGTAAACTATCTAATTTTTTCAAATTATTTAAATTATCAATATCGTATAATTTTGTAAATTCTTCCCAGACATCATCATTGTTGATAAATTTGTCGTATAATTCTTTTAGTTTTTGTTTTGATTCTTCGAGTGTGTTTTTTTTCCATTTAATTTCCCCTACCTCACAAGCTAAATAATTATAAATAACGCTCGACTCTTCGCCGATTTGGTTTAATTTAGCTATTCTGTTTTGATCGAGTTTGTACGCTAATAATTTTTGAATGTCTTTTTGGTTTGGGGTTATAATTGCAAGCGAATTCTCCTGACAGAAATTATACCAAATGGAATAGGTAATGAATTTATTTTGACTTAAAACCTCACTAAGTGGTTGCCAACAACAATTTGCATTATTATCGCCTGAGCAGCTATTAACGTCTTGGCTATCAATTTCATAAAAATAATAATTAAATTCTTTAGCATCCCATAATTGCTTTTCGATTTCTGTTGGTTTATTAAATTTAAAAACTCTTGTTATAATCGGGATTAATTTTTCAGGATTAATTTTAATTTGACCGTTACTTTCTTCAAGAACTTCACGAACAACGCAATCCCTAGAAAGTTCACCAACATCTCTTCCACCACCAAGCGGATAAAAATATCCATCTCCATCAGGCCAAATATGTTCCCACTTTTCACCAAATATAAGATTTTTTTTTAAATCAATCAGATAAACGTAGTCTCCTATACGAATTCTAGTATCTTTTTCTAGCTTATATTTAAACTTAAGCTTATCAGCTCTATAACTAAATTCCAAAAGAGGTAATAGTTTGATATATTCACTATTAAACCACTCTAGTTTGCCGAGGTTGAATCTTGCAGGGGATTTACTTAATTTATCTAGACTGAAACCATCAGCGATGTTGTTAATAATTTGCTTAACTCTAGTTACTTTATTCGACGCTAGGGAGTTCATAATAACTAACCTTAATATTAAGTCATTTATTTGGTCAAGATTTCATTATAATTGCCTTAAATATTTTTCGATTAAATTTTTTACTGTTCGAGTTTCTTTAGCCGTTCCTAAAATTACCAGTTGGAGTTTGTTCTGCCTAAAAATATTATCAGCGAGAGTTCTAATTTCATTAGCTCCGACTTTTTGGATAACTTTAATTAGTTCGTCAAGCTCTAGATTCATTCCTGTGAGTAGATAATTATCAACTTGCCAAAGTGTTTTATTTAAAAGGTTTTCGTGGCTTAGAATAAATTTGCTTTTTATAACTTCTTTAGCTTTTAAAATTTCATTAATTGCAATTGTATCTCTGGTTAAATCTTTTAAAGTCATTAAAACAGATTCAAGCCCAAAAGTAAACATATTATGTTCCAGAATTCCACTAATTTCTAGATAATTACAATTTTTAAGGACACTAACATCACTACTAATTTGATAAAAATACATTGTTTCATCAACTCCTTTAGTCCAGAGTTTGGAAGAAATTCCTTGCCCTAGAACATTATTTAAAATCATTAATCGAGCTACATCAATTATGTATTCTTGGACTGCAAGCTCTAATTCCTTACCGTTTAATTGTTCGCGTGTTTCAGGGTTTAGAAACCTATCTTGGGGATTGTTGTCTATTAAAAATCCAAAATTAATCTCTGTATGCATCTGACCTCTCTGTCTAAAATCAACATTGGGTAGCGCTATTGCAATATCTTCTCGTTCGTTTCTGATATCTAAAGTATATCGTGTTTTGGGATTCCAAAAACCCCACTCTTGTTCAACAATCCTGTCCAATTCAGTGTCATCATACTTACCAGAGAGAACTAGGTGGCAATTCTCTGGACTAAACTGTCGTGAATAATAATCAGTAATTTCTGCTCTTGTGATATTTAAGAGTGAATCAAGTGTAATTGTAGAGTTAATTTCGTTATATCTATTTCCTAAATAAAAACTCCTTAATTGAATTTCACTTCCTTCAGTTTCAAGGTTATTTGAATTTTGTTTAGAGACTAACCAATTTTTGAGATATTGTTTTTGGGATTCTATGTCACTATTATCAAAATTTGAGTATTGAATTAAATTAGCAAGAAAAGAAATTGCTTTGAATTGGTTGTAATAAGGGACTTCTAAATAAATTTGAAAAGTTTCCTGACCAGTAACTGTATGCAACCTTCCGCCCAATGATTCAAGCATTAAGCTGATTTGTCGATTTGATGAATATTTATCAGTTCCGCTATATAAAAGGCGTTCTATTAAATAGAGAATTCCAGGTTTAACTAAAGAGTTTTCGTAAATCAAACCTGTCTTAGCAATTAAGCCTACAATAAAAACTTGAGTGTCGATAGCGGGGTAGTGTAGAAGTCCTAGTCCATTTTTAAATTTGTCAGCTTTTTGCATATTGTTGTTTTGATTTAGTTAATTACTAAATACTATCTAAATCCTTTTTACTCTGTCAAATCTAACTAACACTTGGTGTTTGTTTTAAAACACGCTGCAGGTATTGACCTGTATAGCTTTTTGGATTATTTGCTACTTGATCAGGAGTACCTGTTGCAACTATTTGGCCTCCTTGATCACCACCCTCAGGGCCTAGATCTATTATCCAATCAGCGGTTTTGATAACGTCAAGATTATGTTCGATCACAACTACTGTATTTCCTTTATCAACAAGTCTATGTAAAACTTTCAAAAGCATTTTAACATCTAGCGGGTGTAGCCCCGTTGTAGGTTCATCAAGAATGTAGAGAGTTTTACCTGTTCCAATTTTAGATAATTCTGTTGCAAGTTTAATTCTTTGAGCTTCTCCACCAGATAAAGTTGTAGCGCTTTGACCAAGGTGAATGTAGTCAAGCCCAACATTATGCAGTGTTTCAAGGCGACGTTTAATTTGTGGATGATTCCCAAAAAACTCAAGAGCTTCCTCAACGCTCATAGCTAAAATATCAGCTATATTTTTATCTTTATATTTAATTTCCAAAGTTTCGCGGTTGTAGCGTTTTCCAAGGCAATCTTCGCATACAACATAAACATCAGGTAAAAACTGCATCTCTACACGAATTACTCCATCACCTTCACAGGTTTCACATCGCCCTCCAACAACGTTAAAAGAGAATCTACCTTGCAAATAACCTCTCGCTCTCGATTCGGGAAGTTCAGCGAATAATTGTCTAATTGGATCAAAAAGCTTAGTGTAAGTAGCAGGGTTTGAGCGTGGAGTTCTACCAATTGGACTCTGATCAATAATAATAGCCTTATCAATATTCTCAAGCCCTAAAATCTCATCAAATTTACCCGTTGGGAGACGAGAGTCATAAAAATGATTCATTAAATGATTGGCAAAAATGTCATTAATTAAAGTAGATTTACCACTTCCAGAGACTCCAGTAATGCAAACAAAACATTTCAAAGGGATTTCGGCTGTTAAATTAACTAAATTATTCTCATTAGCATTTACAATTTTAATATTTTTAATATCACTGTTGTATTGCTCGTTAACTTTTTGTTTAAAACTGTTGTTAAAAGGTGTTCGTTTAACTAAATCTGATATCTCTGTGATTACTTTACCACGAAGTGAACTATCTACACTCAAAGCTTCTTCGCACATTTTGGCCACTTGAGTTGCGAGTTTGGTATCGTTTAGATAGGTGATAAAATCGTCATCAAAATTTAGTTTTTTGAGAATATCGTTTTTTGACATACTTATTCAGTATCTCTAATCTTTTGGAATGTCAAGAGACTTTAGTGTCTAAAAATAATTTAGAGATAAGGTTTGACAGTTATTAGAGATTAGCCTTTTAATCTATCGTGAATTAACCAAATATTTATATTAGTATGGAATTAGTACGCTCTTTAGTCTATGTGGCTTTATCATTTTTAATAGCACTCTGGTGGGCCCCAAGTTTAATAAAATTATTACGCTGGTTAAAATTTTGGAAAAAGCAAAATCGTAAAATTAATATGCTAGGAGGCGAATACACCGATAAGACACTAAAAAGATTCTACGAGCATGATGAAGCTAAAGTCCAAATTCCAAGAGGAGGAGGTTTACTTATTTGGATTAATACACTTGTATTCGCAGGTTTTTTTTGGATATTGCTTAAAATAGATCCAGATAACAAATTATTTCAGTCGTTTAATTTCGTGAATCGGGCTCAGACTTTTATCCCTATTGGAACTCTTTTTTTTGGGTCGGTTGTTGGATTTGTGGATGATGCTTTGTCAACTCTTGAAAGTGGGGGTAATTATAAAGCCGGTGGTCTTAAATTAAGTCAACGTTTGCTTTTAATTAGTGGTTTAAGTATAGCTATTGGTTACTGGTTTTACAGTAGAGCTCAAATTCATGTTATTGATATTTTTAGTTACAAGATAGATTTGTACAATATTTTTGGTTATAATCTTGGCTGGTTAATAATTCCTTATACGCTTGTTGTTTTGTTACTTCTTTGGGGTAGTAGTGTGATTGATGGCTTTGATGGATTATCTGGGGGTGTGCTTGCTCCAATTTTTATTTGTTTTGCAACTATTGCATACCTTAAAGGTTTTCCTGAGATTTCAACTTTAATGGCGGTGGTTTCAGCCTCTACACTTGCTTTTTTGTGGTATAATATTAGTCCTGCTAAATTTTATATGGGAGATACTGGGACTACTGGATTGTTGTTGACGCTTGGTGTTGTGGCAATTCTAACTAACACTACTTTTATATTGCCAATTGCAGGGATATGTCTGTTTGGAACAGTGATGAGCAATATTATTCAAATTTTTTCTAAGAAAGTCTTTAAACGAAAAGTTTTTAGAGCAGCTCCTCTCCATCATCATTTTGAGTCTCTCGGTATGACGCGTAATCAAATAGTTTTAAGGTATTGGCTTATCACGATAATCATGTGTTGCTTAAGTATCTCGCTAGTAATTTTAATTAAATAATAATATCTTAATAATCAAAATAGTTTTATGGTTTTTCAAGCTCCAAACAATTGTCCTAGTTGCAATACTACTCTGATTTTAAGCGATACAGGAGTGGATTTAATTTGCCCTAATTATACTAGTTGCGAGGATCAAATAGTTTATCGAATTAGTTACTATTGTCAGCGACATCTGGCTAACGTTAGTGGTTTTTCTGAGAAAACTGTTCGAAAATTAGTTCAAGAAGGAGAAATTTGCAGCGTTGCGGATCTATACAATTTAAACTATGAAAAAATTGCTTCTTGGGATGGGTTTGGCAATAAATCTATAGAGAATTTAAAAAAATCAATAAATAAATCTCTTGAGAATTTAATTGATTATAAGTTTTTAGCAGGGCTTGGAATTGATGGAATTGGTCCTGAAGTTGCTAAATTAATTTTAAAACAACTATATGCTAACTAAATTTCAGCGTAACAAGATTTGGTCAATAGCTCTTATGCCGATAATTGATTATGGAGCTGTTGTTATAGGAGGTTTGTCAGCATATTACATCCGTTATATTTTATTAGCTGATAGTTTTCAGGGGGTCAAACAAATTTATGGTTTTGATTATTTGATTATTCTCTTATTTCTATCCTCCATAATAATTTTAATTCTAGCTTTGATGGGGCAGTATAAAATTTTTCGCCCGCCTACTATTCGCCAGTCAATTGTAAATATTTTTTTGAGTGTTTCTATTATAGTTTTAGGGCTTATTAGTTATCTATATTTTAATGAATATAACCCAAAAAGACTAACTTTTGATAATGGTGGAATGATTATTAGCCGTTTTGTGATTGGAACTGTTGGTTTTAGTGTAATTATTTGGATGATGATTTTAAGAGTTTTTAAATTTGGATTTTCCAGAATTTTGCTAGCTTTTGGATTAGGTAAAAGCGATATAATTATTATTGGTACTGATTATAGCTTAACTTCAAGTCAATTTGAAAGGGCAAATGTTCGCAGGATTTACTTTTTTGATGAGTTGAATAATGAAACAGCCAAGCAAGTTATAGACCTTTTGGATAGCAGGGAAGTTGGTGAAGTTTTTATAAGCATAACGGAAAACACGACCAAAAATGAAAATATAGAAGAGGTTGCTTTCAAGTGCCAAAATCTTAAAATTAGATTAGTTTTTAGCCCTACTCTGTTTAATCAATTTGACGTTTACAAAGTCTATCCTATTAGTATTGAGGATCAGTACTACTTTGAGGTGGGTTATACTCGGCTTGAAGGTTGGCGGGTCGTATTTAAAAGAACTTTTGATTTGTTAGTATCAGGGTTGTTTGTTTTAATCTTTAGCCCTGTTTACCTAGTTATTATAATTTTAATTAAAATTGATTCAAAGGGCTCTATTTTTTATTCGTCTGAACGAATTGGCCCTGATGGAAAAGTTTTTAAAATGTATAAGTTTCGTCGTTTTAAACAACAATTTTGCACTTCTGAACTAGACCCAAAAGCAAAAGAAGCCCTCGAATTTGAGCAGGAATTAATTAAATCTCAAGGAGAAAGTGCTAATAGAGGGGCTCTCTATAAAATTAAAAATGATCCAAGAATGACAAATTTTGGAAAGATTTTAGAAAAGACCAGCCTAGATGAGTTACCACAATTTTTTAATGTTTTACTTGGAAATCTTTCACTTGTAGGTCCGCGAGCTCATCAACCACGCGAGGTAAAAAAATACGCACGCCATCATTACAAAGTTTTAAATATTAAACCAGGTATCACCGGTCTTGCTCAGATTAAAGGAAGGAGTGATTTGCATTTTGAAAACGAAGTTAAGTTTGACACTTTCTATGTCGAAAATTGGTCGTTTTGGATGGATCTCAAAATTCTTTTTCTGACTCCAATCATAATCTTTTTCAAAAAACACAAGAGTTAGAAACAAGCTAGGGTATTTCAAAGACAGATATGCCTGATTTTTTCTAGGTCTTTGTAATGGAGATGACACGAGTCTACGAAGTGGTAATATCTACCTAGATCTAATCCTAGCTGACCTGCAACAAATATTTGGACAGCAACAAACTCT